>DATAUY010000063.1:0-44003 GCA_036268025.1 Candidatus Sulfotelmatobacter sp. | reverse complement strand
AACGAGTTGCGAGGCCTCGTCCTGAATCGTGATCTGGCCGGTGCGGAATGCTTGGGTCTTGGTGATGTCTCCGGATTGAGCGAGAAATGCAGAGGCGAGGAGCGCGCCCGGAGCTAGAGTGATCCCGCCGGCGATGAACTTTTTGTCGCGAATGCGGATGCTGGTGGGCGGCGGGGACTGGTTATGAATGCAGATTTGCCCGGCCGAGTCTAGTCCGTATTGGCGAATCCAACGTTCGACGATCCATGAAGGATGAGAGTATGCAGAAGCGATTTCTTCCGGAGAAGAAAACTTTGCTTCGCGATTTGAGTTGCTTTGTGCCACCGACAGCTTGCGAAGGACCGCGTTGACGAATGGAGCGGCCGATTGTTTGCGGGCGCGCTTCACGAGTTCGACGCTTTCATTCAAGGCAGCGTGATGCGGGACGCGGTCGAGCCAGCGGAATTGATAGAGACCCAGGCGAAGAGCGATCAGAACTTCGAGGTCGAGCTTTGCGAGCGATTGTTTCGAGGCTTGCTGAATGTCGTCGTCCAGGCGGGAACGCCACCGAAGAACGCCCATAACGAGTTCGGTGGCCAGCGCGTGGTCGGCACTAGAAAGATGCTCATAAGTTGCGGCGTGCAGGAGTTCGCTGGCGTAAGAAGATTCCCGATCGACGCGAAGCAGGATGTCGAAAGCAGCGCCGCGCGCGGGCGAGACGGAACTCGAGCGTTTGGGCGGGCGACTCAAGTGATCAGTATGCAGGATGGTGGGGGATCGGGCCATCCGGACCGCAGGTTTCTGGTGCTATCGGCAAAGAACGCGGGCTTCGCCTGTGGGACAGTTGAGGCAGCTGTCCCCACATGGGCCTAGTCGGAGCCCAATTTTTCGCCTAGAGCCAGGCGGTAGCCCTGGAGGAAGTCGCGGGCCGCGGTGCGCTTTTTGCCTTCGAGTTGGAGTTCGAGGATTTCGAGTGCTGTGTCTTGTGCGCAGCCGACAAGAAGCCGGCCGTTGATCGCGCGGAGTTCAGCCGCTGGGACCGATTCAGCTATGGCATTTGCCTTCAGGATTTGCAAATTCTTGCCGCGGAATTTTGTGTAGACGCCGGGCCAAGGTTGAAAGCCCCGGATGCGATTAACTATGTCGGAGGCGGAGCGGGAAAAATCCGCAAGGCCATCCTGTTTTTTCAGGATGGGCGCCAGGCTCGACTGCGAGTTGTCCTGCGGGCGCGGGTGAATAGTTCCGGCTTGCAGTCCGCGAAGAGTTTCGACTAGAAGATCGGCGCCCATTGTGGCGAGACGAGGGGCTAGCGTTACCGCAGTATCTTCCGAATCGATCGCAAGTTCTTGTTGAAGCAGGACGTCCCCGGTGTCCAGTCCGGCGTCGATGCGCATAGTGGTGTTGCCGGTGAGGGTTTCGCCGTTGGCGATGGCCCATTGGACCGGGGCTGCACCTCGATATTTCGGCAGCAGCGAAGCGTGAAGGTTGATGTTGCCGAGAGGCGGAAGATCGAGCATCCATTGCGGGACAATGCGTCCATAGCCGACTACGACAATGGCATCGGGCTTGATCGCGGTGAGTTGCGCGCGGAAGTCTTCGTTGTTCTTGATGCGGTCGGGCTGGGTGATTGGGAGATTCAGCTTCCGCGCAGATTCTTTGACTGGGGAGGCGACGAGTTCGAGGCCGCGTCCTTTGGGACGATCCGGCTGAGTGACGACGAGATGGATGCAATGGCCAGACGCTGCGACTTTTTCGAGCGACGGAACGGCAAAGCGCGGCGTACCGCAGAAGATGAGATCCATGGGAGAAATTGAGTAATTGGGAAATTTGGAAATTGAGTAATTGGAATCCGCAAAGCCTTCGAGCTTCGCTCGACCGGAAACACCCGAGGGCGGCTGTCCCCGCATGATTCGTTCCAATTACACAATCACCGAATTACACAATTACTCATTCCTACCACTCTCCCGCTTTGATCAGTTTGCGGATCTTGCGCTTGATGAAGTCGCGCTTGAGTGCGCTGAGATGACTGATGTAGAGCTTGCCGTTCAGATGATCGGTCTCGTGGAGGAAGGCGCGGGCCAGAAGTTCTTCTCCGGTTTTTTCGTAGACTTTGCCGTGACCGTCCTGGGCCCGGACGGTGACTTTGCTCGGGCGGGAAACGTTCTCGCGGAACTCCGGAATGCTGAGGCATCCCTCGCTCTGGCTGTGTTTGCCTTCGGTGTGAATGATCTCGGGATTAATCAGGACGAGCTTGGCCTTGGGATCTTCCTTGAAGGTCACGTCAATGACGGCGATCCGGCGGCTGATGCCGATTTGGGGCGCGGCGAGTCCGACTCCATGCGCCGCGTACATGGACTCGAACATGTCTTCGATGAGCTTCTGCAATTCATCGTCGAAGACGGTGACCTTCTCCGCGGGTTTTTCAAGGACTGGATTACCGAATTTTACGATGGGATAGATCATTATCAGCTTCTAGCGACTAACTTCCACCTATGAGCTTGGAGCTGTCGAGCAATTGGCTATTAGATCGCAAGTGTTAGATAGCAATTTAGCATTCCCGCCTGGAGCCTCACGCGACCACTAAAAATTCTTGAGTTGCTGGCGGTATCCCTCGTAGTTACGCAGAGTCTCAGTCATCGAATCCCCACCGAATTTTTCCAAAGCGCTGCGCGCGAGGGTCAGGGCCACCATGGCTTCCGCGGCGACTCCAGCGGCCGGGACGACGCAGACATCGGAGCGTTCGTAGGCTGCTTTCACCGGTTCGCGCGTCGAGAAGTCCACCGATTGTAAGGGACGACGCAACGTCGAGATCGGTTTCAGATATCCGCGCACGCGAATTTCCTCGCCGTTTGAAATGCCGCCTTCGATTCCTCCGGCATTGTTGTGCGTTCGCGAAAATTCGGTGAAGCCAGATTGGGCAGTGTAGCCAATCTCATCGTGCACCTGCGAGCCTGGACTGAATGCGGCGGCGACGCCGGCGCCAATCTCGACGGCCTTGACTGCTTGCAGTGACATGACCGCGGCGGCAAGTTGGGCGTCTAGACGATCGTCCCACTGGGCAAAGGTGCCGAGGCCGGGAGGGACACCGTGGCCGATTACTTCGAAGACTCCCCCGAGGGAATCTCCGGCCTTGAGAACTTTGTCGACTTCTTCCTTCATGCGCTGCTCGGCTTCTGGGTCGGCGCAGTTGAGCAGAACTTCTTCTTTAGCGTGAAGAGCGCGGATATTTTCCCATGCGACCTCTTGTTGAAGACTGATGGCGCCCGTAGTGATCACATGGCTCAGAACCTCGATGCCGAGTTCGCGGAGGAATAGCTTGGCGACGGCTCCGATGGCGACACGGGCTGCGGATTCGCGAGCGGAGGCGCGCTCAAGAATGTAGCGCGCTTCGGGAAAGTTGTACTTCAGGGCTCCGGCGAGATCGGCGTGGCCGGGGCGGGGAGAGGCGACGCGTTTGTGCTTGGCTGGGTCGCCATCGCCCACGGGAAGCGACTCCTGCCAGTTTTTCCAGTCGCGGTTCTCCAATTGAATTGATATAGGAGAACCAATGGTATGTCCGTGGCGCACTCCGGATAGAATGTGGGCGGTGTCGCGCTCGATCTTCATGCGTCCGCCTCGGCCGTAGCCCTGCTGGCGGCGCCAGAGTTCGCGGTCAAGAAACGCCTGGTCGATTTTCAACCCGGCGGGCATGCCGGAGAGAAAGGCGACAAGGGCTTCGCCGTGAGATTCTCCTGCGGTGAAGTAGCGCAACATAAATGTTCGATTGTACCTGAGACGGGGGCTAAAGCCTGTCTTTTGAGAGCGAATGACGCGGCGCACCGCTTTCCACTTAGATCAACGCGCACTTAGCTCGATGCTCGCATTGTTCGAGAGGCCTTGGAATACGGCAATGGTTCCGACGTTCGCGCAAATGCTTTGACGCGGGTGGACTGCTGCGTGGCCGCAAAGAAATGCTCCCGTGTGAAGGCGTTTTCACTTTTAGAAAGCGTAGCGTTGTGCTGATTTTGGCCGAACCCACTACGCGCGTATGTACAATAACAAGTTCTAGTGTTCCTGGGCTCCCGCAACCCGTATCTCATTTTCCGGCAGACACGAAGGAGAATCTGTGGGTCCCCATGCTCCCATGCATAAGGAAGAGACAATCCGTTGCGTGCTGGTGCACGATCACGTTCTCCTGCGCCAGGCGCTGCGCTGCCTGATCGACGACGCTCCCGACATCACAATCGTGTCGGAAGCGGGAAGCGCGGCGGAAGCGATGCGCACGATTTTTGAGCATCGTCCCAAGGTGGTGATCGCCGACGTTCATATGTTCGAGTGCGACCCCGAGCAAGCGGAACGAATGATCCTGAAGGAATCGCCTCACAGCAAGGTGGTATTTCTGACGGCGCACGACGACGAGGGTGAAGAGGACCGTGCGTCCGCCCATCAAACGGGATATGTGATGCGGCAGACTTCGGTCGCCGAGTTCCTGGAGATGGTTAGGCGAGCAGCTTCTTCGCATGAAGCCCCGAGCCGCAAAGTACGGCGCAGCACGCTGACGGAGTGGCCTTCCGAGGAACTTTTGCCACGACAACGCCTGCTGACTTCACGCGAGCGGCAGGTGCTGAAGTTGCTCGCAGAGGGACGAACCGTGCGATCGGCAGCCGAAGCGTTGGGCCTCAGCATGAAGACCGTGGACGCGCACAAATTTAACCTGATGCGAAAGCTGGGAATTCACAATAAGGCAGAGCTGGTGATGTGGGCGATTCAGAAGAGAGTGGTGAAGCTGCCGGTGAATTTTTAGCCGATCGTTAGTCGCCGGCGTTCGACTTTGGTCGTCGCAAAGACAATTCCATTCCAAAGAAAGTTCCTTCGGGCAGGCAGCGCATTCTAGCTCTTCGTTGCCATGGTAGCCAATTCTTCCAAACTTGTGACTGTCAGGTCGGGCTTGCCATCTACGGCCTTTACCGCGCCTACGCCCGGCCTTGCCGATGGGCGATTGAGCCAAACCGTAGCGAGGCCGAGGGCTCGGGCCGGAGCCACATCGTGATAGATGCTTTGGCCCACGTGCAAGACGCGGTGAGCGGGCACCTTGATACGCGAGAGCGCGAGATCGAAAAGTTTCAGCGAAGGCTTGTATGCCTGGGCCTGCTGCGCTGTCACGACTTCGTCGAACTCCACCCCGAGTTGTGGACGGTTGGCGGCAAATAGATCATCGTCAATATTTGAAAGGATAGCGAGGCGAAAGCGCGTCTTGAGGCGGCGAAGCGCGGCAGGCGTGTCTGCCCAAGGTTCCCACGTGGCAAGCGAATCGGGCAAGGAGCGTTCTTCCGCAGCGGTCGGAGTAAATCCGAGATGGGCGCCCATTTGGCGGACAACGGATTTCAGCACTTCGCGATATGACCGGAACGGGGGCTGTTCGGTGCGCTGCTCGAAGTCACCGTAGAGTTGCAGCAAGGTTGCATCGTCGACACTCTTGCCGTGGGCGGAAAGGATGCGATGAAGCACTGAGAGGATTCCGGCCTCCCAGTTGATGAGCGTCCCGTAACAGTCGAAGGTGAGAATTTCGTAGCGATTGAAGTCGAGCATAGCTGCAATGTTAGGTTAGCGTATGGCGGCAGAGTTCATAAAATGCAGAGCGGGAACTACCGCTGAAGCCGCGCCCGAAACGAAGCCTTTATCGCAACCCGGGGGCCATGCCTCTGGTGCAAACGTCGCATGGATTATTCTTTCGCGAGTTCGCGTCCGGGTAGTGCCGTAACCGGTTCGGATTTCTCTTCCGAGAGTGGAGCTTCGGCGCTGAGGTTTTCTACAGGAGAGCCCTCAGCGCGCGCCTCAACCGCGTCTCCTGCCCGTGCCGAGGTTTTCGGCGCGAGGAATTTTTCAGTATTCAGGAGCGGGCGGCCGAGCGAAGCGTTGTAGCTGGTCCAAGGGCCGTCGAGGCTGGCTTCGCGCTCGAAATGGGCCCGCATGGCTTCCATCTTCGAGTCGAGATCGTCGAGATAGTGCAGCACCAGGGCCTCCGGAAACATGGGCAGCTTCGGTGAACCGAAGTCGTACTGCCCATGATGGCTGATGATGAGGTGCTCGATCATGGTCTTGAGTTCGTCGGGGAATCCCGGCAGATGTGCAAGCTTCGCCTGCAACATCTCCAGTTCAATGATCATGTGGCCGAGCAACTGGCCTTTGGTCGTATAAGAAAATGACCGGTTGTAGGTGAGCTCGTGGATCTTGCCGATATCGTGGAAGAATGCGCCGGTGAGCAGAAGATCGCGATTGATCTGGGGATAGTTCTTGCACATCAGGTCGCAGGAGCGGAACAACGAAACGACGTGGTCGAGAAGCCCGCCGATGTAGGCGTGATGCAACGTCTTGGCCGCGGGAGCATTGCGGTAGGCGGCAGAGATTTCGGGATCGGCCATGAAGGCTTGTACGAGAGCCTTCAGATGCGGGTTCTCGAAGCCGGTGACAAACCCAGAGAGAGTCTGCCAGAGTTGATCGATGTCTTTTGTGGTCTTCGGCAGGTAGTCGTCAAATTCGATTTCCGACTCACCCAGCTTGCGCACTTTGTGGATCGTCAGCTGAAAGCGCTGCTTGTATTTGTTGATCAGCCCCTTCGTCTTAATGAAGTCGTCTTGCTCGAAGGCCTCGAGGACTTCTTCGACGTTGTCCCACATCTTGGCTTCGAGTTGTCCGCTGCGATCGCCGACGGTGAGAGCGAGATAGGGCTCGCCGGTTTTCTTGGGCTTGATCTGTTTGGCAACGACGACGAAGGTGGAAGTGATGACCTTGTTTTCGTGGCGCGCGCAGTCGCAGATGTAGAAGTCTTTCATCCGATGGAGTGAGTATAAAACAAATGGGACTAACGCCTGTCCATTTCAAGGCAGTTCAAGCGGCACTGTTCGAAGTCGCCGGCCTTTCCATGATTGTCGCGGACGATGGTTGGCGCGCGCTTGTTGGCGCGGCTTTGAAAGTTCCGGGCGACTCGTTCCGCGGTTGGGCGGACGAGCGCGTCCGCCTCTCCCCTACAACAGGCGCCCTAGAGAATTCCGAACTTTTTGTGCTTCTTTTTGTTAAGTTTCTTGGCGTCAGATTCTTTTGCCGACGAGGTTTCTACGGGCTTGGTCTCATTGGGGCTGGCGCCGCTGTCCACGTATCCCGGCCTAACGTCAACCCAGTTATCTTCGCGCAGCTTGGTGAGATAGGTACGAAGCGCCGGCTGCAACTTCTGATAGTAGAGTTCGTTGTCAATCTTCTCCTGCACCTCTTTTAAAGGAGGGATGCCGGCCATCTGGTGATCGAGCACTTTGAGGATGACGAAACCCTGCTTGGTGCGGATGACATCGGTGACCTCGCCGGATTTCATGGCGAAGGTTTTGTCCTCAAGTTCTTTTGCGAGTTGGCCCCGCTTGAACATGCCGAGCGCTCCGCCGTCAGCAGCTGAGGGGCCATCAGAAGACTTCTTGGCGACATCTTCGAAGTTTGCGCCGCCTTTGATCTGCTTTAGCAGGTCATTCGCTTTGGCTTCGGCGGCACTGAGGGCTGCGGCATCCGCTGCCTGCTTAGCGGCATCCGCTGCGGCCTTGGCGGCTGGGTCAGCGGGGGCGGCATTGGGATCATCCGCAGGTTTGGCCTCTGTGGTTTTGGGCGCAACCAGGATCTCGCTCAGGCGAATGGATTCCGGCTGTGCCATCTGTTCCTTATGCTCGTCGTAGAACTTCTGCTCGTCTTCCTTGTTGAGCGAAAGGTGGCCGCCGACTTCTTCGCCGATCACCTTGCGGGTGATGATCTGGTTCTTTTGCTGCTGCTTGAAGTCTTCCCAGGAAACACCCTGCTTCTCGGCCTCTTTTTCGAGCGCTTCCATGGAGTCTAGCTTCATGTCTTTGCGCATCTGGTCAAGCTGCTTGATCAGGTCCGTGTCGCCAGTGATGCCAAGATCTTTGCCCTTTTCGAGCAGAAGCTGTTGGTCAATCAGATCGCGAAGAACGTCTTTTTCCTTCTCCTCGTAAGTCTTGTCGGCGTTGTTGGGGTCCTGAGTCTTGGCCTCGTCGCGAAGCTGGTCTTTGCTGCGCGCGTACTCCGAACGGGTGATGATTTGGTTGTTGACCCGGGCAATGATTTCTTCCACGACCTGGCCATCGGTAAAAACAGGCAGGCACGTCAAACCGATCAGAATCAGGGAAAGTCGTTTCATAAAGTATTCGTCCGCCACGCTTAGTCTAGATTCGCTTACACGCCGCTGAGTTCGCGGGAAACGGTGGCTTGGACCGAGATTTATTTTACTCCTTCAAGCGCACCACGGGGCTCTTATCCCTGGACGCGGCGAAAGAAAGAGGAGTTGGCCGGGGAATCAGGCCGTACGGGCAAGAGCCAGGGCAGTGCGGTCGTCGGACGGAGGGCCGGCACAAGTAAACTCAGCGGCGGCGTTGAGGACTGAGGTGCAGAGGCTCTTCGCATCGACGGCCGTGGCATTCTGAAATGTTTGGTTGACGCGATCAAGGCCGAATTCGTCGGAATTGCCATGGTTCCGTTCGCAGGCGACAACTCCGCGCGAGACCAGCAGCAGGACGGCGCCTTTTTCCAGGGCTACAATTCGCGCGTCAGCGGTAGTGTGAGAGAACAAACCGAGAGGAAGTCCGGTCGAATCGAGTTCCACGACTCCCCTGGCGTCGCGGACAAGGCCGGGCGTGTGGCCGGCGTTGGTGTAACAGAGAGTCCCGAATTTCTCGTGATAGCAGGCGATGAAGGCCGGGCAGGAGTGCACATGCGCCTCCGCTTCGATGAGCCCGCGATTAATGTGCAGGCTCAACTCGGTCATGGCGTCGGCTTCGTTGATATCGGGGCCCGCGAATAATTCGGCTCCCGCGGTACGGAAGATGTTCTGCGCGATGGTCAGAAGGTTACGGTTGGCTTTGCGGGGACCGGCGATGTCGAGCAAGCCGATGAGGACGCGTTCGGGGCTTACGCGGATGGAGTCGTAGAAATCTCCGGCCATGCGTTTACCTGAGAAAACAGCAGCGATATCTGCGCCTTCGATCCTGGGAAAGACCGTTGGGACTGGCTCGACAACCGGCGCCGATTCAGATTCACGACGATGAAAGAGCGAATGCATGCGTGGGAGGTTCATGGCGAAGCTAGCACAGGAGTAGTAGACGGGCAAACAGCAGATAACGCTTCACTTTTTTCTTACTCGCCGTACTTGTCGGCCAGGTAGCGGCCGAGATCGGACTCGAGTTGTCCGTAATCGGAGTGGATCGTGGCGCGCAGTGCGGCTTCGGTCGAGTTGCCCTGGCTGAGGCGCTCGAGAATTCGCTGAATATCGCTCATGCCGTAGCTGTCGTTGATGTAGGAAACGGCGGCGAGCGATTCACCGTAGGCGACGTAGGCCTGAACTCCATTGAAGCTCATGAAGCTTCCCTCAAGGACATTGAGTGGAATGTTGTGTTGGGCTTTAAAAAGTTGCGAAAGTTGATGTCCTTCCCCGTTGAGGCTGCGGGGTTCGACAAACTGCGCGATGCCTTCGTGCAGCCACATCGGGCAGCGGCCACCCGAGAGCTGCGTGATGAAGGAATGCGCCAGTTCGTGCTTCAGAACGTGCGCCAATTCGGGCGTCATGGAACTCAGGCCATTCACGGGGATGCGCAGCTTTCCATCGTTGATTGCACCCGACCAACTGGGCGCGTTGGTCACGTCGAAGAACGCCTGCTCCGTGTAGAGCGTGACGAGGATGTTGTCGCGGGGTGGCGTGCCGAGGTCGCGGACGAGATCGTCGTAGTCGGATTCGAGCGCGGCCAGAATCTGGCTGCGCAAGGCATCGGATGTCTGGCGGCCTTCGTAGTGCAGAACAAAGTGACTGCTCTCGCCTTCCGAGAAATTCGATTCGACATTTTGTTCGCGTTGAGCCTTCGCCAGAAGGTGCTGAACCTTGCTGTCCGGACGAAGATCAAGAGAGCGCTTCCACGAAACAACGGCGTCTTTGGTGTGGTCCGAGGAGAATTGAGCGTAACCAAGCATGGTGTAAGCGTCGGCGGAATCGGGCCTTGACTGCACGGCGCGCTGGGCATACTGCAGGGCCTGGCTGGCGTTTCCGGTACGTACGAGAAGAGCTGAATAATAAATAAGGATCGTCGAGTTCGAGGGCTGGAAGCGAAGCGCGCTCTCGAAGTACTGGCGGGATTGCGCGATGTTGCCGTGCTCGAATTCGAATTTTCCGGCGATGAAGTCGGCGGTCGCGGCCAGCTCGGCGCTGCCTTTGTTTTCGAGAATGGCGAGGCCGTCGGCGTCAACTCTTCCCTCTTTGATTATCTTGCCGACGAGATCGCCCTCGTTCGCGAGACTGTCGGAGGGTGCAAAAGTGGGGAGGGCCGTTGCGCTTCCTCCGCCGCTGCTGTTGGCGGCAAATCCGCCCGCTTCGACGCGGTCTACTGAGGATTTTGGAATGGCGTACGTGTCTTCGCCGATTTCATATTCGTAGCGGTTGCCATTTTCGCGGACCCGATCGGCGACTATGGTACGACCATTCTTGAGATGAATCGTGTCGGCCCAGGCTCCGGACAGGGCAGGGGCAAGCAATAAGGCGAGGAAAGTGACACGAAGGCGCATTCAGGCGCATTCTAACAACGTGGAATCATCGACTCACGTGACGAAGGTACTAGAAGCAGTCTCACGATGAACCGACTGAACAAGCGCGGACTGAACAGTTTGCTGAAAAACTCTCTTGCGCCGCGCGAACATGCCTCAGCGGCTAAGCCCGATGTTGATTGCGTCCGACCTATGTCCCGGCTTAAAGCCGCCACCTTTCAAATTGAACGAGTTTTTTCGCGAGCTAAGAAGCCCTCCTCCTGCAGGGCTCTGAGCTGCCCGGCTGAAGTCCTGCCCTGCCCGAAGCCGTTGCTGAGATCGCCTCGGAAGAAGTCAAAGGTGGTATGCATCGTAGCGATTTGTCTTACATTCTGCGTGTGGCCCGCGCGGAACGCGGCGGCGGACAGCCCAACGAACAAGCCGGCAGAGGAACTCTATCTGCAACTTGGAAAGGTTGGGCTTGATTCCTCTCGTGTCTATCAGGTGCGAGGGGCATCGCTCAACCGCTCGGCGATCCAGATCACGTTGGAGGATGGAACGATCGGTTTTACGCAAGATGTGATGGGCCACGTCACCGGCGCATTTTTCGAAGGTTACGGCGAGATCCTGCTGCCGCCTCCGAACGAAGTGGAACGCAGGTCCATGGCGCTATTCACGGGAATGGCGATTCTGGAAGAGCGCTTTGAAACTGCGTATTTCCGCTTCAACGACGACGCGATGAATGAATTGCGCCCTGACCTGCGAGCAATTGAAAACAAGCAGGAGTTCGTGGATCGCTGGCAATCTTCGGCCAGGAACATGGCTGCTGGCGATGCCATGCGGCTGCTTTCAACGTTCAGCCAGATGCTGCCGACGAGCGACGGAAAGGCGAATTCCGAGTTGGACACATCCTCTGATCATTTCTTGCATGCACGGTTGCAGGGATCGAAGCTGGGAGTGTTCGACGTGTACTTCGATTCAACAGCGGCCGAGCAGGTGCAGGCCGGGCAGGCGAAGGCGGCGGAGAACGGCGAGAATTTCTACGATGTCTGGACGTCATTTTCACCGTCCGAAGCGCGATCGAGCCGCGACCGCGCGCCAGTGACGCGAGAAAAACAACGACACGGACGAATCGCAACCCAGCGATATACGATCACGACCGAGGTCGTTCCTCCAAAGCAGATCCATGCGCGAGCTCAACTCGAATGCGTCGTGCGCGAAAGCGGATCGCGCATTTTGCTCTTCGAATTGTCGCGGGCGCTGCAAGTGGAAAGCGTGAAGTTGAACAATCAGCCGGTGGAGTACATTCACAATCCGTCCTTGGAAGGGACACAGCTTGCGCGGCAAGGGAACGATTTCGTGGCAGTCGTTTTGCCGGATACGCCAAAGATCGGCGAGGCGCTTTCGCTGGAATTTGTTTATGGGGGAGAAGTGTTGGCAGAAGCTGGAAGCGGCTTGCTTTATGTAGGAGCACGCGGCACCTGGTATCCGAACCGCGGTCTGGAGATGGCGGACTTCGACTTGCAGTTCAGTTATCCGGAGGGCTGGACATTGGTCGCAACCGGAAAACCGGCGGGGCTGGCACCGGGGCGCTCAGTGAGTCCCGCCAATGGTGTGCAGATTTCACGCTGGGTTTCGGAACGCCCAATTCCATTGGCTGGATTTAATTTGGGGAAATATCGCGAGGCTACGACGCGCGCTGGAAATGTAGTAGTCGAAACTTACGCAACACAGGGAATGGAGCGGGATTTCCCAAGTCCGCGGATACAGGTAATCGATCCCAGCCCATCCGACCCGGCCGCGATGCGTCCGCCGCAGGTGGTTATTGCGCCGCGTCCTTCACCGGCACAGAATGAAATTACAGTGGGCGAGACGGCGGCCCGAGCGATCCAATATTTCTCCGACCGCTTTGGCCCATTTCCCTATAGCCAGCTTGCTTTGACGCAAATGCCGGGCCGTGACAGCCAGGGCTGGCCCGGGCTGATTTTCTTATCGTCATATGCCTTTCTGAGCAATGAGCAGCGGCAAGAGTTGCATTTTGCGCCCTACCGAATCCTGCTCCAGCAATCCATTCCTGCACATGAAGCCGCGCACCAGTGGTGGGGCGACCTGGTGATGTGGAAGAGCTATCGCGATCAATGGATCTCCGAGGGATTGGCGAACTATTGCGCGCTGATGATGTTGCAGGAAAAAAATCCTATTGGCTTCCGGCAAGTAATGGAAAAATACCGTGAAGATCTGGTCGAGAAGAACAAGGACGGATTGGCGCCGATGGAGGCTGGGCCAGTGACGCTGGGCACACGATTGCTTTCGTCAAACTTTCCAGAGGCCTACGAGGCGATCAGTTACGGCCGCAGCACCTGGCTGTTTCACATGCTGCGCACCATGATGAAAGATGCCACGAAGCCAGAAAAACAGGGAACGGCGAACATAGATGAGCCTTTCGTGCGGGCGCTGAGAAAACTTAGGCAGCAGTACGAAGGAAAGGCAATCAGCACCCAAGAGATGATGGATGTTTTCGCGTCGGAAATGCCGGCGTCGCTCCGCTACGAGGGAAAGAGTTCGCTCGACTGGTTTCTCGATGGGTGGATCAACGGCATCTCGCTGCCGAAGCTGGAATTGAAATCGGTGAAGATCACTCCCAAGGGTGCAGCAGCGACCGTGATCGGCACCATCCTGCAAAAAGATGCGCCGGAAGACCTGGTCACGTCGGTACCTGTGTACGCGACGATCGGCGGAAAACAATCTGTGCTGCTTGGCCGGGTTTTTGCCGATGGCCAAGAGTCGTCGTTCCGGCTGGCCACGCCCGCTGGCACGCGAAAAATAGAACTCGATCCTTACGGCACAGTCCTTACCAGTCCGAAATAAATGAAGAGCCAAAGCAGAGTGGGCCGCTTTGGGCCGCTTTCCTGAATGTGATTCCCGAAATGATGGTTTCAGAATCTCGTTTTGAGGCTCGACCGATCTCCACCCTCCAAGCTGCGTATTTTCAACATTCTGCTGCGGCATTCGCTGATCTTCAGAACGGCAATGAATCTGCTTCTATGCGAGAGAGAAGAGCAGATCATGAGTAGCCGCCTTTGCCATCCAACGGAGACCCGAGAGCGCGTAGAACGGGCATCAGCAATCCATCTGGTAGAACCGGCGAGCAGGTCGACTGGCGACTTCGCGGAGGAGCCTGCGCTCCGGCCGACGATTCTGCTGGTCGAAGATGAAAGCTTCGTGAGGGAGGTGACTCGCGAAGTACTGCGAGGCGCGGGATTCAGCGTGGTTGCGGTGCGGAGCGCCGCAGAAGCCTTCCGTCTCTATCAAGAAGTTGGAGATGGTATGGACCTGCTCTTCACCGATGTGATCCTTCCGGGAGAAACAGGGCCGAAGCTAGCGGCGCGGCTTCGCCTGGAGAATCCGCAACTGCATGTTCTCTATATGACCGGGTACGCAGAGCAGATGAAAAGGCTGGAGGCGCGGCACGAAGCTTTTCTGGCGAAGCCCTTCTCCTCCGAAACGTTGCTGGAGGCCGTCCGGCGGGTATTGTCTTCAGGCAAGCCGGATAGAGAAAAATACTCAGGCTTGCCTGCACCGGAGGATCGCTTGCATCACCTGGGCAGGAATGTTTGAAAGAGGGACGATTCGATCGAGAATGCCCATCTCGGCGCACACGCGGGGCATTCCGTAAACGGTGCACGTCGCCTCATCCTGACCGATCGTGAGGCCCCCCGCGCGGTGAATCGCCTTCATTCCTTCAGCACCGTCGGAACCCATGCCGGTCATGATGATTCCCATGGCTCGGCTTTTGTATAGCAACGCGACTGACTTCATGAGGACATCGATCGAAGGAACATATTGGGCGCTCCGCCCGCTGGTATCGAGGGCAATGACCGGCTGCAAGTCCGAGGACCTGCGTATGACGCGCATGTGGGTGCCACTCGGTGCGATGTAGGCAGTACCGGGATGGATGATTTCGTGTTGCCTCGCCTCGGAGACGGTAATGGAGCACACTCCGTTCAATCGCTCTGCGAAGGGAGCGCTGAAGCCTTCAGGCATGTGCTGCACGATGAGCAACGGTACGGCGAGATCGCGCGGGAAGCCCGGCAGTATCTCTTGTAACGCTTTCGGGCCTCCTGTAGAAACACCGATTGCAATGATTTCGGAAATCGAAGTTACAGTGGATCGGGATTCCTTCCGGCTCGAATGAACAGGCTTCTTCTCTTTGGTGTCACGAAGTGGGGATTTTCGCGTAAGCGCTGCCGCGCGAATCCTGGCGATGAGATCGTGGCGAATGTGATCAATATCGAGCGATGTGCCTGACAACCTTTTGGGAACGTAGTCGAACGCGCCTGCACTCAGTGCATTGAATGTGGTTGCCGCCCCTTGTTCCGTGGTAGCGCTCACCATGATCACTGGCCGCGGAAAGCGGCTCATGATGGCACGCAACGTCGCCAGCCCATCGAGCTGCGGCATCTCGACATCCAGTGTGACGACGTCCGGATCGAGCGCCGCGATCTTCTCCAGCGCTTCGGTTCCATTGCAGGCTGTGGCCACGACTTCGAACGACGATTCGGAGGCGATCATGCGGGCGAGGGCGGTGCGCATGAAGGCGCTGTCATCGACCACGAGTACACGGGCGAGGAGGCCGGGGGGCGAATTTGTCGTCGGTTCTGTCATTTTCGATAAATGGCGTGGACGAGCGAGTGCACCTCGTCCATGTAGGAGTCGAGTTCGAAGGTGAGCCGGGCCCAGTCGAAATCCTGCAAGGCTGGGCACTGTCTCGCGAGCACGGCAAACCCAGGCTGTTCGAGCAAGTTCACCTGGCGTTTTTCAATGAATCCGTGGTGCAATCCGCTCATGCGGCAGAGAAGATCGCTGAGTTCCACGAGCGTGACCAAAGCGGCGTGTTCTTTTGACTCGCTCGCTGTGTGGTGCAGTGACACGACTTCGCAGAGATCGGGAGACAGTTCCCAGCGATGGGCAAGCATCCGGCCGCTTTCGCAGTGCGTGAATCCGAGGACGGACTGCTCGGCTTCGTGAAGCGGAATACCCTCTTTGCGTGCAAGCTGATAGGCAGTGCTGAATTCATTGGGCAGCATCCAGAGGTTCACAATGATGCCGAGATCGTGCAGCAGACCGGCGAGGTAGGCCTTGCCCGGATCTGGATAAGAAATTTTGCGGGCGAAGTGGCGGCAAACGAGAGCGCATCCGAGAGAATGCTCCCAGAATGCTACCGGGTCGATTCCTGTTCCATCGGTCGGAGTCATATTCAGCACGCTGCATGACATGGCGATGTCGCCCAGTCGTTGAAATCCGAGACCGGCGACAGCTCCCTTGATGGAATCCACCTTATGCCAGCGGCCGAACAGAGGGCTGTTGGCCATTTGCAGGCACTGGGCGGCGAGCGACTTGTCTTGCGCGATCATGTCCGTAACCTTTTGCAGGTCGAGTTGCTCGACCGGCTGTTGCAGATAACGCATGAGCGGCGCGATCACGGCCGGAATCGTTGGGATCTTGTTCAGCCCTTCGATCCGCGAGAGCAAGCCGGCTTGTACGGGAGTTGAACTCATGGCAGACGCTTTCCCGCCGATTGGCGCTCGCCTTTGATGTAGGCAGTCGAGCCGGGCAGATGAACCAGTCTGAAGTCGTCGCTGACGCCGTACAACGACTCAGAATGTCCCAGGAACAAATATCCGTGAGGAGGAAGATTGTTGTAGAAGTGGCGGATCACTCGGCGCTTCGAAGCCAGATCGAAATAGATGAGCACATTACAACAGAAGACGATGTCCATATCTTTCATGAGAGCCATGCGTGAATCGTCTGAAAGATTGAGGCGGTTGAAGGTGACCCAGTTGCGAATGGAGCCGTCCAGCTGCCATTGCTCGCCAACCGCGGTGAAGTATTTGTCGCGAAAATGCTGCGTCAGATACCGGGTGCTGTAGGCGCTGTAATGCGCGGCGCGCGCATGGGCGAGAGAAAGCTCGTTGAGGTCGGTGGCGAGGATTTCCACGTTCCAGTCTTTGAGTTCGAGAGCTGTGTCTTCCAGCAAGAGCATGGCGAGCGTGTACGGCTCTTCGCCGGTGGAACAGCCGGCGCTCCAGATGCGCAGGCGGCGGGAGGGCATGTTCTCCTTAAGCGCAAGAATTCTTGGAATCACCACCTGGCGCATCGCTTCCAACTGCGACTGGTTGCGGAAGAAACTGGTCTCTCCGATGGTGATTTCATTGAGCAGAGCGACCATCTCGTTCTGGCGTTCGGGCCGGATCGTCAGACATTCGTGATACTCACGCAGAGTGCCGGTCTTGAGGCGCTTCATACGGCGGCCGCAACGGTCGAGCAGCAGGCCGAGCTTGGTATCGGGATGAAATATTCCGGCGACCTGATAGATGAGGTCGCGAATGTGCATCAACTCTGGATCGGGCGGCCCATCGAGAGCGAACGCCGATGGCTCCAGCCCGGCGGCCGCGCCGATGCTCCCGGCGTTGAATGCCGCAGGCGCAAGGGACTTTGCACTCGGCGTAGCCAAAGTCGCACTCCTCACGTTGTTTACTCCGGGCAAGCCCAATCCGCTTCTGGCTTCCAGGGAGTTCATCGGCAGCCGTGCATGGGGCTTTAGAAGAACGCTCGCATTGCGGTGTTTAATTTCATCAGGGAATCGCGAGGCCGTTGTGAGCGGTCTGGTCGCCGAGGATCACGATGTCAACTCGCCGATTTTGTGCCCGGCCTTCGGCAGTATCGTTCGATGCGGTGGGGTGGTATTGCGCGTAGCCTGCCGCGGACAGGCGCTGGGGAGAAAAGCGATATCGCTGAACAAGAAGCCGGACAATTTCCGTGGAGCGCGCAGTGGAAAGCTCCCAGTTCGACGCGATCTGGCGGGTGTGAATGGGAACGTTGTCAGTGTGGCCTTCAATGCGAAGACGGCAGGTGCGGACCGCGAGGATGGACGCGATGCGATCGAGCGCGGGCATGGCTTCCGGCCTCAACCTTGCGGAACCGCTGTCGAAGAATCCAAATTCGCGCAAGCTGATCACAAGACCTTCGGTTTCACGGTGCAGGGCGATGGTGTGGCTGGACAGTTCGCCCTGCAAGGCTTCCTTAAGTTCGTCCTGGAGCGCATTCAGGTTGCTTTCATCCGAAGATGGGGCATTGGCCGGCGGCGAAGGGGGCTGGGTTGGCTGCGAATTGCGCTTTACCTGTTCGAGAGCCTGGGGATCGAGAGGAATTGCCTGATTGGTTTCGGTATTGCCATCTCCAGCGGGAGGGACACCGAACTCCTGGAACGCTACCTGAATCGCATTCGCGAGTTTGCCTATTTTTCGTTTGTCCACCTGGGCAGACGAATAGAGCACAACGAAGAAGGCAAACAACAGCGTGATGAAATCGGCGTAGGAAACTAGCCAGCGCTCGTGATTGGCATGCGCCCTCGGACGTTTGCGGCGGCTCATGAGACAAGGGTCTCCTGCGGTTTCTTTTCCGGAGATGCAGCGTCGACAAGGAAGCTCAGCAGCTTGGTCTCCAGCATGCGGGGATTCATGCCTTCGAGAATCGAGACCACGCCCTCGAGCGTCATCTCGCGAATGATCTGCTCCCCCCGAATGCGCAGCTTCATCTTCCCTGCGACCGGTAAGTAGAGAAGGTTCGCCGAGCCGACGCCGTAGATGGTCGCGACAAAAGCCACGGCGATGCCGCGGCCGACTTCATCAATCTTGTCGAGGTGCTGCATGACCTGAATCAACCCCAAAACAGCACCGATGATGCCGACGGTGGGTGCGAAGCCGCCCGCCGACTCGAACACCTGCGGCGCCTGCTCTTCGTATTCGGCCTGGTTGTCGAGTTCGAGTTCCATGATCTTGCGTAGCTCCTCAGGCTCGGTGCCGTCGACGGCCAGCATCAGGGATTTCCTGAGAAAAGCATCTTCAATTTCATCAAGCTCCGCATCGAGAGAGACGATGCCTTCCTTTCTCGCCTTCTGGGCGTAGTGAATCAGCTTTTGAATCATGATTTCCGGACTTGATTCTGGGCTGACGAACACCGAACCCAGGCGGCGGACAGCGTCCGCGAGAACGGGCAGCGGAAACTGCAACATGACAGCGCCAATCGTGCCGCCGAAAACAATCATTGCCGCCGTCGGCTGCAACACCTGCCGAAGGTTGCCGCCTTCGATGAGCAGGCCCGCGACGATACCCCCGACGGCGAGAACGATGCCGCCAATGCTGGACTTATCCACGCTCACCCCTGCGGCCCGCTAGTGCCCTGCGACGGTGGTCCTGAGATTGCCGCGCCCACAGGAGAAGGATCCCAAGTCCCAGAAAGTTCCCCGATCACAGAGCGCCGGAAATCGATGATGCGCTCGACGACTTCGCCTGCTTTCTCGCGCACGACGATTTTTTCGCCGTTGATGAGTGTGACGAATGTGTCGGGCGCCTGCTCGATGAATTTGATCAAGTCGGAGTTCACGATCAGAGGCTGGTTGTTCAGGCGCGTGAGCTGGATCATATTGTGCTTCTATACGGCGAAGCGATTGCGAGGGGGCAACCGAGACACGGTTCCTGGTGAGATATCGGCGCAGCATGCGGGTTGTTTATCCGTTGACTTCACTGGATCGTTACTTTTGCGATTACGAATGGCCCGGCGAATATTTTTGGAATCCTAAAGCGGAACGCGTACCTGCCGATGGACTGGAGAGAACAAATCGGGGTTCCGCGAGCGGCAGAAAAAAGGAAAGCGGCGCTGAACATCCTAAGAAGGGTCTTAGGAGAACCGAAAAAACTCAATCGATAAGGAGCGTTTCACAATGCCCATTGGAATCCTGAACAACATTGCGTCATTGCAATCGGAGAACCAGCTGGCTATTACGAACAACTCTTTGCAGAGTGTTCTTTTTCAGTTGTCCTCCGGTTCACGCATTAACAGTGGCGCGGATGACGCCGCCGGCCTGGCGATTGCCAACGGCCTGCAAGCCAACATCAGCGCGCTGACCCAGTCGGCCAACAACGCCAATGACGGAATCGGCGCGCTACAGGTTGCAGACGGATCGCTGGCGCAGGTCACCACGCTGCTCAATCGTGCGGTAACGCTGGCTACGGAATCGGCCAACGGCTCGGTGTCGAACGGGCAAAGAACGGCACTGGACGCTGAGTACCAGCAGATTCAGACTGAAATCAACCGCATCGGATCGAACACCAACTTCAACGGCACCCAGGTATTTACCGCAACTCCGACCTCGGTATATATCAGCGACGGAACGGGCAACACATCGCAGGCCAGCAACTTCATCACGGCCAACGTGGGTACGCTAACCGCATCCGGGCTTTTGGGCGGACAGGCGACAGCGACGCTGGCCTTGAACGCTTTGCCGGCGGCGAACGATGCCATTACCATTGCCGGCACGACCTACACCTTTATCGCAGCCAACGGCGCTGGCGCCGCCGGAGACGTGTTGCCGGCAGCCTCTGCGGGAACCGCAAATGCGGTTCTCATCGATAACAATGCCGACTCGGCCACCGCTCTCGCGAACACTCTGCAGAATCTGGTGAATGCGATCAATGGCGGTCCGGGAGCAGGGACCACTTACGGATCGGCTACCGTGATCAATCCGAATGCGACCGCTTCGGCAGTCGGCAGCGAGGTTACGCTAACCGCGACGGAGGCAGGCAATGCCATCATCGCCGGTGGTGGAACACTTGCATCGACGGTAGGCACGGGAACGGCGGAGAAGTTTCTGAATGGCGCAACTTTTGGCGCCGCAACCACGTCGGATTTGTTGACCGCGACCGATGCGCAAACCGCCCTGGCAGCCATCAACACCGCCATTCAGGCCGTTGCCCAAACCCGTGGCCAGATTGGCGCGGTCATCAACCGCCTACAGAGCGCCAGCAACGTCATCAGCAACCAGGTGACGAACCTGACGGCGGCGGAAAACACGATCACGGCGGCGGACATCCCGACTGCGGTGGCGAACCTGACGAAGTTTTCGATCCTGGAACAGACCGGCATCTCCGCTCTGGCCCAGGCCAACCAGCAGCAGCAACTCGTTCTGAAGCTGTTGCAATAGTGAGTACATGCGCGGGAAGCGGGCAACCGCTTCCCTGCCGCACTCCGGAGTTGCGACCATGAGCATCAATCCGGTAGCAGGAATCGACCCGACAGAATCGACGCAGAACCCCGATATAGAAACACAGCCGCTCCGGCCATGGCCTGGAGTTACGCCGAAGCCAGCCTCCAGCGCGACCGAATCGGGAAGCCTGCAAGAACGAGAAATCCAACCGCCTAAAGCCTCCGCGGAACCGCAGCAATTACCCGAAGATGAAGTTCAAGTGCAGCACGACCGGGCGGATGGCGAGATTGTGATCAGATACCTCGACAAATCCGGCGACGTGATCCTGCAAGTGCCCAGTTCGCAAATGGTCGGCATGACGCGGTCGATCGCCAGTGACTTCCAGGAGGAGGCAAAACTCCGAAGGAACGAACTCGAGGGCAGATCGGAGGAAAGGAACCATGGATATTAGCCTGAATCCGGCGACACTGCTGAGCGGGCAAGGCATTGACGTAAGCTCTGTCGTGCAGCAGGTCCTATCGAGCAGCGAAGGACCGCTCAACGAATGGCAGAGTGAGCAGTCCACGCTTCAGTCGCAGGCGAGTGATCTCAATGTGCTGAATAGTGACCTGAGCAATCTGGCAACGGCAGTGCAGGTGCTGTCAGATCCACTCGGAGCGCTCACGGCTGTCAGTGCGACTTCATCCGATGAAAGTGTGTTGAGCGCAACCGCCACGACGTCCGCCGCTGCCGGCACCCACCAGATCGTCGTCAATAGCCTGGCGACTCAGGGACTGGTCTATACCAACAGTTTCAGTGCCGGCGCGGACACTTCTTTTCTGCCGAGCGGAGCAACTAGCGGCGAAGTCGACCTGCAAGTCGGCGGCGGGGCGACACAGGCCATCACCCTTACAGCCGACTCCAACGACACGCTGAACTCGTTGGCGAGCTACATTAATTCGCAAAGCTTCGGCGTAACTGCTTCGGTCATAACAGACTCGACGGGATCCCGGCTGGCTTTGCTGAGTCAGGCCACAGGGACGACGGGAGCGCTGGCGATCACCAGCAACAACACAAATCTCGTTTTCAATGCGCCCAGCGGCGGGACGAATGCTTCGTTGACCATTGATGGAATTCCCTACTCGAGCGCCAGCAACACGATTACTTCCGCAATCTCCGAAGTCACGATCAATCTCGCGGGCGCGGCGCCCGGCAGTCCGGTGCAATTGAGTATCGGGCCCGATATTACGCAGGCCACAAATGCCGTCAACAATTTCGTCTCGGCATACAACCAGGTCATCGGCGACATCAATCAGGAATTTACCGTGAACGCCGGGACGAACAATGAAGGGCCGCTGGGATCGGATACCGCGCTGCGCTCGCTGCAATCAAGCCTGCTCAGCGATGTAACTTATGCCGTCTCCGGCGACGGCGGCCTGGTGAACCTGTCGTCGCTGGGCATCAACATGAACGATGACGGAACTCTTACAGCCGGCAGCAGTCCGACCGGGCAGACGCTCTCGCAGGTGCTGTCGTCGAATCCGACGGCGTTTGTCAACTTTTTTCAGAACGCTTCGTCCACTGGTTTTGCCAATAATTTCAATACCGACCTGACAAACCTGACCGATCCGACGTTAGGTGTGTTGAACGTGGACCTCACCCAAAACAAGGCACAGCAGCAGACGCTTTCTGACAACATCTCGAACTTCGAAACCCAGTTGACCGCGGAACAGCAGTCGCTCACCACGCAGTTCGATCAGGTGAATGCGTCATTGCAGGCGTATCCCTTGCTCTTGCAGCAGGTCACAGAAACGCTGGGCACACTCAGCACACAAGCGGGCAGTTCGGATGCGCTCAGCCCGACACTGACCTCAGGCCTCTAAATACATGGACGCAAAACATTCGTATCGCGAAACCGCCGTGCGCGGCGCGGGCCCAGTGCGGCTGGTAATCCTGTTGTACGAGCAGGCGATCGCCGATTTGGGCAAAGCTTTGGCTGCGCAGCAAATTGGCGCGATTGAAGAGCGCACCCGTGAGATCAATCACGCGATTCTTGTACTTGGACATCTCGAAGCCTCACTCGACAACGAGCGGGGCGGACAGGTCGCGTACAACCTGGAGCGCTTTTATCAACAGGTGCGCGCCGGGCTGATCGATGCACAATGCCGGCAATCGGCGGACGCGATCCAGCGGCAGATATCTTTGTTAATGACCGTGCATGAGGCGTGGTGTGAGGTGGATCGCACGACGGCCGCGCCGGTTGACACACCGGGAGCCCCATTGCAGGCGTTATCCTCTGAACATCGCGCGACAACGAAGTGGAAAGCGTGACGGTTTCGATGAGTACGGACGCGCAGAATCTCCATGAAGGCAATGTTCGGCTGGCGTCTTGCCTTAATCAGTTATGCGGCGGCGCCGGCCATTCGGCCGCGTGTGCGCATGCCGCCGGCCCGGCAGAGATCGAGCTACTGCTGTCCGAGTTAATGCAGGCAGGCCAGCTTCTCCGCAATCTCCCCGAGAAGAAAGAGGCGCAACTCGAGCGTGAACTGGCGCTCTATCAAAGCAATGTCACGCGCCTGCGCGACATGCTGCCTTCCATCCACGACAGGCTGTTGCGCGAGCGGGCCCGGCTCGAGCAAGAACGTTCGCGCGTCGAGTCGGCCGCGGAGTGGGTCCGCGGCTCCCGCCAGACACTTTGAGCTCTTTCTTTTCTTACTTGATGAAGTTAAATAGGTCGGTGGACTGAGTCTGCGCTACGGCTTCGAGCGTCGCCTGCCGCGATACCTGTGCGTTAACGAGATTGCTGATCACTTGCAAAAGGTCTGCGCCGCCCAGGGTATTCTGCTGCTGCGCGAGTTGCGTGCTCTGGCTGTTCAGGAATGTCTGCTGCGAGTTGAGGCGGTTGACGGCATTGCCGTAGAAAACGCGCTGCTGGTTGATGAAGTTGTACGCGTTATTGATTTCGCCGACAGCGGAGGAGATATCGTTCCCGGTTTGCAGGCTGGTGATGAGGTCTTGCACTGCCTGAAACATGTCGCTGCCCGAGCTGGAGAAAAGTTGGGAGCCGGGCAGGTTGCTCTGCACCGAGAAGTTGTCGCCGAGCGTGACCTGGTTCACGCTGGAGTTGCCGATGTAGCTAACGCCTGATGGACTGGTCGAGTCGGCGACGTAGGGAGCGGCCTGGGTCGCGGTCCCGGCAAAAACGTAGCTGCCCTGATAGGAGAGGTTGGCCAGGTTAATGAGTTCAGTCTGGATTCCCTGCACTTCGACCGCGACAGCTTGACGATCGGCATCGTTGAGCGTGCCGTTGGCGCCTTCGGTTCCGAGGGTGATCGCGCGCTGCAAGGCCGTAACCACGGAACTAAGCGCAGAATCGCCGTTTTGCAGTTCTCCTGAAACGCTGCCGACGCTGCGAAGAAACTGGTCTGCCTCGGAGGTCTGGCCGGCGTTCTGCACAAGCGCGGCGGCCGCGGCGGGATTGTCCGAAGGGACGTTAATGCTCTGGCCGCTGGAAATTTCCTGAAGGTCGGTATTGATCTGCTGCTGAGTGCCGGAAAGCGCCGCGAGCAGGTCGGGCAAAAGATTGGGATTCACTCGCATAAGAATTTAGGAGGTCTTCATGTTGATGACGTCTTCCATCATCGTGTTGATGGTGGTGATGACCTGCGCGGATGCGGCATAGGCCTGCTGGAAACGCAGCACGTTTGCGGCTTCCTCGTCGAGCGACACGCCGGAAACTGAGGAACGCTGATCGTTCAACTGCTGCAAGACCAACCCGGAGGCGCTCTGCTCGGCATTGGCATTGGCAGACGCATTGCCGACATTGAAGACTAGGTTCGAGTAGTAGTCAGTAGGGCTTTGTCCGTTGATGATGCCCTGGCTGCGAAGGGCGTAGAGGGCTTCGGCATTGCCGTTGCTGCCCGACGTGCCGTCAGCACTGGCAGCGATAAGAGCGGGATCGGTGATGGCGACGGAAAGACTGGCGGCAGCGCCGGTTCCGGACGCAGGCGGCGGATTGAAAAGGTTCCCGCCGGCGCTGCCGTTTAGGTCGAAGCCAGCGGCTTGCACGGAGTTGACCGCGCCGGCGAAGTTTGAGGCGAGCGTATCGAGCTGGGTTTGAATTGCGGGAATCTGCTGGTCGCGGGCCTGAAGCACTCCGCCAAGCTGTCCCGAAACGATGGTCGAGGTGATGTTCGCGCCTTGCGCGAAAACCTGTTGGGTGCCGGACGAGTCAAGCTGGCTTGAGAGCTGGAAGCTCTGCTGTCCGGCAACAAGCGCCGTACCGCTGGATGTGGTAAGGGTGAGCGTGTTGTCGCTCTGGATCACGGAGACATCGACGAGTGACGAAAGTTGATCTACCAGTTGCGTCCGCTGGTCGACGAACGTACCGGTAGTTTCGCCGACGTTGGTGAGATTGGCGATCTGGCCGTTGAGTTGCGCGATCTGGGACGTGAGCTGGTTGATCTGCCCAATGTCCTGCTCGACGCTCTGGTCGAGACTGGAGCGTTGTGCGGTGAGATTGTTGGCCGCTACATTGAAGGCGCCGGCCAGATTGCCAGCGGCCGTGAGCACGCCCTGGCGCAGCGAAAGGTCGGAGGGACTGGTAGAAAGCTGGTTGACGCTGTTGAAGAAGTTGGAGATCTCCGTCCCGATGTCGCCAGTGCTAGCGGTAAAGTTCGTCTGGGTCTCGGAAAGCGCGGACACCAGCGCAGAGAGCTGCCCTTGCGTTTGCGTTTCCTGCTGAATCTGGGATTCGAGGATCGGGTCACGGATGCTTTGGATGCTTTGCAGGGTCACTCCGGAGCCGAAGGTGAGCGGGGTAAGGACAACCGGATCACTGGCCTCAAGGACAGGGACCTCCCGTGAATATCCAGGCGTGTTGGCATTGGCAACATTGTTGCTGGTGGCTTCAAGCGCCCCCTGGTCCGCGGTGAGTCCGCTGAGCGCAACGGCAAGACTGGCATTGAGTCCACCCATGCTAGGCCTCCGTGGAAGCGGGTGAAGCTGGGTGCAGCGAAATTGTGGCTTGCGCTGCCGCGAACGCATAATCGGCGTTCGTGCCGGCCGCGAGATGGGTCAGCATAGTCAGGCCGCGATTCAAGCGTGAGAGGATCCCTCTCTGTACGCGGCTAAGATGAAGAATACGCGTTTGGGCCATCCAGAGTTGGTTCGACATGGAAAGCGGCCGAGCGCTCTTCCAGAGACGTAAAAGCGCGCGCTGCAATTGGGATTGTTCCCGCGTGAGTTCCTCCAGCCGTCCAATGTCACGGGCGAGCAATGCGCCGTGGCTGCCGCGCAGGCTGGACTCAAGCGCACCGAGCAGGAGGAGTGATTGCGCGGTTAAATCCGGCTCCTGCGGTTCCGGTTCACCGAGCGAGGTTGTGGTGCCAAGCTTCATCATGAGGTCACGCGAGGCGGTCGATCTGATGATCGCTTGAAAGACCATTGTCCGGGGATGGCGCAGCTTCGCCCGGCTCGCCTTCAAAGCGGGAGCGGCGGCGCTCGCGCGGCCCTGTCTGATTTGGCGGATGGGGCTCATCAGCCGCAGATGAGGGCGCGAGAGCCGGCAACAGCGCGTCTGTCCTGAGGTCGCCCGTGTCCATTATTTTCCCTCCGCAGCTTTCCCCAATCGAACTCTATGCGGCCTTGCCGACGATCATGTGATCGACAAGCGCCTTCGCCACCTGCGCTGGCTGAGGATGGTATTGCCCCTCGATTACGGCCTGCCGCAGCGACTCGACTCGCTCCTGGCGAGCTTCCGGTAACTGCGACGCCTGCGACGCCAGGGTCTGTACCTGCCCGGAGAATTGCGCCCGGTCATCTCCGGTTTGCACTTTCTCGGAATCCGCTGCCGTTCGCGCGCTCGCGGGAGCGCTTGAACTTTGCCCACTGCGCCCCGAATCTGATGCCGCTTGCGGAGCCGAATTGAAGTCAATTCTCATCTTGCTCACCTCGCTCGAATTCACTTGCAATTCAAGCATCGGCTGCGCCTTATAAAACTTTAATTTGGCTCCATGGCTCGTTACCGCTTGTTCCTCAAGCCGTTCATTTCATTCTATCGGCAGGACTTACGGGAACTTTATCGTCGGGTGGGTGGGTGTCCGGACTTGAATCACCAACCAGCCCCTTACTTTCGTGCGACGCGGGCAGATGTTCGACGATCATTTTTGCGATGCCGAAGCCGCCATGTTCGGCGATGGCCGAGGCCAGCGCCTGTGTACCGAGCACGTTGTAATCGTCGGCGCCGGGAAGGTCGGTCTGGCCCGGAAGCGAAGCGAATGTCTTTTCGAAAGACTGCAAAAGAGACGCGATAAGTTGCGCCTCGAATTCGCGGGCAGCCTTTGCGCCCCGCGACAGATCGACCGAGGCCATAGGAAGGGTAGCGAGTTGCGCGGCCGCTGAGGAGGTTCGATCCATCAAATCACCTCGAGGTCGGCTTCGAGCGCTCCCGCGGCCTTGACTGCCTGCAGGATGGAGACCACATCGCGCGCGGTCGCGCCAATGGCCTGAAGCCGCGTCACCAGTTGCTCGACGCTCGCTCCCTCCCCGAGTTCGACGTTGCGCGCCGGCGTTTCTGTGGCGCTGAGTTTGGTGTCGGGCACCATCTGGGTCTCTCCTTTGGATAGTGGATTCGGCTGCGATGCGGAGAACGATGTGCTCACCTCGATGGAAAAACTTCCGTGCAGAATCGAAACTGCGCCCACATGGACATCCTTACCAAGAACGACGGTGCCCGTCCGCTCGTTCACGACCACCTTCGCCCGGCGACGCACTTCGACCTCCAGATTTTCGATGCGGGCGAGCACGGCGGGAACGGAGTCGCCGGCCGTTGCAGGCACCTTGACATCCACGCGGCGGGCATCGACGGCATTGGCAATCGGCGAAGACCACTCCTGATTGATCACCGCCGCGACCTGTTCCGCAGTCGTGAAGTTGGCATCGTTCAGCAATAAAGAAAGATGATCGAGCCGGGTGAGATCAAGGGAGCTGTCGCGCTCGACCAGTGCTCCCTCCGGCACGCGTCCGACCGTGGGATGATTCACTTGCTTGGAGTTGGTGCCGGTTCCCGCAGCGTAACCTCCGACGACCAGCGGGCCCTGCGCCGCGGCGAAGACCTGGCCGTCAGCGGCGTAGAGAGGAGTAAGCAGGAGAAGCCCGCCTTCAAGGCTGCGCGCATCTCCGCTCGAGGAGACGGTCACATCGAGGTGCATACCCGGACGCGAAAACGGAGGCAGGCTGGCAGTCACAAAAACCGCGGCGACGTTGTTCACTCGCACGGAAGCGGTAGGGATCTGGATGCCCATGCGCGCCAGGATGCTGGCCAGGGTCTGCACCGTAAAGAAAGTCTGCTGGCGGTCCCCAGTGCCCCTCAGGCCGACGACCAGGCCGTACCCGATGAGCGAGTTGTCACGCACACCTTCGACGCTCGCCACATCACGGATCAGGACTTTGTGCACCTCGGTCTCTCCGCTCAAACGGATGGGTCCAAATGTAAGCGCGAGGCAGAAGGCAAGGAGAATTCTTAAGTGCGGTTTCATTTCATCTCGCATTCCATTCTCAAAACCTGTTTAGAACCCAACCACCCGCAGAATCCACTTCACCACGGGATTGATCGGGCGCAGGCCTTCGCTGACGACGCCCTTGCCTTTGACCTCGACTTCCAGGTTTCCGACGTTGTTGGAGGCGACAGTGTTGGTCGCATCCAGATCGCCGGGCCGAACGAGGCCGCGAAGGACCACGGTTTCATGTTCGTTGTTCATCGTGATCTGGCGCTCGGCCTCGACCACGAGTGTCCCCGCCGACAGGATGGCAACTACCCGGCCCGTAAGCATTGTGCTCAGGGAAGTTTGCGACGTGGCCTGAGATTTGCCAGCGAGCGCCGCAGACGAGTTCGGCGAAAACAGATTGGCGATGCCGGTAGTCTTTAGTTGGCCGGGCAGCGCCGTGATGCCGGAACTGGCCGAGACGGTGCGGTTGGTGGTCACGTTGCCGGTATTGGAGGCCGAGAGATTTTGCGCCACGCTGATTGTGACCAGGTCCCCGACGCGCGAGGCCTTGTAGTCGGCGACCATGTTGGCGAGCCGTCCGGAGTCGAGCCAGAGGCTCCCCGGCGTGGCGGCGGAAGCGCCCGGTGGTTTGGCCGAGACCCGGCTGATGTAGTCGGCCAGCGTGTCGCGCTGCTGCGCGCTCTGCTTGTCTTTGCGCTTCTGCTTCGACGTGGATTGGGCGCGGGCGGGCGCAGCGACAAAAAAGGCGGCTACCGCCGAGAAAATCACAAGCTTCGAGAGCAGGCCGGCGTTCATCCCAACTCTGCTCATGAGGTGGCCTTCAGCTCTCCGCTGTTGACGACGATCGCGGGCAGAATCCGGTTGCTGTGCACGAGGCGGGCACGTACCCTGTCTCCCGCAGCGCCGGAGTCGAGGCAAACGCTGGGCACAACCACCCGGATGCCGTCCTGGTCCCACAGCAAGGTGGCTGGCTGTCCCGCATGTACGAGCGCAGTTCCGGCAGGGCGCGGGCGAGAGGTCTCGTCCGCGTGGCGAAAGCTTCCTGCAATCGCTTCCGGTTGCACACGCACGGCGAATGGCACGCACTCACGGGCGTTGGCGCAACGTGCCGTGACGATCCAACTGCGCGTCGCCGGGTCCCACGCTTTGCCAAATTGCCGTACGGCTGCGTCATGCGGGACGCCATTGCTCGCGCCACAGCCCAGTTTCCCGGCGGAATTATTTTTTTGCAGTGTAGGCGGCTCCGGAAACATCCGCAATTCAATCTCTGCGCAACTGGTCCGGGCCCCGGCTCGGCGAATAGTGATCCGCTCGGGAACCTTCGCGAGGATCAATGCGCCGATATGCTGTTGACTTCCGGAGACGATCGCTTCCATCTCCTCCCTCATCTGGCTGCCTAATAACACTCGCGGGCTGCCAGCGAGTGGAGCGGCACCGAGCCGCACGGCGGCGGCGGCGGAGCGCAGTCCCTCACAACTGCCAGGCGCCAGCAGGTCGGCCAGAGTGAGGCCAGAGCCCGAGACTTCAACGTTGGCCCTTACCGTTGCCCGGCAGGTTGGCTGGCCGAAGCAGTTTGACGGCGCCGCCAGCAGCGTGAGCAGCCAAACGAAGGTAGAGAATGTCCTCATGAAATCCTTCTGCGCCCGCCTAACCGCAAACGCAGGAAATGAACTCGGCGCCTCAATCACGCTAGCGTCCCAGCGAATTGATGTCCTGCAACATCTGGTCGGCGGCGTTGACTACGCGCGAATTCGCCTCATAGGCGCGCTGGGCCACGATCATCTGCACAAATTCATCGACGACGCTGACATTCGACTGTTCGAGCATTCCCTGCGCGATCGTGCCCAGGCCTTCGCTGCCGCCGGGTGTGCCGATCACGGGATCTCCCGAAGCGGTGGTAGCGAGAAACAGATTGCTGCCGACCGAATTCAGCCCCCCGGGATTGTTGAACAGGGCCAACTGGAGGGCTCCAACTTGCTGCGCCGCAGTCTGTCCAGGCAAAGTAACGCTGATGGTGCCGTCCTGCGCGACGGTGACCGATGTCGCTCCCGGCGGAATGGTCACCGCCGGCTGCACTGGATTTCCATCCTGGGTCACGAGATTTCCGGTCGCATCAAGATGAAACCCACCTGCGCGCGTGTAAGCGGTTTCCCCGTCCGGCAAAAGCACCTGAAAGAATCCTGCGCCTTGGATAGTGAGATCGAGCGGGTTGCCGGTCTGGCTGAAGTCTCCCTGAAGCTGGATAACTTCGGACGCCGCAGTGCGCGTGCCGAGGCCCACTTGCAGGCCGGCAACCATGGTCGTCTGCTGCGAGGCGGCGGCGCCCGGCATGACAAAACTCTGATAGACGAGATCTTCGAACTGCACTCGGCGGCGGCGGAAACCGGCGGTACTGGAGTTCGCGAGGTTGTTGGCCACAGTATCGAGATTGGTTTCCTGGGCCATCATTCCGCTGGCCGCAGTGTAGAGCGCACGAATCATAAGTGTTCCTCGAAGAAATCTGCTTTCAACGAAATCTAACTGCCCACGCGCGGCAGGTCCTGCACAGCGGTCTGATCGAACTGGCTGTCGAAGATGCCGAGTGCGCGCTGCATCATCTCGGCGTTGCGCTGCACGAGGATGAGTTGCACGACGCTTTCCACCGCGCTGACGTTTGAGGCTTCGATCATGCCCTGGTGCACCGTGGTCGAGGCAGCGGCCAACTCGGAGCCGGATGCAGCGGAATAACGCGCGCTGCCTTCGGCAGTGAGGCTGGTATTCGGCGAGAACTCCGCGAGGCGCAGTTTCGCGACTACAGCACCATCGACCGAAATCGTTCCGTCCGAGCTAACGGTCACAGCGCCATTCGGAAGAACGATCGGCCCCTGCTCGCCGAGAACGGAGTCTCCCTGCGCGGTCACGAACTCTCCCGTTGACAGGCGATGAAAGCTGCCGTCACGCGTATAGAGCACTCCCTGCGGAGACTGCACGGCGAAGAAGCCGCTGCCGCCGATCGCGAGATCGAGCGGATTTCCCGTCGCCGTCAGGCTTCCGGGCTCGAGATCGATCCGGCTTCCGCCAAGAACGCCGAAGTTGTTGATCGCGGCGTTCAGCGGATTCCAGCCCGCTGGCCCGCCGCCGGCGAGCAGGGAGCGGAACGTCGCCTGCTGGCCGCGGAACCCGGCAGTGCCGAGGTTCGCCAGATTGTTGGCGATGAGGTCAAGTGCCTGTGTCTGTGCGGCGAGACCGGCACAGGCGGAATAATAACCACTGTCCATGAATCAATCTCCACAGATCACGCTATGCACGCTTTGCGCCACGCGACCTTAGCGCACTGAAATTTTCAGAATGCGCCGCTAGCCTTGAACGTCGTAAGAAAATGCGGACATGAGGCCAGGCAAGGGCGTCGTGACGCTTCCGCGACTGTAACTTTCTTGCCGGGCAACGGCATATTGAACGGCAAAGTTTTCCCACTGTAGCCCGAGTGCACCGGCAGGCTAGGAATCCGGATGGAGCTCCGATGAAAGAAATCCAGGCGATAGCGAATTAGCAGGCATGCGTACCAGTAGATCGAGAAATCGGCTGCCTGCGCGCAACAGGCAAACCCAGAGATAAGGTGGACAAGCAACGACACGAATCTCACTGGCCCCCGTGCGCGAACAATAACTTCGGACAATGCGCGAGATCTCGGCGTTGTCCGCGATGCGTTCAAACGTGAGATCGCCCTTCAGACCGTCGCGGGCGAGAGCTTCGAGTTGCGCCCGCACGAAGCTAGGCACGGCCATGCACGCCTCGGTGCGGCATCCAGTCATCTGCTCGATGGCGTAGAGGACGCTGTGGTCCACGGCTTCGGCAAAGGCAATGTGCAAAGTGGAGGTTGCGGCAGAAAAATTCACCGGTAGCATAGCGAATTTTTCGAGAAGCGCCAGCGGGATCTGCTGCGTGTACTGTGCCAGAGGGGGCGCGGAGAAAGAATTCGTGCGGAGCACGGGACACGCCCACTGGCGGGCGAGCGCAGCCGTGATCTGCTGTTCGTCCGCGAATCCCAGCGACTCGATCCATTCGCCAATCCGCCCGCGTCTGGCGTTGTGCTGGGCGGCAAGCGCCATGCGCAATTGCTCGATGGTAAGATGCTGCCGCGAAAGCAGCAGAAGTCCGAGCGGAACGCGGTGCCGGGCAATGGTTCGACGGGGAACAGCCACCATGCGATCGAGCTTCCGGTGAAGAGCCCGATCGAGGCAGGTGCCGATACAACAGCGCGATCCATCCAGCAGGACTCCATCCTCATGCGGGCGGAGACGATGCCAAAAGTTACGCAGGTGAACGCATTCCGGAACCGAAATGCGCGTGGATCTCCTGTTCCAGAATCGCCAGGCGGCGTGCCACAGCGATGCCCGCATGGTTTCCATAGTCAGGACCCAGGCGCAACTTCAGTCACGCGGAATCCGTAATGGCCATCGAGTACGACAACCTCCCCGCGGGCAATGATTCGTCCGTCGAGCAGGACGTCGACCGGGTCCTGCACTTCGCGGTCGAGTTCGATGACCGAGCCGGGAGTCAGTTCGACAACTTCCCGCAGAAGCAGGCGGCGCGCGCCGAAGCGGAGGACGACTCCGAGTTCAATGTCCATCAACAGGTCAAGCTTCGCGTTTTCCGTTTCTGGACTGGGAGTGGCCAGTGCCGCGGCCGGCTTGTGCGGCGCGGGCTCGGTCCTTTCCGGCCGCAGAGCAGCTGCGAGCGCGGCGCTGAGGTGAAGCTCGATCCAAAGCGGCGTGGCATTCTCCTTTTCCGCGCGCACCCATGCGCTGGAGGAGGCCGGCCAGGACGGCCCAGACGCAGAAGCCTCGAGGTGAAGCTGGGTCTCTCCCCACACCTCTTTGATTGCCGTGGAAACCAGTCCGCCGACCTGGCGCAGAAGTTCGACGACGGCTTCGCGTTGTTCCCCAGTCGCTCCAGCCGCGGGAGCCGGCGCTTCTCCCATGAACAACTGCGCCAGCGGCGCCGCGGAGGCCGCCGGCAGACGGAAGCTCATCTCCCCCCGCAAAGCTCCCGAGAAGTTGGCGATCACCCACAGATCGGTTGACGACGACGCCGGCATTTCCGAGGGCGCTTCCTGGAAGACGCTGCAGGGAAATGGCTTGCTGCCGATTTGTGCCAGGGCCTGAGAAAGATTGTCCGACCAGATTTGAAAGAATTGCGCTGGAGGGGAAACAGCGGGAGTAATGGTCATTTCGGTCTCTCCTCGCGGGTGACGCGGTCGGGTGAATCGGGGATGCGTTCGAGCAGCCGTGCCGCACGGATTGTGCCATGACGCGCCGGAGTGGCCGAGAACATCTCTCGGCCTTCGACAAGCAGGGACGCAGGCTCGTCGGCCTTGCGGGCAAACGCGAGTATGTGGCCGGGCTTGAGATGGGAAAGCGAGGCCATGGAGGCGCGAACGTTCATGGCGCCGAGTTCCGCAGTGAAAGGGCAATCCAAGAGTCGGCGCATCAGCCGTTTGCGGAAGTCGGCGGCGGCTGGCGTCGGGCGGCGCATCCAGGCGACGGAGATTTTGCGCAGCAACGCGTTGGAGATGGTGGCGGGAATCGCAAAGTTCAGGCCGCCGCGCACGTCGGGCATAGTGATTTCGAAGCTCAGGGAAAGATTCTTTTCGCCCGGGGCCATCAGACGCTGCGCGGCGCCGACACCGATGCGCTCTTCAAAAACGATCTCTAGTTCCAGCGCCTGCCAGGCAACTCCCAATTCGCGACAGATGATACGGGCGACCGAGTTGAGAATCTGCTCCTCGATTTCGGTAAGTTCACGCGTCCCGGCGAGGCTCTTGCCATCGCCCCCCAGTAGAAGGTCGATGATGGGGAAGGCAACTTTCAGGTCGAGTTGCAGGGCAGCGTTTACTCCCATGGGATCGACGCGGCAAGAGGCGAGATAAGTGGTTTCCGGGATGCGCTGGAGAAGCTCCCGGTAGGTGAGGTGTTCGGCGGAAACCAGAGTCGCCGCGAATACGATCTGCAGATAAGCGCCAAGCGCATGCGTAAGGTTGCGGGCAAAGGCTTCGTGGAGTTGGGTGATCGCCTGCAGCTGCTCGCGGCCGATCTGCCCCGCGCGGCGGACATCCCAGGGCTCGGCGCGAGGTTGCGCCGGCATGGCGGCGTCTGGGATCTTTCCCGCCCGCGCAGCCCGCACCATCGCATCAATCTCTTCCTGGTTAAGGATCTTTTCCATGCGCGTTTCCTAATCCCCGGCCCCACCCGCGGCATGGGCCTGGCTTGGTTTGTTTTTCATCAGCTCCTCCATGCGCGAGCGCAGGCGCACGACGGCCAGAGAATGAATTTGCGAGACCCGCGATTCGCCGATGCCGAGCACGGCCCCGACTTCCTTCATGGTGAGCTCTTCGAAGTAGTAGAGAGCGAGGACCTGTTGCTCTTTATCGGGCAATTCGGCGATCACGCGGGTCAGCAGATCGCTCATCTCCGAACGAAGGCAGCGGAAGAACGGCGTGTCGTCGGGCGCGTTGGGAAGATAGTCACAGAGATCTTCCTCCTTGCCGTCCCACGGAGACTCGATGCGCAGGCTACCGACTTCGAGGCTGTCGATTTCTCCGAGCAGGTGCTGGAAGTCCGTAAGTGGCATCCCGAGTTCCTTCGCCATTTCGTTTTCGCTGGGCGCGCGGCTGAGTTCCAGGCTGAGCTTGCGGTGGGCCTCTTCAACTTTGCGCGCCTTGCGGCGAAGCTCGCGCGGTCCCCAGTCCATTTCGCGCAGGCTGTCGAGAATCGCGCCCCGGATGCGGAACTTGGCGTAAGAACCGAATTGCACGTGCTTGGAGTGGTCGAATTTATTGAGGGCATCAATCAGTCCGATCACGCCGGCATGTACCAGATCTTCGAGCGGCACATGGCGTGGCAGGCGCTCGTGAATGCGGCGCGCCAGATAGCGGACCTGCGGCAACTGTTCCATGAGGATGCGGTCGCGATCTTCCTTATCGAGCCATGCGGTGTAGGTCTGCGTCGAGTGCTGAGTCATCGTGAGTCTACTTTCATAAGAAATTCCAAGAAGGCGTGCATCACTTCAAGACTCCCATCGATTGCAATTCGACGACCGGTGGCACTTCGAGCGGGGAGAGTACGACCAGTTTTGGCAAAAACGGCTCGAGCAATCGCTTGACGTGATAGCGCGCCGGCGTGGAGCAGAGCAGAACGGGTGTGGCGACGGAGATCTGTTCGCCCATCAGCCGCCGCATGCCTTCGAGAATGCGCCGCGCAAAGGGGAGCTGAAGCCCGGGAGTTCCTGCCGGCGGAAGTTGCCCGCTGAGCGACCGCGCCAGTTCTTCTTCGAGCGCGTGGTCGAGTGTGACCACCCGCAAGCCTCCGGTTTCCGAGAGCAGCGGACGCACCAGGGCGCGGCCAAGCGACTGGCGTACTGACTCGACCAGCGCAATTGGATTCTTGCTGGCTGCCGAGGCGTCGAGCAGGGTTTCGAGGATAGCGGGCAAGTCCCGAATCGAAACCTGCTCGCGCAGCAACTGCTGCAAGACTTTCTGCACTTCGCCGAGGCTGAGAATTTTTGGGACCAATTCCTCCACGAGCTTGGGGTGGCTTTCGGCAAGGCGGTCGAGCAGGCGCTTGACTTCCTGACGGCTGAGCAATTCGTGCGCATGCTGCTTGACAATCTCGGCGAGATGGGTGGCGAGCACCGAGGTTTGGTCCACAACGGCATATCCGGCGGCGAGCGCCTGGTTCTGCAGCGCGGACGGAATCCAGACGGCGGCGACACCAAACGCGGGTTCTTTGGTGGGAACGCCGGGCAGCGGCCGGGGAGAGCCCTCGGAGCTGATCGCCATCAAATGGTCCTGGTGCATCTCCCACCGCGCGACCTCAACCCCGCGCAGCGAGACAACATATTCGCGGGGCTTCAGACGCACGTTGTCTGTGATGTGGACCGGAGGGACGATAAACCCGAGTTGCTGCGCGAGGTTCTGGCGCAGCGCTTTCACGCGGGACAGCAACTGTCCGCCCTGATTCTGGTCTACGATCGGGACGAGTCCATATCCCACTTCGAGCGACAGCTCGTCGAGTTTGAGCAGGTCTTCGACAGAATCCTTGGCAGGCTTCTTGTCTGCAGCCGCAGCTGGAACTTCCGGTACATGCTTTGGGATCCGCCAGGCCAGAAAGGCCGTACTGGCGGCGAGCAGGAGAAAAGAAAATTTCGGCAGGCCGGGGATGGCCGCCAGCGATAGCATGACTCCCGCAGCGATCAGCAGCGGGCGGCGTGATAGCAACTGCCTGCCAACATCGACGGAAAGTGTCGAATCTGACGACGCTCGGGTCACGATCATGCCTCCGGCCATAGAGACCAGCAGCGACGGGATCATGGTGACCAGACCGTCGCCGACGGTGAGCACGGTGTAGGTCTTGAGCGCTTCGCGGAAGGGGATGTCGAGCTGAAAGACGCCGATGAGAAATCCGGCGATGATATTGATGGCGGTAATAAGGATGGTCGCGATCGCGTCGCGCTGGTTGAAGCGGGCCGCGCCATCCATGGCTCCATAGAACTCGGCATCGCGGGCAATCTGTTCCCGGCGGCCGCGCGCCTGCGCTTCGTTGATGAGGCCAGCGTTGAGATCGGCATCGATCGCCATCTGCTTGCCCGGCATGGCATCGAGGGTGAAGCGGGCGGTGACCTCGGCGGTGCGCACTGCGCCGTGCGCGACCACGATGTACTGGATCGCGATCAGGGCGATGAAGATCACGAAGCCGACTACGTAGTTGCCGCCGACGACGAAGGACCCGAAAGCCTCGATTACGTGCCCTGCGGCTGACGCGCCTTCGTTACCGTGTAGAAGGATTCGGCGGCTGGAGGCGAGATTCAGCGACAGGCGAAAGAGCGTGAGAAGAAGCAACAGGCTGGGGAAAACGGAGAACTGCGACGGACGCAAAATCTGGATCGCCGAGAGCAGAACGAGCACGGCCGCGGTCATGCTGAAGGCCAGCAGAATATCGAGGACCAGGCTGGGCAGCGGCACCAGCATGACGAAGATCAGGCACACGGCGGCGACGGGCATGATCCATTCGGAGACACTGGACCTGCCTTTCGGAGCGGACGAAACGGGAGCGTTGGGCATGCGCTAGACCCTCGCTCCCGCAGATGCTTGCGACGCCCGCGCCTGCGCCCGCCAGATGGCGGCAAGGATTTCCGCGACCACCGCGTAGAGCTTAGGAGGAATCGATTGGCCGATTTCGACCGCGCGATAGAGCGCGTGCGCCAGCGGCGGGTTTTCTACCAGAGGAATTCCGCGCCAGAGTGCGATCTCGCGAATCTGCGCGGCCAGCAGGTTGCGGCCTTTGGCGACTACCACCGGAGCCGGCATCTGCATGTTGAATTCCAGCGCGATCGCGAATTCCGTGGGATTGGTGATCACAACCGCGGCGCGTTCGACGTCTTTCAACATGCGGCGGCGGCGCGCCTGGCGCTGCAGGCGGCGGATACGCATCTTTACCGCGGGATTGCCTTCGGTTTCCTTGAATTCATCGCGCACATCCTGGCGGCTCATCTTGAGTTCGTTTTCATGCCGCTGCCGCTCAAGGAAAAAGTCGGCGGCCGACCACATCAGCAGAACCAATGACGCCTTCCATCCCAGCTCGAACATGAGGCTGGCGGTAAACGCCATCTGAGCGCTTCCGCCACTGTGGAGCAGTCCGGGCAACCGCTGCCAGTCACGAGCCAAAATGCCGACGGCAAGGTAGACAATTGCAGTCGTCGGCAGGAGCGATTTCAGCAAACGGCTGACCGCGCCGAGGGAAAACAACTGCGCTATGCGCGAGGCAGGATTCAGGCGGTTGAGGCTCGGCGCAAGCGCAGATGGAGCGAAGACCATGCCACCCTGCGCGATGCCCCCGACGGTGGCAACGAGCCAACTCAGGCCCGCGACGATGGCAACTCCGCGAAAGATGGCGAGATCGTTGCGCCAGACGGGAAACAGCTGATTGGGACCGGCCGAAACTGAATCCAGCTCACGGCGGAGCAGCGCACGCCAGTTTCCGGCGAAGGCGGGTACTTGCCACGCAAGCAGCACCACGGCAGCGATCATGCCGAGCCCGGCCACGAGATCGCGGCTGCGCGCAACCTGCCCTTGCTCGCGGGCTTTTTGCCTGCGCCGCGGTGTTGCCCGTTCAGTCCTGCTCTGGTCGGCCAAATTCCCTCGTCAATATGCAATTCAGTGTGCGATTCGGTGTGCAATTCAATGTGCAATTCAGTGAGCAAGGCGCAGCAGGCGTTCGCCCACTGCGATCGATTCGGCGAAGCGCTGGGAAAAGGCATTTGGCCAATAGGCCATGATCGCGATAAGAATCGTCAGCCCCACAAGGTTCTTCACCGCCAGTCCAACAAAGAGCACGGGAAGCTGCGGAGAGGCCTTGCCGAGAAACCCCAGAGCAACATCGGTAACCAGGGTTGCGGCCAAACCGGGCCCCGCAATCTGCAGGCCCGCGAGAAAAATGGCCCGTGCCGCATGGAGAATTCCCGCCGCGGCGTAGCTGGCGGGCAGCGCTCCTGCCGGAAGATAGGCGAAGCTGCGCACGATGGCGCGTAGCATCCAGTGATGGATGTCGAAAGCAAGAAAGATGAGAAGAGCGGCGAGGCGGTGGAACTCGGCCAGCACCGGCGTATCCGCCTGGGTCTGCGGATCGAATAGCGTCGCCAGCGAGTATCCCATCTGCACGCCCAGAATCTGCCCGGCAAGCATTGGCGCCTCCAGCATGAAATTCGCAGTCAGGCCAAAAAGCAGCCCGATAACGACTTCACTCAGCGCAATGCCCGCCCACTGCCAGGTGTGAAGATCGAGTTGCAACGGGCCGTGCAGCGGATAAAGCAATGCAGTGATCAGCAGGGTGAGCACAGCCTTCAATTGGGTTGAGATGGCGTCGCTGCTTAGGAAGGGACAGTAGACCATCAGCCCGGAGACGCGGGCCCCAATGAAGACCGCTGCGGCCAGCACCTGATCGATATGCAGTTCGTTCATGCTTCAATCACCATGCGATTTCACTCACCGTAGAAACGGACGAAAGTCGGAAAACAGCTGCACCGTGAACGCGGTCATCCGGTGCGACATCCACGGCATCAGAAGTAGCGTGGCCGCGGCCACGGCAAACAGGCGCGGTACCGTCGAGACGGTCGATTCCTGCAGCGAGGTCACCACCTGAGCAATGTTGATCAGAACGCTGACCACGGTTGCGATGATCAGCAGGGGCGCGCCCATCCACAGCGCGGTTTCAATGGTGCGGCGCATGATCTCGACGGCGTATTCCGATCCCATTCGTGCTCCTCCCTGGTTGCTCAGGCAAAACTCTTCATCAGCGACGCCACCAGCAGGTTCCAGCCGTCCACCATGACAAAGAGCATGATCTTCAGCGGCGTCGAGATCACGACCGGCGGCAACTGCAACATGCCGATCGAAGTGGTAACGGCGGCGACAACCATGTCAATCACCAGAAACGGCAGGAACAGGGCGGTACCGATCTGGAATCCGGTCTTCAGCTCCGACAGGATGTAGGCGGGCACGATGACGCGCATGGGCACATCGTCTGGTTGTGCCGGACGCGGCGCCTGCGCCAGTTCTAAAAACAACGCGAGATCTTTCTCCCGGGCGAACCTGAGCATGAATTGGCGGAGCGGAGGCGCTCCCTGCTGGAATGCCCCCCAGGCATCGACTTTCCCTTGTTCGAACGGAACCACAGCTGACTGATAGATGGACGCTCCCACCGGCTGCATCAGGAAATAGGTCAATACCAGGGAAAGCCCGATCAGCGTCTGGTTGCTGGGAGCGGTCTGCGTGCCCAGCGCCTGGCGAAGAAAATGAAAGACGATGAGCAGGCGCGAGAACGGCGTCACTGCAACGACCAGTGCGGGAAGCAGTGTAAGCAGAGTGAGAAGTACGACAATATTCCAGGGCACGGAACCGCTTGCTCCCGCCGGAGCGCTCCAGTTCAGCCCTGCCGCATGCCGAGGCTTGACTGCGGCCCATACTGTGCTCGAGTGCAAGAGCAGCGCGAGGCCGACAAGAGAGCAGATTCTTGCTGTGCTCCTCATACATCCTCCGGTTGCGCTTCAGTATTTGGCCCGCTGGCGCCCAGGTTGGAAATGCCTCGATCTTTGAGCCTGGTCAGCAGCACGAGCGAAGTCGGCGTGCCGCCGAGAAGGAACCGAGAGTTCTCGTACTCGACGACGGCCACGAAGCGGCGCTCCCCCAGCGGAAGGCTCTCGCAGAGCCGCAACCCCCTGGGTTTGCGGCGAGCCAGACCGAGCGCTTTTCGCCAGACAGTCCGCAACCACTGCACGAACTCCAAATGTGCCGTGGGAATATCGCCCGCCGCACGCAAGATTGCTTCAGTCTTCATGCTTCCTTCGTTATGCCAATTCCGTCAGTCGCACAGCCAGATGCTTGCCCGCCTGTTCCAGCTCTCCCCATCCGATGAGCGTTCCGTTGATGCGCAGCGGCACGTCCCGCGAGACTACCCAGGCACTGGCAATCACTGAACCCAGGCGTAACGCGAGAAAATCGCCGACCCGGAAGTTCGGCAACGGGACCTGCACAGTCAACTGGCAGGGCAAGTCCATGACCGGTTGCCAGAGCGCTTCGCTGATCTCGCGTTCAGCAGACGCTTCGGACCCAATGGTTGGAGACAACGCTTGTGCTGGAGCGGTGGACACTGATTGCTTTCCGTCTGACAATGCGCTTTAACTCTTGCGCGCCGTCTACGCTGGAAAAGCAATCCGCATTCCGCACGTGAACACGAAGGTGCGTAGGCGGCTTTTTTCGCCGCGATCCGGCTTTGCACTTCAGCCATCGATACTTAGTGAGATGGGAGCAGATCCGTCAGCTTCCCATTGAGACCCTGGACTAAGAGGCCCGCGCACCTTATCAGAGAGTTCTCATTAAGAAAGCCATGACAAGATGCGGGTCCGGCGTTCAGAGGATTCTGAACGCCGGGACCTGCCTCTCGACTGCTTTATTCAGTTTTCTTCCGCAGCTACTGCTTCAGTGCAATCGTGTCCTGGATGACCTGGTCAAACGTAGTTACGGCTTTGGCATCGGCCTCGAATCCGCGCTGGGCGACGATGAGATTGGCAAATTCGGTCGCGATGTCTACGTTCGACAACTCCAGCGCTCCGCCGGACAGCGCGCCTCTACCGCCGGTTCCGGGCGCTCCAATGACCGCCTGGCCCGACGCAAGCGTAGGACTGAAGTCGGTATTGCCCTCAAGTTGCAATCCTTCGTCATTGGAGAACGTCGCAAGAGCAACCTGCCCCAGGCTCTGGGTCTTGCCATTGCTGAACGAACCGGTGATCGTGCCATCGGAGCCGATGGTGAAACTGACCAGCGATCCGCTGCCCGCGCCGTTCTGATTTGTGGCGGACGTGCTGCTCGGCCCCGCGACCTGAGTCAAAAGGCTTGTGCTGTTGTTGTAGAGCTGCCAAGTGAACGTGAGATCGGACGCGCCATCTGCCAGTGCGCCCGTGGTTCCCGCGCCGATCGTGATTCCGCTTACGTCTGAAGCGGGAGTGGTGAGATTGCCGTTGGAGTCGAAATTGAGCGTGCCGCTCTGCACCACGACCGGGTTGCCGGTTGCACCGACGTCCGCGGCTGGAACCGTAATGGAATAATTCCACGCGCCGGGACCAGTGTTGGTGTACGTGAATGTCAGTATGTGGCTTGCGCCGAGCGAGTCGTAGACGGTGATCGGGGTAGAAAACGTATCGCCCACATTCGCAGCGGCGTTGAGATTGGTGGAGAGCTGCACATTGCTGGTCTCCGTCGGCGGGCTGATCGTTCCCGCGCCAAGCTGCAACGGGCCGACCCCATTGCCCGTGTCCACGACGCCGTTGACTGCCGGATATCCCAGAACCTGTTGTCCATCGGCGGTAGCGAGGAAATTGTTGACCTCGGAAAAATCGCCGGCGCGCGTGTAACTGACCACCCCATCGGAGTCCTGTACAGCAAAAAACCCAGAGCCCTGGATGGCCACGTCAGTAGGAACGCCGGTCGAGCTGACACTGCCTTGGGTGAATAGGGAAGGCGTATCGGCGACCTGCACGCCAAGCCCCTGTTGGATCGGGTCTCCGGAACCTGCACTGCCCAGGTTTTGATAGAAAAGGTCGCTGAAGAGAACGACTTTGTCTTTGTATCCCGGTGTGTCCTGGTTGGAGAGGTTGTTGGCAATGGTTGACAGCGCGGCGGATTCGGAGGTCAACCCGGAAAGCGGAATTGAAAAATTTGGCATTTTAGAAGACTCCTTGAACCTGAGAATTGAAACTCGGCGAAGAACCGTGTGGCGCCGGGGGCACCGGATGCGCTGCCTTCGCGGCGGCCACTGCGGATGAAACCATGGCTGAGGGCACAGGCGGTGGCGCATCGGCTGACCGCACCTCGGACGCCCCGTTCTGCGGCGGCGTAGCCTGGCTTGTTGCCGTTGAACTCGATACCGACGGAAAGGCGCTTTGGAGGGTTTGCTCAATCTGCGTCACCTCGCTAAGTTCGCTGAATTGCGCGAGTTGACCGACGAACTGAGTGGGATCCATCGGATCGAGCGGGTCCTGGTTTTGCAATTGCGCGACCAGCAATTGCAGAAACATATTGTTCAGGCCTTGCGAGCTTGGGAGCCCGTTGTCGCCGGTGGATGAAGTGGGGCCCGTCCCGGTAGTTGGGGTGCTGGTCGGAGGCGTTGTGTCCGCCGGGCTGGGAAGCATGTGAGAGATTGCATTCATTCGAGTTCTCCTCCTACGCAAGAATGCTGAGCCGGGCGCTGCGCGGCGCGGGAGTGGCTTCCGCGGGCGTGCCAGCGTCGTGATGCGACAAATTGTTTGACAATGGTGCGCTGCCCTTCGCTTTCCCGGCAAAGTAACGCGACTGCGATCCTCCGCCGGATGGCGTCTGGCTGGAAAAACCGAATCCTTGCTGATGGAAACTGACTTGATTCAGTCGTAAATCGTGCTGCTGGAGATTGCCGGCAATCGCCGGCAGTTCGCTGGAGAGCAAGGATTTCAGATCGCCGCGTTCGCTCCCGATCAGCAATCCGACATCGTTGGCTCGGACCACGGTGTGGACCTCGACGCTGCCAAATGACGGCGTATTGAGGCCGATGCGCATCTCCGACTGCGCGGCGCGGCTGACGATTTGCGCAGCCTGCACCGGGCCGATGGTGGATGTCTGTGGAAAGTCTCGTTGCGCGACCGCCGTGTTGGGGGCCGCACTTGCCTGGTCGGAAAATGGTTGCCGGGCTGACTTTTGCGGAATAGTTGCGGTCTCAGCGGTTTGGTTCACTACGGGCTGCACTAGCACTGTGGTTGTCATTGTCGCGACGGCCTGCGTCGCGGCGGCCTGCGGTGTGACCGGCTGAGTATTGCCGAGCGGCGCAACCGCGGCGGTTGAATCTTTCTGCTGCGATGAGTCGGACTGGTTCTCTGACGAGTTATTCGATTGGGAACTTCTGTCTTTGGGCTGAGATGACAATGTTGAACCTGGGATGGATGAAGTATCGGATGAACTCACAGGTGTATTGGAGGATGAGGTGTCCGCAAAAACATCAGAGTTGAGTCGGTGGCGAGGAGCTTCGTTGATCTTTGAATTTCTGGTCGAAGGCGAGGGACCTGGCTCGAGAGCCGGATTGCGGAAGGAATGCTGTGAAGCGCCGGAACGTTGAGCCGCCACACGGAACTCCGGTGCGAGTTGATCGGATATTGCAGCTACGTCCGTTTGCGCTTTGACGGTTTCGCTTTGCAGACGCTTGACGCTTTGCTTCGCAAGCATGGGAGGAGTAGTGCTTTGAATTGTCTGAGGTTGCGACGGCGACTGGTCTGCTAGCTGTGAAATTGCCAATGCGGACGGAATCGCTGCTGATGCATGCGGAGCCAGAGCTGTCGCGGAAGAAGACGATTGTCGACTAATTCCGGCATCCGGATTATCAGGCGATGTATCCAGCACG
>DATAUY010000062.1:0-14726 GCA_036268025.1 Candidatus Sulfotelmatobacter sp. | reverse complement strand
AACTCCCGCCAGGGCCCGATTGCCGCGCTTCAGCCAGCGCATGGCGCGCTCATGGCTGCCCAGACTCTGCTGGGCGAGGGCAACGATTCGCGCCAATCGGTAAAGACGGTCGGATTCAAATCGCGCCAGCCGTCCACTACGTCGGCGACGTTGCAGGCTCCGGGCGGAGAGATCCAATGCTTCTGCCAGTTCTTTGAGGGTGAGGCCGGAGAAGTGCATCAGCTTATCCAGAACCGCGTGTGGAAAACCTTCCCGGATAGCCTCACGAAGGTCGGAGTCGGTCGATAGCCTCCGCCCCAGGGCGCTCTTCCCACCGAGCTGCTTCACCACGGCCTGCCATTCGTTTACCATTTGTCACTTATGATAGCGACAATTGTCGCCAGCGTCAATGCGGCAGGAACCTTGTGGCGGTAACGGCCTCGAGTTGAACTATCCAGAAATAAGCGCATCCAGACTGATATCCAAGTCAACCTGAACGCCATGCTATATTCGCTCGACCTGTGGCTCAGACTGATCTCCAACCACGCACGGCGCTGATTGTCCTGACGGCGCTCAATCTGCTCAATTATGCGGACCGCAACGTGCTGTTTGCCGTGCAGCCGCTGGTTCAGCAGGAATTTCATCTGAACAAAGCGCAAATTGGACTGCTGACCAGTGCATTTCTGGGCTTCTACATGGTGGCAGCTCCGTTTGTCGGTCCGCTGGCGGACAAATATTCCCGCAAGCTGATCATCGTGCTGGGAGCAGTTTTCTGGAGCGGCCTGACGCTGCTTACTGCCGTGACCCATACGTACACGGAATTGCTTGTCCGGCACACGCTGGTTGGGATCGGCGAAGCGACGTTCGTAACGATTGCGCCGACCTTCGTTGCCGATCTTTTCCAGGAAAAAGTCCGCGGCCGAATTCTGGGAGTGTTTTATCTGGCAATTCCGGTCGGTTCGGCTGCCGGATATCTTCTCGGCGGATATCTTGCCCCGGGCCATGGCTGGCGATTCCCGTTTTATATCGCGGCCGTGCCTGGCTTTTTGTTGGCGATTGGAATCTTGTTCCTCAAAGAGCCTCCGCGCGGGCAGTTTGATTCCGTGAAAGATCAACCGATTGCAAGAGTCATTCCGCCGGACATCGCTTCTCGCATCAAGGTCTATTTGAACGACCTGTACGTCAACCTGATTCGTAATCCAGCGTTCCTGACTGCGACCCTGGGCATGGCGGCGATGACGTTTTCCCTCGGCGGCATTCAGGTATGGATCCCGCAGTTCTTAATCAGCGAGCGCAACTTCACAATGGAGAGGGCCAATCTGTTGTTTGGCATCATCATCGTGATCGACGGCGTGCTGGCTGCGCTCATTGGCGGATGGCTCGGCGACTATCTGCTTCCGCGAATGAAGAGCGCGTATTACTTCGTTTCGGCGGCGAGCATGCTGCTCGGCGTGCCGGTGATGATCGTGGCGCTGTTCGTCCAAGGGCGCTGGATGGTTCCGGCAATCGGCGTGGCGGCATTTTTCCTGTTGTTCAATACAGCTCCGCTCAATGCGGCGGTGATCAATTCGGTAGGATCACACATTCGCGCCATGGCCCTCGCGGTAAATATTTTCATCATTCACATCCTGGGTGATGTCCCCTCGCCGACCATGATGGGATGGGTGGCCGACAGGCGTTCTCTGCAAACGGCGTTTGTTTTGCCGGTCATCGCGATGGTGATCTCCTCTGCCATACTGTTCTACGGGATGAAATTTGCCCCACTCGTTGCGGTGGGCAAACCCGTTGAGGCAGGGAAGACGTAAGGGATGTTCTATTTTCACTGGATCGCGGGCACGATTCTCGCGCTCGCCTGGATCTCCCGCATCGTGGACGCTGCCTTGGGCATGCCCAGCGTGGCCGATGTTTCTCGGCCTGAGTGGGACCGAAATCCAGTCTTAGCTTCCGGAAACCCTCGCGTTTCGATCATCGTGCCTGCTCGCAATGAGGAAGAGACCATCGAGCAGGCGCTGAATACACTGCTTGCACTTGACTACGACAACTACGAGGTGATCGCTGTCGACGATCGTTCTACGGATCGGACGGGAGAGATCATCGATCGCTTAAGTCAAAATCCCCACTTCTCGCAAAAGACGCGAGGAGTGGGGCACCCGTTGCGTGCTATTCATCACGCCGAACTTCCCGCGGGTTGGCTGGGCAAGACGCATGCTATGTGGAGTGCGGCCGATCAAGCAACTGGCGATTGGCTGCTGTTCACTGATGCCGACGTTCTCTTCAAGCCGGATTCATTGCGCCGCGCCGTAGCCTATGCTGAGGCTGAACCCGCCGACCATGTTGTGCTGTTTCCGCAGATGATCATGAAGCGTCCGGGAGAGTACATGATGATCGCGTTCTTCCAGACGATGTTTATGTTCGGGCACCGGCCATGGAAAGTTGCCGACCCGAGCACCGACGATCACATGGGCGTAGGCGCGTTCAATCTGGTGCGGCGCCGTGTCTACAATGCGGTTGGCACGTACCAGGCTCTGCGGATGGAAGTCCTCGATGACATGAAACTGGGCAAAGTCGTGAAGAGAGCCGGCTTCGCGCAGCGGAATGTCTTCGGCGGAGATTTAATTTCGATTCGCTGGGCGCACGGCGCGATGGGGGTCGTCAACAATCTCACCAAGAATTTCTTCGCAGTCCTCTCGTTCCAGTGGTGGCGGACGGTTCTTTCAGCAATTACGCTCGCCTTCCTGAACTTCGGACCATTCCTTGGAGTCTGGCTGGCCCATGGATGGGCCCGCGTTCCATATGCTGCGGCATTGGGCGCGATGTTTCTTATCTATCTCGGGATGTCATTCCGCTCAGCTGTGCCGCCCTATTACTTTCTGCTGCATCCGGTGAGCACTGCGATGTTCATCTATACGCTGTTGCGCTCGATGATCCTCACCTTATGGAACGGGGGCATCGTCTGGCGTGGGACGAAGTATCCGCTCGACGAACTGCGCAAGGGGATGGTGTGAGGGCTTGGCCGAGACCACTAGTTATCAAGACGGTGTCGTATGGACGAGTGCTGCGCTCGCCTTCGCGGGATGCCTCTGGGGCACCGGGTTCCTGTTCGGCAAGATCGCTTTTCGCGAGATGACGGTCGCTGAAAACGTTAGTTACAGGTTTGTTTGTGCGTGCGTAGTCCTGATTCCGATCCTTTTTAGGAAGAGAGAGTCTTTCCGGCGAAGAGATTTTGGTTTGCTGGTAGTCGCGGCTATTATCGGCGTCCCGGTGCAGTTTCTGTTGCAGTTCAAGGGACTGCAATTGACGACTGTGTCCCACGCTTCATTGATTGTCGGCACGCTGCCGGTACTGGTTGCGCTCGCGTCGGCGGTTTTCCTGGGGGAGAGACTCGACGCCTTGGCATGGGCGGTATTGCTGTTGTCACCGGCGGGCGTGTTCGTGATTGCATTGTCAGCCAGGAAGGGTATAGTCCCGACCGGGGGCCCTACATTGACGGGCGACCTGCTCGTCCTCGTTTCCATGCTCGCGGCAGTTGTGATGATTCTTATCACAAAGCGGCTGACGGCGAGGTACAACTCACTTCAGATCACCGCGTGGTCGCTCGTGATCGGCGCTGTGCTGCTGGTGGGCTGGACGGAGTGTGTGGATCCTGTGCGTTTTCACTTTTCAACCGCTGTCTGGAGTGCCGCCGCCGCGCAGGGCTTGCTGGCCACCGCCGGCGCATATTTGTTTTGGAACTGGGGATTGTCGCGACTGCCGGCCTCGCGAGCCGGAGTATTTCTGAATCTGGAGCCGCTGGTTGGGACCATCCTCGGAGTTGTAGTTCTTCACGAAACTCTCGGTTTGCTTGCGATTTTAGGGGGAGGAATGATCCTTGGGCCGGCAATCTATTTCAGCCGCAGGTCGTAGTCGGGCGGCGGACGAGATATTCCTGGAAGCATTGCGCCGTGAGGAATGTTGCAGGAGCAGAGTGCCTACAGATAAGCCGAGACCACGTTGAGCTTCACGCTCGGAGCCAGCGCAGCCAGAACGGTTTCGGTTACAGTTTTTTGGCTGATCTTTGCGCTTCGCGGCTCAACCAGAGTGACGGCCGAAATCGCCGAGTAGGGTTCGCCAGCAGCGATCATTTGTGCCAGCGCCGTTTGTAGCGGCGAGAGGCTCGGATTGAAGGCCACGTTCTCGATATAACAACCCTGGTATATCTGGTCGCGGGTGGTGCGAATCGCAACTCCTGAAGGCGATTGACTATAGGGAGCGTATGATCGCCGGGCCGCGTCAAGGGCCGCTGTTGCCAACGCATCAGACGCACTGCCGATTAGAGCAAGGTTCATTTTTCGAATCGGCAACGCGCCTTGCTTCGCGCCGAGCGCTGCGGGCCCAAAGGCGTCGGGCAAGATGGACGACAACTTAACCGGTGATTTGTTCGGAACCAGGATCAACATCGCGCCGTCGGGCGAAATCTCTTCCATGAATTGGCGGCAATGGCCGCAGGGAGCGCCGCCGATTACCGCCAGCGCCGGGACGGAATCCTCCGAGTTCATATACGCCTTCGACAGCGCCGACTGTTCTCCGTGGACCGCGAATCCCAGGCACTGGCCGGGGATCTCGACGTTCGAGCCCAGATAGAGATTTCCGCTTGCCCCACGCACAACAACGCCAACCAAGAAGTTCGAGATGGGCGCTCGGGCATAGCTCTTGGCCAGGGGCAGGAGAGCGAGCATCAGGTCATCGGCGCTCAAGTTCTCGTTCTTGCACAGGGTCGCGGCATTCTTTGCTGAGATTGATCCGCGGAAGGAGGGATCTTCGAGTGAGCGGCGCAGCAACGCCAGCGACTCATCTCGGAATTTCGGCAACGTTTTTTGAAGTTTGCTGGTCAAGTCGTCATCCGCCAATGCAGGGCCCATCATGGTGAGCCCGATCGCGGACGTTGCCATAAATTCGATCGCCGTGCGGCGAGTGATTCCATTTTTCGCAGCCATGAAGTCTCCGGTTTCCAAGTCGCGCCTCAGTATACTTGCGCCGTCGTTGAAGTTCGGCAGTCCAGCAAGCATCCGGCACTATTGAGGAGATTCCTCGCCCTCAGCGTCGCTTCCAAATGTGCCCGAGGTATTTGGTTTGGCCTTGGTCTTGGCGGGCTTCTTCGAGGGATACACGTGCCCAGCGCTGTAATGACCGGTCTTTTCGACGTCATATTCCTTCGGTAGCGCAGGGACCATTGCCTTCCCGCCGCTAATCTGGCTGATGCGGCTCAGGATGATCTCAGACTTGCCGTCATAAATCTTGATCGGACCGCGAATCTCGATGCTACGGCCGGTCAACCGTCGCACATCTCCGACATCCTTCAGGTCATGGGAGAAAATGACCACGGTAAACGGGCAAGCTAGCTGGTCTTCGCAGAAGTCGAGGAAGTGGACGCGCTGCGCCACCTTCACGTGAAGGACTTTTCCCGTGACGCACTTCGTCTCGCCCACGTGTTTGCCGGCGTCCTGAACCGGAATGCAATCGGAAGCGAAAAGCGATGACGAAGCCAATAACAGGAATAGCGCCTTGCGCATGAGGACATTCTAAGAATATGCGAGGCAAAAATCCGCGCATGCCGACAAATAATTCTGCTGGCTGTTCCAGAATGAAACTTGGACGGGCAAGCAAAAAGGGATCGGGGTTGCCGATCCCTTCGCCATAACCTTGCGGATTTACTTGAACGACTTCACGGCCGATGCTTCGTCGTCTTTCACGTCGAAAACGGTGTACAGCTTGGTGATCTGTAGCAGGTCGTTCACCTTCTTGGTCAGGTTCAGCAGCTTCAGCTCGCCACCCTGGTTCTTGGTGGTGGTGAATGCGCTGACCAGTTCGCCGATACCTGAGCTGTCGATGTAGTTGACATCGTTCAGGTTCAGCACGATTTTCTTGTTGCCCTTGGCCAGCAGGTCACGGACGGTATCGCGCAGAATGACACTGCCTTCGCCGAGCGTGATGCGGCCGCTGCAATCCACGATTGTGACTCCATCCACCTGCCGGTTACTTACCTTCATGCTCACTGGGAAGCCTCCTTGCCGCCCTCGGCTGCACCGTGGACGCGCTTGATCAATTTAAGTTCGGTGCCCGTCGCGGACGGGCGAATCTCAACCACATCCATAAACGAGCGCATAAGAAAAATTCCACGCCCGGATGTCTTGAGCAGATTCTCCGGCGCCAGCGGATTGGGAATTTTGCCCAGATCCATGCCGGTGCCCTGATCGCGGATCGTAATGATCAGGTCGCTGGCCGTGCGCTCGAATTCCAGGGTGACCTTCTTGTCGGGAGCGTAGGCATTTCCATGCAGGACGGCGTTTACCGCGCCCTCGCGCACCGCCATGGAAATCTGCATAATCTCTTCGTCGGCAAAGCCCAGTTCGGTAGCAATACGGGTGGCCTTCTCTTCCGCACTGTCGATTGTCTCCAACGAGGAGTTCAGCGTGTACGAGACGCGTTGCTCGGTCATGGCCATGAACGAAGTGAAGATGAGTATACGGCCTGGAGGGCCAAAAACCCGCAAACCCTGCCAGATGCTCGCCAGACGCAGTTTCCAGCGAATGCGGTAGTTTGCCTGTGGGACGGGCAAGTTGTCAACGCGGCATCCGTTAGAGTAATGCAGCCGTGCAAACTGCACTATTGGCTACGGCGTAAGAGTTTTCCCAGCAAATCGCCTCCCACAGCGTCGGGGGTCTTTCTCGTTGGCCGCGACCTGACTCAGCTGCGCCCCATTGGCAGCTTAGGGCTCAATCTCGAACACGGTGCCGCCGTTCACGGGGTCACCTTGCGATGTCGTGCCATAAAGATTGCCCGTCTTGTCCAGCACGAGGTTTGCCTCGGGTTGCCGCCCATCTTTCAGCCCTTGGCCGAAGCTATGCAAGACGATTTCGTTCCAGCCTCCCCCCGAAACCGGCCTCAAGACGAACACCGTTCCGTAACCATTGACGCTGGTTCCGAAAGCGCCGCCGATCTCGGTCGTACCGTAAAGATTGCCCGCGGCATCCACAGTCAAGCCGGCGACGGGCCACATTCCATCCGTGCCGCCAAAGGAGTGCAGGACCTCCTCTGCCCACGTCCCGTCCGCGTTGCGCGATAACTCAAACACCGTTCCTTCGTTGGAAATACCGCCTCGGTATGCGGTCCCGTAAAGCTTTCCGTCGGCCACAATCAGGCCGCCTAACGGAAAGGAACTGTCGCTGGATGTGGCCCCGAAGACATAAATGGTTTTGTAAGCCCATTTCCCGCCCTCCGCGGGTGATAACTCGAACACCGTACCGCAGTCACAGTCCACGGAACCCCCGTTCTCAGTCGTCCCATAAAGGTTTCCTGAAGTGTCGGAAACCAAAGGTCCCGAGGGAACATTTCCGTCAGAGTCCTGCTGACCGAAACCATGAAGAATTCTTTCCGCCCACCTTCCATCCGTCTGGGGCTGCAACTCGAAGACTGTACCGCTGTTCGGGCCGCCCTGCGTGGTCGTGCCGTACAGGTTTCCGGCCGCGTCAAGAATCAGGTTGGTTTCAGGATCGGCCCCGTCCGATTCCCCGCCGCTGAAAGTGTGCAGGACGTTCTCCTCCCAGGCCCCATTGGCTTTTGGTATTAGCTCGAACACAATGCCGCAACCGCAAATCCCGGAGCCCCCTGCGACGGCGGTGCCATACAGATGGCCAGTGCCATCGGAAACCAGTCCCGCGAACGGATACTGGCCGTCCTCGCCATTTCCGAATTCATGTAAGACCTTCTCGGTCCACCCCCCGCCACTTCTGGGTGACAGCTCAAATGCCACGCCGCAACCGCCGAAGCATAAGTTGGCGCCGGTTCCCCCTTCCACCGTTGTGCCGTAGAGGTTGCCGGCACCGTCGAAAATCAGTCCCGCCGAAGGAATTGAGCCGGCTCTTGGGCTGACGCCCTGATTGAAGCTGTGCAAGATCGTCTCGGTCTGGGCGAACGCATTTACGCTTGCGCTAACCGCGCATAGCATTAACGTGGCAGCCCATCCAGCGGCAACTTTATTGTTGAGCATAGGTAGCACTCCTAACATGAGAACGTGACGAATCGCGGGGCCGACGTCCCTGATAGATGCGAGATGCAACTTCCGGGAGGAGCAGAAGGAAAAGCGATCTCACAGGAGACAGAAAAATATAGCCCCGCCGATTTTCCAGAGTCAAGCAGGATGACTGCAACACCACAGCACTGCAATACCACAGCACGAAGAGTGGCGTTTTTGGGCCCGCCTTCGTCTGGAAACAGGCTTATAATCTGGCCTCGTGGCGCCAGTTTCCGATCTTCGCGAGCAGGTACGCCGCATTTTTGTAGCGTCGCTTGTCACTCTGCTCGCGGCCGCAATCCTGACCTACGGACTCGACTTCGCCGCCTTCAAGGTTCGTGCGGCGACCAACAAAAATGCTTACGGCTCGGTCACCGTGCATCACTACTACGCCATATTGCAAAAGAACGGCAAAACCCAGTTGATCTTCGATCCGCCGCAGGACGAATCATGCGTCAACGCCCTGTTTCCCCACGCCGGAATGCAGCCCTGCTGGTACCTGACCAAACATCCCGACCAGCGGACGAATATCTAGCTTTCAAAACCCAAAATCTTGTCATTCCGAATCGGGCGCAGCCCCGTGAGGAACCTGCTGTTCGCTTTTGACTCTCCTGACTTAGGATGGATCACTCACCGCGATGGTCTAGAATGTTGCGATGTTAAGGCAACGCGGGAGCGAAACACTAATGTTCAATTTCTTAATGCGGCTAGTTAGCATCTGCACCATACTGATCGGGCTGGTTTGTGCAGTTCAGGCAGCGGGCGCAAATCCGCAAGATGCCCGCCTGCAAAAAGCCTACCGCTTCCAGCAGGGCGGATGGACCTATGTGCACCTCGAAGGCTCGCCTTCCGACATCGGCTTCCAGCATGGATACCTGCTGGCTCCTGAGATCGCGGACGCTTTCGCGGCCATCAAGCTGTTCGATACACATCAATCGCAGAAAGACTGGCAGTTCTACCGCACGACCGCGCAGCAGATGCTGTGGCCGCACATTGACGCCGAATATCAGCAGGAGCTTCAAGGCATTGCCGATGGAGTGAAAGCTCATGGCGTTGATCTCGATGTATACGACATCGTTGCGCTCAACGCCTTCGAAGAAGTCCCGGACTACTACGTGCCGTGGTTGAGCAAGCAGGAAAAGACTGCCAGTAATCCGAAGCTCAAAGCTCCGGGAAATTGCAGCGCCTTCATTGCCACTGGCAGCATGACCAAAGATGGCAAGATCGTGATCGCGCACAATAACTGGACCAGCTATCTCGCAGGCGAACGCTGGGTGATCGTGTTCGACATCCAGCCCGAGCGGGGCAACCGCATTCTGATGGATGGCTTCCCCGGCGTCATCACCAGCGACGATGATTTCGGCGTCAACTCTGCCGGCATCATGATCACCGAAACGACCATCACCCAGTTTGAAGGATGGGACCCGAAGGGCAAACCCGAATTCATGCGTTCGCGCAAGGCGCTGCAATATGCGAAGTCGATTGACGACTATGTGAATATCATCAAAGAAGGTAACAACGGCGGATACGCCAACGACTGGATGATCGGCGACCGCAAGACCGGCGAGATTGCATATTTGGAGCTTGGGTTGAAAAACACGCCGCTGTGGCGCACGAAAGACGGGTATTTTGTCAGCTCGAACTTCGCCCGCGATCCGAAAGTAATTCGTGAAGAGACCACGTTCGATCCGAACGATGCTTCCTCGTCGCCCAACGCTCGGCACATCCGCTGGGATGAGCTGATGAAGCAGTCGAAAGGCAAGATCGACGTAGCGATGGCGGAGCAGTTTCTGTCGGACCATGTCGATAGCTTCGATAAAACTGCATCGAGCGGAGAAAAACCGCAGGCCAACGAACGCGCTCTTTGCGGTCACGTGGATAATTCTGCGCGTGGCATCAAGGAATGGGGCTGGGACGCCTACAACCCCGGCGGCGCGGTCCAGGGCAAAGCCACCGACAGCGCGATGGCAGCCAGCATGAGCTTTATTGCCCGCGCCGGACATCCCTGCGGGGCAGATTTCCTGGCCGAGCCATTTCTCGAACGGCATCCGGAATTCGCCTGGCAGAAGCCGCTGCTGCGGGATATGAAAGCAGGCCCGTGGACGGTGTTTACGGCAGGACAAAAGCAACCATAGCGCTCTTTAGCCGTACGGCTCATTGTGGCTTTTAACAGTGTTGTTCATTCCTCACTCGTGCAGTGAGTGGAAACGGCGAGGCGCCGGAGACGATCGTCGCGAGCAAATACGGCGACAGGGAAGGAAAAGTCGTCGAGATGGACACGCCCGCTTTGTCCATATCCGCAAGAGGCATACAAAGGCACGGGTGACCCGAAATTGACTGCGTCGTTCTCGTGCGCGGTGGAAGGAAAATAAAATCCGCTAGAGAATTGCAAAGCGTATGAGCAATTCAAAGACGTCTCCCGAACGCCCGCGTTTTCACCAGCGGGCGGAGGGATCTCGCGCGGACCATTGCCAGACCAGTGTCACCACGCGCGAGATCCTTCGCTCCGCCTGAAAAGCGGCTCCGCTCAGGATGACGCCATTTGAGAAACGGAAAGCGCGCGAGGACCTGGCCCTACTCATTCAGCGAGCAACTGCAATCCGCGGGTACGACGTGCGCCAGCAGGAAGTCCGCAACGCGCTTGTAGGCATCAATCTGGTTCTCCACGCGCGCGAATCCGTGGCCTTCGTTCTCGTAGACTTTAGCGTCGACGGTCCCGCCGCGCTTTTTGATCGCATCCACAACCTGCTGCGTCTCTGACTTCGGGCAGCGCGGATCGTGTCCGCCCGCCAGCAACAGCAGCGGCGCTTTGATCTGGTCGATGAAGTTAATCGGCGAACGGTCTTCATAGAGCGTCTTATTCTTCACTGGATCGCCCATGGTTGCGAGATCAGACTGTTGCAGCACTGGGTCTTCGTTCTCGATTTCCGTGAACCAGTTGACGAAGGGCACGATCGGCACACCCGCGGCCCAGACATCAGGCGCTTTGGTTACAGCCATCATGCTGAGATAGCCGCCGTAGCTGCCCCCCATGACGGCAATCTTTTTGGGATCGAGATGCCCGGTCTGCTTGATCCAGTCGACGCCCGCGAGCACGTCCTGCAAATCGCCGCCCCCCATGTCGAAGAGGTTCGCGTGCTGGAATTCTTTTCCATATCCCGTCGAGCCTCGGTAGTTGGGCGCAAGCACCATGTAGCCCTGGTTGGCGGCATACTGGATGAAGCGGTTGAAGGAGTTCATCGTCTGGGAGGTCGGCCCTCCGTGAATGTAGACGATGGCCGCGTTCTGCCCGTTGCGTTGCATGTTGTACGGCACGTAGAGCAGGGCAGAGATCGTCCACTTGCCGTCGCGGCTCGGATAATGCACGAGATGAGGCTCCACCATGTCCTCCGAGCGCAAGCCGCCGATCAGCGAGTGCGTGATCTGTTGCGACTTGCCCGATGTCATGTGATAGACCCACAAATCGCTCGGAGCCGTTGGGCCGTTGTGGTAGTAGAGCATCCGCGAACCATCCGCGGTGAACGCAGACTGGCTGCCGCCAAGTTCATTCACGCCCACGGGAATTGGCAGCGGCGTCGATTTGCCGGTCGCGATGTCATGCAAGTAGATGTTCTCGTTGCCATCCACGTCGGCCCTGAAGGTGAGGCGCTTGCCGTCGGGGGAAAATTCACCGCCGCGGATTTCCCACTTGTCTTTTGTCAGCCACGCAATTTTCCTGGTCGTGACGTCGAGCAGGCCGATGTTGTCGTAGCCGTTGGCGGCATTCGAAGTGATCAGAACATGTTTGCCGTCAGGAGAAAGGTCATTGGCTGTGAACCGCTGCTCGCCTTCATGCGGCGTCAGCAATGTGCTTTGCCCGGAGGCAACATCGGCGATGAAAATATTCGAGTCTGTGCCCTTAGCCTGCTCCTGTGTGTAGACGACGTGTTTGCCATCCTTCGACCAGATCGGGTCGTAATTTCCCTTGTCCTGGGGCGTTCCGCTCGTGATATGTTTCACTTCCCGCATAATCACGTCGTAAACATCAATCTCGAATGCCGCCGAAGTCTTCGGCTTCACCTCGTATGCAAGGTAACGTCCATCCGGCGACCAAGCTGGATTCATCTCGGCGATCTCGCGCGTCTGCGTCAGGTTCACGACCTTTCCGGTCTTCGGAGAAACGAGGAAAATGTCCCACTGTTCGTCGCCGTCAAAATCGGACTGATATGCGATCCACTTGCCATCCGGCGACCATGCGGGCGCTGTCTGCCGCTGATCACTGATCGTCAACTGCACCGGAAATCCGCCGTCGGCCGGAACGGTCCATAGATTGTTGCGGCCGCTCATGTTCGAGACGAACGCGATGCTCTTACCATCAGGGGACCACGTCGAGCGCCCAACTTGACGCGTCATGTAGAGCCTCTCGATGGTGAAGCTGCGCGGATCAACCTCGGCGTTGGGCTTTGACGAAACCTTTTTGGGATCGGTGATCGCTTCAGGAACAGGCAAAGTCTGGGCGGCAGCTTCGGCAACGACAGTACTCATAGCCATGACCATAACAAACAGAGTGAGTAAGCGCATGGAACGTAAGGGCCTCGAAAAATGTCGCAGGAAAAGTTTAGCAACAATCTCTGCGCGAATGCAGTTGGCTTAACTCACAGAACCCGTTATGAAGGGGACAGCGGGTGGGAAGCGAGTTGTTTCCGGCATAAAGCATCTGCGGATGCGTCGCTGCCATCAGCAGGCGAGGCAAAGACGGGGCAACTGCGGTGGCGCTCGAAGCTGGTAAGAATTCTCCCCAGGGGAAAATGCATCGCTTCCTCTGCTTCGCGAAAATGCCGCATTTTCTGAATCGTCTATGTCTTCCCACGAGCGCACGTTGGATATAATTCCTCACAGCCACCTGCTGGGCTTAGTGTGCTTCGTACCTCCTCCACTTCCGCTCTCTCGATCCTTGCCGTCTTGCTCGCTTTCTCCGTTTCGGCACCCGCACAAAAGGCAAGTGCGGCACCTGTTTTACCATCCGCCGGACAAACGGCCCTGAAGCGCGGTCAAGAGGCGCTCGAAAAAGGGGACGTAAAGAGCGCCCGCGCGGAGTTTGAGCGTGCTGTCAGCCTCGCTCCAGGCGATGCCGCCGCCCAAGGGGCCTTGGGCTGGATTCTTTCTCTACAGGGAGAAACCGACTCTGCCATCACCCACCTGAACGCGGCGCTCAAGGCGAGGCCGGATTTCATTCAGGCGCGTCTTACTTTGGCGGAAGTCCTGGTCCGGCAGGGAAAAGTTGCCGAGGGAGAGCAGCAGGCTCGCATTGCCATCAAGAGCGCTCCCGATAATGCCGAGGCCCATCGGACGCTGGCTCGCATATTGAGCAAGCGTCAGGCCGATGAAGCCTTAGCGGAGATGAGTCGTGCCGTTGGACTCGCGCGCAACCGTGCGGACCTGCGTGACGAATTGGGCACGCTTCTTGCTCTGAAAAACCAGTTTGCCGAGGCCGCTACGGCGTTCAACGAAGCCATCAGGCTGCAAGCCGATTTCGCGCCCGCGCACTTCCATCTTGGCGTGGTGCGTTTGCAGCAAAACCAGCTCAACGAGGCCACCAGAGAACTGGAGGAGGCCGTCAAGCTGGCGCCGCGGGACGCAAGCGCCCACTACTATCTTGCCAAGGCGTATACGGCGCAATCCAAGAATGCCGAGGCTCTCGACCAACTGAGGAAGACCGCGGCCCTGAAGCCAGATTCGTTCGAAATCCAGACCGATCTGGGCATCGCCAGCCAGCGTGCCGGAGAGATCAGTACAGCGGTCTCCGCCTTCAACCAGGCAATCCTTCTTCGGCCCCAGGATGCCGAATCCTACGACAATCTCGGTCTCGCGCTTGTTCAGAAGGGCGATGCCGATGGAGCGATTCCGCAATTCAAGAAGGCGATCGAACTCAAGCCGGAAGATGGCGCTCTGCGCGGAAACCTGGCGATCGCCTACTTACAACTTTCCAACTTCGACGCAGCCGTCACAGAACTTGACTCAGCGCTGAAGCTGGCTCCGCAGAATGCTTCGCTGCACTACAACCTGGGTCTGGCCTACAAGCTCAAAGACCAGCTCGATAAAGCAGTCCCCGAATTTCAGGAAGCGATTCGTTTACAGCCTGACCTGGCCGACGCCCACTACACGCTAGGCGTCCTGTACTGGCAGCGTGGAGAATTCGATAATGCGACCGCCGAGCTGCAGAAGGCACTTGAATCGAAGCCGGACTATGCCGAAGCCCACTATACGTTGGGAACGGTCTGCAAACAGCAGGGAAAGTTGCAGGAATCCCGGACAGAATTAAAAGAAGCTATCCGGCTGCAGCCTGATTTCGCGGGAGCCCATACAATCTTGGCGGCCGTGCTTCGACAGCTGGGAGATACCAAGGGCGCCGCGGAGGAAGCCAAAGAAGGCGCACGTATCGTGGCTTCCACGAACAATCTTCAGGCGGCCAAAGTCTCCACGAACTCAGGCAGGCGACTGCTCGGCGCGGGAGATCTCGAAGGGGCAATCTCTCAATTCCGCTCGGCCATCAACTCCGAGCCGAAATACGCCGCGGCTCATTATCAGTTGGGGATTGCCCTGAATCAAAAGGGCAAGAAGGACGAAGCGCAGAAAGAATTTCAGAAGGCGGAAGAACTTGATCCGCAGTTGACGCCGACGAGAAAGTGAGGGTGCCGGGCTGGGTCTTAGGTCTCAG
>DATAUY010000061.1:0-49825 GCA_036268025.1 Candidatus Sulfotelmatobacter sp. | reverse complement strand
TCGGCGATCCTGCTAGTTCCGGAGATTGGCCTCACGCCTGCCGTTGCTGCGGACCTTCATCAGATCTTCGGCGATGAGGTTGCGATTCTGCACTCGGCGCTTTCGGATCGCGAGCGCGCCGAGCAGTGGCACCGCATCAAGCGTGGAGAGGCTCGGATGGTCGTCGGGACACGCTCGGCGGTGTTCGCGCCGGTCGCCGATCTGGCGCTGATTATTGTCGATGAAGAGCATGATCCGTCGTACAAGCAAGAGGAAACTCCGCGCTATCATGCGCGCGATGTGGCGGTGATGCGCGCGAAGATGTCGAATGCCGTTGTGGTGCTTGGGTCGGCGACACCATCGTTGGAATCTTATTTCAATGCGAAGAGGAACAAATACACGCTGATCGAGCTGCCGGACCGCGTGGAGCAGCGCCCGCTGCCTGAGGTCGAAATTATCGATATGCGGCAGGAATTTCAGGAGACGGGACACGAGCAGGTAATCTCGCGAAAGTTGGCGACAGAAATCAAAGAACGGCTCGACCGGCGCGAACAGGCGATGGTCTTGCTTAATCGCCGCGGATATTCTCCGGTCGCGCTTTGCCGGACCTGTGGCAAGAAACTTGAATGCTCCAACTGCGCGATCGCGATGACCCACCACAAGCGCGAGTACAAAATGGTCTGCCACTACTGCGGATACACGGCCGTTGTGCCGAAAGTCTGCGTTTATTGCGGCAGCGAATACGTCTATTTTCTCGGTACGGGATCGGAGAAGCTGGAAGAGCTGTTGCACGGCATGTTTCCACAGGCGCGCATCGCACGGCTTGACCGGGACACGGTCCGCGGCCATGAAGACTTCGAGCGCACATTGTCTGCCTTGAATGAAGGCGAGCTTGACCTGCTTGTTGGCACGCAGATGATCGCCAAAGGGCACGACATTCACGGTGTAACTCTGGTAGGTGTGATCGGCGCGGATGCGGCCCTGGGATTTCCGGATTTTCGTGCTGCGGAGCGAACCTTTCAATTACTCACGCAAGTAGCAGGGCGCGCCGGACGCGGGCAGTCTCCGGGAAAAGTCGTTCTTCAAACCTATTTCCAGGACCACTACGCGGTGCAGTTTGCGGCGCGGCATGATTTCGCCGGCTTCTACGAAAAAGAGCTGCAATTCCGCAGCTGGATGCATTATCCGCCGTATTCGTCGCTTGCCAATGTTCTGATTCGCAGCGACAAGCTGGATGATGCGCTGCGATGGTCAGGCCAGCTTGGTAAATGGTTCGATGAAACGCGACACGAGGGCGTTCGCGTGTTAGGGCCGGCAGCGGCGCCGATCATACGGCTGAAACGAGACTACCGCTATCATTTTGTGCTGAAATCCCCGAGCCGCGAGAAGCTTCACAGGACTTTGCGGGCGATGCTGGATTACGCGACGCAGCAGAAGATTCCGCGAACGCAAGTGATTGTTGACGTTGATGCGCTGTGGCTGATGTAGCGCTAACGTTTATCGCCAGTTCATCTGAAATGGAGAGACCGTGAACGTCAGCAGCAGCATAAGGAGCGCAAGAATTGCCAGCGGCCAGCGGCTTCGCGGAAAGGAAGGAAATTCCGGGGCCTGCGTTTGGCGAAAGGTGAGAATATTCAGCACGATGAGCAGCCCGGCCCACATCCACCAGCCAACATAAGTCCGCCCAAGATAAAACAACACAACCACGGTGGCCCATGAAACTACGCGATGCACCCGCGGAGCCACGGCAAAAACGATGTGACCCCCGTCGAGCTGGCTGCTAGGGAGTAGGTTTAGTGCGGTTGCAAACATTCCCACCCAGGCGGCGATCGCCGTGGGATGCAGATATACGCGGCGCATTGGCAAGGCAGCGATGGCATTCTCGAAGCCAGTGGCGCGCATGGCATCATGGACGATATAGAAGATTGCGGGAAATCCCAATCTTAGATCCGAGGCGCCCACATGTGCGGGGTAGGGCCTCGAAAGAGTCATCGAAACTGCCAGTATCGTGACGGCAACTACAAATCCCGCGATTGGCCCCGCGATGCCGATATCGAACAGGGCCGCCCGTGAGCGAATCGGGGCCTTGATGCGAATCACGGCGCCCAGCGTCCCAATCAGGGTAGGTGCGGGAATAAAAAAAGGAAGAGTTGCACGCACACCGTAATAGCGACAGAGAAGGTAATGCCCCATCTCGTGGGCCAGAAGAATCGTCAGCAGCGTCACCGAGAAGGGAATGCCGAGCAGCAGGCGCGAAGGATGCGAGAGCGCCCATCCCAACGGGAAGAATGGAAGGTATTCATCGCCGGCGGTGAACAGCGGCAGGTTGTGCAGGAAATTGAACTGCATGCGCGCGCCGACGATCAGCGTCGTGAAGATAGTTGCGATTAGAAGACCGATGTGCAGCCAGTAGCGGTCGCCTGGAGGCGGCGCTTCGGGAACTGGGAGCGCGTAGTAGTACTCGATCGTCGAATCAGGAATGGCAGAGCCAGGAAGGGACGATGCGGGCTCCTGCACGGAATGCTTCAGTTCACTCTCCGGTTCCATCACTCTGTATCTTGATCCTACTACAGGCTTAAGAACTGGCAGGTGCTAGCTATTCTTAAGCCGAAACCCTTTGCCATGGCCCGTTCGGGCTATTACGAAAGGGCCATTTTGCGACATGCAGAAATGACCTAATATTTACATTGTCACGGGATGTAAACGTTCGGTTTCGCGCTCTCCTACCACCCCACCGGACCCCAGAAGCTGATTCCGTGATGCCAAAAACTCCCTCGCTGTAGCGAACTCTCTCCCCAGACCTGATTTCCACATGAGCCTGGCTACCCCGATTTCTGAAATCGCGGTCCGGTCCACCAGTGCGGCGATCCATGCCGGATGGTCCGAACTGCGGCGCGAAGAGTTGTCTGCCTGGAACAATGCCCTTCGCAAGACGAACGCATCAATCCATCAATATCCATTCTGGAACGAGCCGTACAGGCAGATGGGCGTGCGTCCGCGCTACCTGGCGTGGGGAAATGCGCGGGATCCGCTGGCGTTTGCGACGGTGCTGACTGTGGGATTCGGCCCGGCGAAGATTGGCTTGGTTTTCCGCGGACCGACACAGGTTGCCGATACCGGATTTCGGTCTCCGCGCGCCATGTTCCGCGAATTGCTCGAGTGGGGATACTCGAATGGATACATGTTCCTGCGGTTTACGCACTCCGATCCGCAAGTGCTAAGTGACATTGCGATGGCTGGAAATGCGCTGGATGTAGATGCATTTCCGTACCTGGTGGATTATCCCGTGTTGTCGTCGGACTACATTGTTCCGCAGCACGACAGCGAAGAAAAGACGGTGGCCGCATTTGACCGCGAGGCGCGACGCAAGATTCGCCGCGGCACGGAGGCGGGCTACGAATTTCGTTCCGATGATTCGCCTGACGCGCTGCAGAAAGTGTGGCCTTTATATCAGGACTGCGCGCGGCGCAAGCAGTTCCGCATTGAGCGGCCGCTATCGTTCTATATGGAATTGATGCGAGGGGCACAGTCTCATAATCGTGTCCGCCTATACACAGTTTCGTTGAACGGAAAGATGGTCGGCAGCACAGTGACATTCCGCGATCGCACAACCGCGCACTGCCTGCTTGCCGCGTTCGATATTGAGCACCGGCATTCTGCGGCATTTTTACATTGGCACACGATGCGCGACAGCTATCGCCTGGGCGCGAGCTACTACAATCTTGGCCCGGGCCCAGGATCGCTGGCGCGGTTCAAGAGCCAGTTCTGCCAGACTCCGACCACGTATCCTGCGCCATTGACAATGGTTTTGAAAGAGGGATGGTTCCGGCTGTGGGGAAAAGCGTTTGTTCCGATGGCGAAGCAGTTACATCCCATGGTTCGCCGATTGGCTCTTCAGCGTGCTGCTTTAACTCGGTAGAGCTGAGGCGGTAGCACTTAGTCGATCGACTGCAATTCCTTGCCGGGTTTGAAGCGCACGGCGCGGCCTGGCGGAATAGAAACTTCCGCACCCGTGCGCGGGTTGCGTCCGATACCCGTCTTGCGCGGGCGCACGTTGAACACGCCAAAGCCCCGCAATTCAATGCGATTGCCGGAGGCCAACGATTTCTTCATGCTCTCAAAGACCGTTTCCACGGCCAGCTCGGCTTTGGTTTTGGTGATGCCGGTTTTGGCGACGACTTCGTTGATAATGTCGAGCTTGATCACAGGATGCTCCCAAAGACAGGGTGAATATGCTTCAAGTGGTTGATGCTAAGGGAGATAAGTGAGATTGTCAACCCAAGCATCTATCTCGTAAACTGGCTGGCCGATCAAAAGCATTGTGTAATTGGGAACATTGAGTAATTGTGTAATTTGTTGATTTGCCGCAACCTGCGGCTTCCCACTCCTTTCAATTACTCAATTACAAAATTCCTCATTTGCTCAATTTCCGAAACTACTCAATTTCCGAAACCCCTACTTACTTTTCCAGCTTTCCTCTCAGCACCGTAATCGACGCCTTCGGAATCTGATAAATCGTACCGGCTCCGCCACTCACGGTCGAGCGCGACGGCGGCCCATCCGGATCGGCGTGGCCGCCGCGGTCGCTGTCGGCGTGCCAGACGTATTCATTCGTTCCGAACGTAATGCGGTCGATTTGGCCGGCGAAATGTTCCGTGGAATCGCCGTTATTAAAGACAACTTTCACCGCGTGATCGTTCGACTGATCGCGGTTGACCAGCATGACCGACCACTGACCATCTGGACGCTCGACCACATACGCCGTGACAAGCACGTTGCCTGCTGCGTCGGTGATATCGCTCGAAGCTTTGAACTGCTTGTGCGGCGCGTCGATGGGCTGCACCCATTCTTTCGTGATCATCTGAGCGGCGAGGTACTGCGGCGGATGTCCGGTGACGTTGTAGTTCTGGTCGATCCAGAGGAAATTTCCGAAGCCGCTGAACTCTCGGGGATAGGGCATGTAATGAAAGTAGTAAGTCGCGCCCGCACCCTCGGCCATCATGGAGCCGACGTAGTCGGCGAGCCATAATCCGCTCTTGATGGTTGAGGCTGGCGCGCCACCACCAATGTTTCCTTCGGTCATGAAAAATGGAATGTTCGGAGGCAGGCCGTCGTCTTTCCATACCTGCACGATGTGCTTTACATATTCAGGCTCGGGATAAAGATCGGCCCACGAATAACTCGGACGGTCCTGGTACGGATAATGCTCGAACGAGAAAAACGCAAAGTCGTTCATGCGGCCGTGCGCCTTCAGATAATTGAAGAAACGCCCCAGCCACGAGACATTTCCGTTGGCGTCGGGCCAGACCTCGACATCGCCGAACGTTCCTTCAAAGGGCGGGCCGCCGAGTTTCGCTTCGGGCACGACTTTGTGAATCGCGGTGGCAAATTGCAGATAGAGTGCAGCATAATCTTCCGGCAGCATGTGCTGGCCGTCGGCTTCTTCGCCCATCTCGATCCACGAGATCGGATACTTTCGCTTGTATAGATAGGCAATCTCGTTCGCCGCGTCCTCGGGTGTGGAGTAGAGCATCGCGATGGGAACCATCGTTGGTAATCCACGAGTCACGCCGCTGGTGAAGAAGAAATCGAATCCGACCTGGTCGCCGCGCGATTCGTCCATGTCGGTTGCGGCATGCCACGGATCGACTGACGAGGGCCAGGTAACGGTCTGCGCCCGGCTGGGAAAATGCGTAACGTAATCGTTGAATACGCCCTCGCGCGACAAGCTGCCGACGTAAAGTTCGTTGATCGCGTATCCTACGCAATTGCGCTTGTCATTGGAGCCGTGCGTATCGCACGTATTTGACGACTCCGTCATTACGATGCGCAGGTAGCGTACGGGAATCATCCACGAAACCAGTTTCAGCGTGACCGTTCCGCCCTTTCCCTCGCTGATGTTGCCCAGTGGAAAGGTCTGCCATGTGCCCTTGGTTGTGCCGTCGTAGAAGGGTTCGAGTTCGCCGGTCCAGAATTGCACAGCATATTTCTTCGCATACGGATCGGCCCACGCGATACGGATTGCATTCACGTCGATCTTCGTGCCCAGATCGATCATTACCCACTGCGGATGCAGCGAGTCATCTTCTCCGGTGAAAGCCTTCGTCAGATACGGATTGCTTTTCCAATAGCTCTCCTCGTTGCCATCGGTCAGGCGAGACCATCCGTTGCCGTCGCCGCGGCTGAAGCCGCGATGCGGCAGCGGCGCAGCCCAAGAGTGGCGAATCATCTCGCTCGTTGGTTCTGCATTGCCGACGAAATATCCTTCCTGCTTTTCGGGATTGCTCCACTTGCCATTCGGATTCCAGTGCCATGCCTCGACCATCAGTTCTGTGTTTTGCCGATACGTGACCGTCTGCCACCCGGCGCCAAGAATCTCTTTCAACACGGGATCGGTAAGCAGATGCTCAGGCGTCCCCGTGCGCAGACGGTCAATGGCTGCGCCCAGAGAGCGCACTGGACTGAAAGTATTGGCCACGTGTGCGGGCGAAACGTCGACGGTGACGGTTTGCGCGCAAATCAAGGCGGGCGCGAAAATGAGAATTATGCCCAAAAGAAACGATTTAATAGTGAAGGTTGAAATAGCGAGTTTCATGCGCCGCTAAGGATACACCAGCAGGCTGGTCGTTTGTCGCTGGTCGGCGATTCGCAAGTCGCGCTGCCCTAAGGGCCGGTTGCCCTTGAGTTGGGCCGCTTTATGGCATAGCTGAAGCCGGGCCCCGATACGAACCGGTTTACTGATCGGACTTACCGAGCGGGCTTAGGTTACGCGCAGATAAGTCGTGTAGGGCTGGTCCTGAGTCGCCGTCCACGGAATCATCTTCACGGTCTGCTCGCCCATGGAGACGTGCCACTGGCCCGGCGCGACTTTCTTTGCCGCCAATAGCTGCGCGGGCGTGAGGCTCGGAGACTGATCTCGAAACAAAACCAGCGGACCGACCAGCATGGCGACGAAATCGGGGTGCTGGGCGTCGAACGGCTCCAGACGAGGCTTCATGGGAAGATCGAGATCAATTCTATCGCCCGATTTCCACTCGCGCTGGATGCGCGCGAATGTGCCCGGCCGAGCCTCTTCGCGCTTGCCATTCACTGACACAGTTGCGCCTTCCGCCCACGCTGGAATGCGCAGGTTCACTGCAAGTTCCACGGGCTTCGATGTCGTTGCTTCCAACTGGATCTGGGAGTCATGCGGATAATCGCTCTTCTGCGTGAGAGAAACCTGCGCGCCATCCTGCGTCCACTTCACCGTGGAAGGAATATAGAGATTCACATATACGCCGCGCGCATCGCGAAGATAAGTATTGATGCGATAGTCGGCGGCGACCTGCGGATGAGTTCCCGAGCAGCACGGCCAGCGATGGTTGGAATAAACCTTCTTGCCCTGAAAGTTGCAATCCGAGTAGTAAAAAGTTCGCCCGTCGGATTCGAGCGGCAGCGCGCCCAGGATCGTGTTGTACATCATGCGCTCCATGCTGTCGCCGTACCGGGGATCGCGCGTCACCCGCAATAGATAGCGTGTCAGTTTGAAGTGCGCATACGAGCCACAGGGCGTCTCGAAGCTGCTGTGAGTGTTGCTGAGGCTGTTGAACACGTCGGGGCTATCGGTCTTGCGCAGTAGCTCGTCTGGACCCCAGCCGCCAGTGGCGAAGCTCTGCGCAGCAACGATGTCGAATCCATTCTTTGCCGCGCGCAGATGCTTCTCACTTCCGAGGGTCAGATAAGCTTGCATGGCCGATGAGAGCATGTTCACGTGGCTGTAGGCATGGCGTCCGGCGAGATCGTTCTGGCCTTCGGCGAGCCGGTCGAGAACAACATCATGCAGGTATTGCCGCCCCACTTCGCGATAGCGCTGTCCTGCGCCGCGTTGATAGGCGAGAAACAAATTTTCCGGCATCGTATAGGACTCGTCCCAGGTGTAAGACTCATCTGTGCCTGGACGCCAGCTTTTGCCATGCTCGATGGCGTGTCCGGGCAAGTGAGGAAGAGCCGTGTCGGTGGTCTTTTCGAGAATGGCGAAGGCGTCAGGATCTCCTACATATTTGTGAGAATCAATCAGCCCGCACACCAGCTTGTCATAGCAGTAGGCAGGGAATCGGTTCTTGATCCCGTAGAATTCTCCGTCAATCTCCTGCGCATACAGCCGGTTCAGTCGGAGGACCTTTTCGCGCGTCGCCTGATCGCCCGTGATCGCATAGTAGCGCGCGAGCGCCGAAACCCACTGGCCGAACGTCGCGGTCGGCGCGAAGCCCGCGTCGAAGGTACGCCAGTCGTAGTCGGGGTCGTAGCGATACCATCCGCCTAAGTCCTCGCCTGGCGCTGGCTTGCCGAGCATCAGGCGGAAGGGCTTCATCAGGCTGTCTTCGCTCAGGTTCATGAGCACTTCATGTGTTTGATGGAGTTGCTGCTCGTGGAGCGGGCTGTCGAGCGAGACTTCGCTATAGGCGAATTCCTGCAGCAGTGCGGAATCTGCGGCGTTCGATTTTGCGGAATCGGAGACGAGTCCGAAAGCGCGCGAGCGCGGCAGCGCAACCGCAGCCGATGCGATGGCGCTGGACTGCAAGAATTTTCTGCGAGAAATTGCGGATATGCGTGGCATGCCGCCTCCGGCAAATGGAAGGGATCAAAACGAACGCTTTAGTTTACGCCGGAAGGGCTAAGGTGTCAGTCTGAGGCGTGCTTTACCGCTGGTTCTCGCTTTCTTTGAACATGTATTTGATGGCAGGCTTGTAGATCATCAGGTTGGGTTCGCCGCTGTCGCGGTTTACCTTGATGCAGTTGCGGTCATACCATTCGATGATGCCGCGAATTTCTTCTCCGTCGCGCAGGACGATCACCATTGGTGTGCGCGACTGCATTTGCTTCTGGTAATAAAAATTCTCGGCGTTGGTTTGCTCCGCAGGTACGGCCTTCTTGGCGCTACCCATAGAGCGGTCGCCCCGATCACCGCGGTCCATTCGCTCCTGCCGGTCATGCCGTTCGGGACGCTCGCGCCGTTCCTGCAACTGAATCGGCTCGGCGCTGTGGTTCCCGTGGTTCTCGGCGCGCGGCAACGTGGGACGAATCAATTTGCGGTTGGCGAAGTTTTCGCGGTCGACGGTGGCGGTCGTTGCGGGATCCATAGCAATTTCCTTCATGGTGGCGCTACCCTGCGTGACACGCGTTCGCGCTAAACGTTTACGCTCTTGGGCCAGGATGCTTACTGCGAAGGCGTGAAAATTTAGCCATAACGTATCACAGGTAATTTTTGCTGACAATGCTTCCTTCGTGCTATATGGCGGGTATGCCAAAAGTTGCACACCTGATTAGAAAATCGATTCTTTACGAATCTGTCTGCGAGAGGTCGGCGCCGCGCCGTTCGCGGCCGAGCGCGGCAACAATGGCTACCAGACTGGCAGCCAGCAGCACTGTCCATGACAGAATCGGGGGATAGGCTCCTCCGTAACGGGTCTCCGCAAGCTTCGCCTGATAGTGGCTATTGCGCGAGGAAAGCAGGTTTCCCATCTGATATGCGAATCCCGGCAATGTGCCTCGCACAGCTGGCGGGGAAAGTTCGTTCAAATGCGCGGGAACCACTCCCCATGCTCCCTGCACCAGGAATTGCATAAGAAATCCTCCGAGTGCGAGTAAGGGAGCCGTTTTGGAATAGGCCCAAAGCGGAATCACCGGAATTGTAAGCAGGGCCGCAATGATGATCGCCCGCCTGCGTCCAATTTTTTCCGAAAGCGTTCCAAAGAGAATCCCGCCCGCGAGCGCGCCAAGGTTGTAGACGATTGCGATGAGGCTTACGGTTTTCGGATCGAACTTCAGGTCTTTCTGAAGGAAGGTTGGATAGACATCCTGCGTTCCGTGGCTGAAGGAGTTAAAGGCGAACATCAGCAGGATGAGGAAGGCAAAGAGTCCAGCATGCCTGAGGATATCTTTCGAAAAAAGTTTGTTGGATAGAGACGTTCCTTTCGCAAGGTTACTGGACTTTTGTGAGAGGCGCGATTGTACCCAGGCCGGGGACTCATTCACCTTCGTGCGGATGTAAATGACCAGCAGGGCTGGTAGTGCGCCGATCACGAACATGCCGCGCCATCCGACTGTCGTGAAGAGCGTTCCGTAGACGGCCGCCGCGAGCAGGTAGCCCATCGCGTAGCCTTCTTGCAGCACGCCCGAGAAAAACCCGCGCCCTTCAGTGGGAAGCGTTTCGAACGTCAAGGCTGCACCGACGCCCCACTCTCCGCCCATTGCGATGCCAAACAGCGCGCGCGTGATGAGGAAGAACGTCCACGTCGGCGCGAAGGCCGAGCCGAGTTCGAATACCGAATACAAGATGATGTCCAGCATCAGCGTCGGATGCCGGCCGAAACGGTCTGCCATCATGCCAAACAAAAACGCGCCGATTGGACGCATCGCGAGAGTCACAAAGCTGGCATCGAGAATGGCCGACGGGGCGCGGTGAAAGTGATCGGAAAGCGCGTTCACGCAGAAGATCAGAATGAAAAAGTCGAACGCGTCGAGCGACCATCCAAGGAAGCAGGCGATGAAAGTATTGCGCTGGACGGCAGTAAGCCTTTTGAATTGGCCGATAAATTCCATGGGAAAGCAGACCGGATGCTAGCATAGGCATTCGTCAACCAGAAATCATCATCCCCTCGCTCATGCCCGAACTCGACGCACCGCAACGACAGGCCACCGACGCGCTCATGTTGACCGGATTCTGGTATCGCGCGCTGCCTGCCGACCATGTCCAGCGCAATCATTTATACAAGGCCACGTTGCTGGAGATTCCGCTGGTCATCGGACGTGACCGTGTGGGAAAGCCCTTCGCGCTGCGCGACGCCTGCCCGCATCGTGGCATGCCGCTCAATTGCGGGCACTTTGACGGAGAGAATCTCGAGTGCGGCTACCATGGATGGCAATTCGATGTGCACGACGGACAGTGCCAGCTGATTCCCTCTTTGACCCCCGATCAAACATTAAATATCGAGCGCATCTACGCGGGCAGCTATCCCTGCGAAGAGCAGGATGAATTTATCTGGGTCTATATTCCGGATCCCGGGCCGCCGGGCGCGGGATTCAGCAAGCCGCACGAAGCTTCGGAGCCCGCGCCACAGATCGAGAAGTTCAGCGACAAGTACAAGATCGCCTACCTGCAAGCTGAAATGCCGGTGAATATTGATCACGGCATCATCGGGCTGATGGATCCGGCGCATGGGCCGTTCGTTCATCAGGCGTGGTGGTGGCGCACGCGCCACAGCATCCACGAAAAAAAGAAGAACTTCGAGCCGATTCCTGATGGATTCCGCATGAGCACGCACACGCCCAGCTCAAACTCCGCGCCCTATAAGGTGTTGCGACTGTATGCCGACGCGGATGCGATCACGACGACGATTGATTTCATCCTGCCCAATTTGCGTACGGAAACCATCCGAGCAGGCAAGTACTGGTTTTCGAGCCTGACCACGGTTACGCCCGTTACCCGCAACCAATGCCGCATCGACGTGGCGGCCGCATGGAACCTGTTTCGTTGGGTGCCGTTCGTCCCTGAGTTGATGAAGTTTGTCTTTGGAAAATTCGTCGAGCAGGACCGCCGCACCATGGAACTGCAGGCCGAAGGACTGAAGCACAATCCGCATTTGATGCTGATCGACGATGCCGACCGTCCGGCAAAGTGGTATTTCCAGCTCAAGGCGGCACATCTGGAAGCCAGGCGCACACGCCAGCCGATGAAGCATCCCATGTCTGGCCCGGTGACGCTGAGGTGGAGAAGCTAGATACCTCGCTTGCAGTCTAAGCAGCCTTTAGCCTCAATTTCATCATCGAAGGGCCACCATGACTCGACCCAAGAAAACTTTTTGGCAGGAACACTCGCTCAGTCTGGTCTCAGCCGGAGTTCTCATCGCCTGGATCGTGTTCTACATCCGCTCCAACCCACATACGCACTGGGGATCATTCTTCGGCAACGCCATCGCCGACTGGACCGGCCTGGTGGTTACGGTGCTGGCCACGAAGTATTTCTACGAGATCGGCTCGGCCGAGAGCCGCAAGCCTCCGCATCATTGGCTGGGCACGTTGAAGCAAAAATTCGAGGACCACTCCCTCACCATTTTTCTGGCGATTACCGGCGTCGGCTGGGTTTGGATGTTTGGGCGTTCCGATCCTGACTCCAAGTGGGGACAGGTCGTCGGCAACATCGTTTCGGAGTGGACACAGATCTTCGGAATGGTGCTGCTTACCAAGCGCCTGGTTGAAGCCCATTCCAAAGAGAGCCGGCGCTAGTTTCATCTATCGATGAATATCGATGAACCGGCACTCAGCTGGCATCCCTGGCGACTGAGTTAATGTAAGCTGCGTCTAGTGCGCCGTCAGGAATATTGGCTCAATCGAGTTACCCTTGTACCAGCCAGTCCATCGCTTCTTCACGCGTCTTGAATGTGGGGAAGTCGCGCTGCGAGAAGCTCTTGAAATGTTCGTAGAAGACATGCGGCAGGCTCTCCGTGCCCACCCATGCGGACTTCTTCACATAAGGGCGGTCGAGCACCAGCACCTCCTTCATTCGTGTGGCGATCTTCTTGTCGACGGTGACGCCGGTGAAGTCGGCGAGGGTGAGCACCGATCCGTGCGCGTGACGCTCGATGGCGGCCTTGATCTGGTCCAGCAGAAGAAGCAACTCTTTCCCTGCACAGTGACTGAAATCAATCAGGAAGATCGGCTGTCCCTTGTGCTTGATGAAGCGCAGCCGCTCGAGGCGAACGCCACTGACGGTATCGTCTTCTGAGCTCATGCGAGCAATCCTTCCACCACGCCGTAAGCGCCGTCCAATGCGGCATCCAGCGCAAACGCATCTTTTCCTCCGGCTTCTGCCAGATCGGGACGGCCTCCGCCCTTGCCGCCGACTTTTTCCGCGATCTTACCGGCAACTTTGCCGGCCTGCACGCGCGAGGTGAGATCTTTGGTGACGCCGACGATCAGCGCGACGTTTCCGTTTGACGCCGAACCGAGAACAACAACGCCGGAGCCGATCTTGTCGCGCAACTGGTCGACCAGCGTGCGCAACTGGGCCCTTTCGAGATTATCGACACGATGGGCGAGCACCTTCACTCCTTTTACGTCTTTAATTTTTTCGCCGACATTCGCGGTCGAGGACGAGGCCGATTTCATCCGCGCCTGATCGAGTTCGCGGCCAAGGCGCTTGATCTCAGCGTCTTTCTTCTCGAGTTCGAGCTTCAGAGCTTCGGCGGGAGAAAAGGTTTTATTGTCGTCGGAATCTACCTCCACGGAGGATGCCCCACCCGAAGCCTGCCCCGAGCTAGGTCGAAGGGCGGTTTTTGAAGGGTGGGAACCAACGAAACTGGAAACCAAGTTTTCGAGTTGATGATCTTTGCGGAAGTGCTGCACCGATCCCTCGCCGGTGATCGCCTCCACGCGGCGCACCCCGGAAGATACGCTGCCCTCCTTCAGAATCTTGATCAGGCCAATCTCGCCAGTGGCCGCGGTATGCGTGCCTCCGCAAAGCTCGGTCGAAAAATCTCCGATCTTTACCACGCGCACCTTGTCGCCATACTTTTCCCCGAACAGCGCCATTGCGTGATATTTGGTGATGGCCTCGTCGATCGGTACATCGACCAGCGTTTCTACCTTGATGTTGCGCAGGACTTCTTTGTTGATGATGTCCTCGATATCCTGTAACTCCTCGTCTTCGACAGCGGTGAAGTGCGAAAAGTCGAAGCGCAGATGGTTGGGCGCGACCAGCGAACCGGCCTGCTTCACATGCTTTCCCAGCACTTCGCGCAGTCCGGCGTGAAGAAGGTGCGTCGCCGTGTGATTGCGCATTGTAGCTTCGCGGATATTCGTGTTCACTACCGCGTCAAGTTTATCGCCGACGCGAATCGGAGCTTTCGTCAAGACTTGATGCGCGCGCACGCCCTGAATCGGGTAATAGCATCCCTTCACATCGGCGACGACAGTATTGTGATCGTCGGAGTAAAGCCATCCGCGGTCGCCGATTTGTCCGCCGGCCTCGGCGTAGAACGGCGTGTGGTCGAGGATGATCTCGCCTTCGTCTCCAGCCTTCAGTTCCTGCGCGCCTTGACCGTTCCTGATGATTGCCCGCACTTCGCAGCCGTCGGAACGCGTTTGCTTGTAGCCTTCGAATGCGGACTTCGGAAGCTGCTGATATGCGGGGTTGGCCGTTTGCTTGGCTGCGCCTTTCCAGGAAGCGCGGGCGCGGGATTTCTGCTCAGACATTGCCGCGTCGAAACCGGCTTGATCGAACTCGATGCCTTGATCGCGCGCCGCATCTTGCATGAAATCGATGGGCATTCCGAAGGTGTCGTAAAGCTTGAAAGCTTCCGGGCCAGTAAGTCCGCTTGCGCCTATAAGCACTTCAAGTTTTTCCAGTCCCACGTTCATTGTGTGAGCGAATCGGGTTTCCTCTGCGAGAATGGCTTTCGAAACGCGTTCGCAAGTGTCGTTCAGCTCTGGAAACGCGTCCTGCATCAGGCCGCGAACGGCGAAGACCATTTCATGCAGGAACGGCTTCGTCTGACCGAGTAACCGGCCGTGTGTCAGAGCGCGCCGGATGATCTTTCGCAGTACATACCCGCGGCCTTCATTTGAAGGCAAAACTCCGTCTGAAATCAAAAAGGTAGCCGCACGAGAGTGATCTGCAATCACACGCAAAGAAGCTGCCGATTTTGTGTTCGCTTCCTTATCCAATTCCTTTTTCAGCGATGCTCCGGTTAACTCCGCCGCGCGTTTGATCAGTGGCGTGAACAGATCCGTATCGTAATTCGAGATGACGTCCTGCAACACGGCCGTCACGCGCTCGAGTCCCATGCCCGTATCAATCGAGGGCTTCGGCAGCGGCGTGAGTTTGCCCGACGCATCGCGGTCGAATTGCATGAACACCAGATTCCAGATTTCGACATACCGCCCGCAATCGCAGGTGAAAGCGCAGTCGGCGTGGCCAGCATCGGACGCGGCTGGACCCATGTCGTAGTGAATCTCGCTGCATGGGCCGCAGGGGCCGGTATCGCCCATCTGCCAAAAGTTGTCTTTTAGGCCCATCTCGTAAATGCGGTCTTTCGGGATGCCCTGCGCGGCCCACAAGTCGTATGCTTCGGCATCGCGCTGCAATCCGCCTTCGCCGTTGAAGACCGTGACGTACAGCTTTTCCTTCGCAATTCCGAACCACGCGGGCGAAGTAATCAGTTCCCACGCATATGCGATCGCATCTTTTTTGAAGTAATCGCCGAACGAAAAATTTCCCAGCATCTCGAAAAACGTGTGATGGCGATTAGTGAAGCCGACATTTTCGAGATCGTTGTGCTTGCCGCCGGCGCGCACGCATTTCTGCGAGGTCGTGGCACGGTTGTAGTCGCGCTTTTCGAGGCCCAGGAAAACGTCCTTGAACTGGTTCATCCCGGCATTGGTGAACAACAGCGTGGGATCGTTCGCCGGAACAAGCGACGACGAGTGCACAATCCTGTGTTTCTTTTCTTCGAAGAATCTTAGAAATGTACTGCGAATTTGGGAGCCGGTTAGCATGTCAAGTGAAAAGCGATCCAGCGCACGCGAATTCTAATTCTAAATGATGGGCCGAAAATTCATCCGACCGATACCGTTCCTGTAGAAGCCAAGGCGTAAAGCACAGAGGATCACGGAAGGCTGCGGATGCACTTCTCACATCTGGACAAAAAAACCGCGCTTCATCTCCCGACTAATTCAAGAGATAAAGCGCGGCAGATTGAGGCAAGAACGCTAAAGCGCAGCGGTTTTAGCGGTGCGGCGGACCTCCACGTGGCGCCGCCTGACGCGATTGCAGCGCGTGCGACTGATTGGCGTGCCGTTGCACCATCTGCTGCGTTTGTTGTTGATGGCGCTGCTCCACCTGCTGCCGGCGGGGAGCGTTATTGGCCTGCTTAGCCACCTTCTGGTCCTCACGCTCCTGCTGCTGTTGCACCTTCTGGCGTTCTTTCTGCTGCTGGCTGAACAGCTTGTCCTGCTGCTTTTGATACTTCTGGTCTAACTTCGCATTGCCGGTGTTCGGCGCTGCCGGATGTTCCAGGGGAGGAACGTCTTTGACGTGGCCGAACGATTTCGGCTCGGAGGCATTGCCGCGACTCCCATTGCCGCGGTTTTCGTTATACGCACCGCCCGCCTCGCGCGCCGGCATTGCGTCGTGCTTGAAGTCCGCTGGACGCGCTGTTGCTGCTACCGGCGGACGCCCATGGTTCACATTCGCGCGGAGTTCCTTATTGCCGCGAGCTTCATCCATGTGATGAGTTTGCGCCGCGACTGGGCCAACGTGATGTTCGTGGAAGGCCGCTTCTTCCCGTGCGTTGGCACGTGCCTCAATACCGCCCTGGCCTCCGTTGTAACTTACGTGGTTTACCGTACGGTTTACCACGGTTTCGTTGTAGACGTTGTGAATGTTGACCACGTTAACGTTCATCACGGCGCGGTTGTAGAAGAAATGTCCGCCATCCCAGCGTCCGCCGACAAAGCCGGTGCCGAAATAACCGAATCCATAATTGATACCGCCGTAGAAGCCCACCTGCGGCCCCCACCAACCTTCATGGAAAAGGAAAGCGCCGCCTTCCCAACCCCACCACGGTGGAGTCCACAAGAAACCCACTTCTGGCGCCAGAACCCAGGTGCCCGGAACCCAGTAGTAATCATCGCCATCCCAGGCCCAATACCCAGGAGTCCAGATGTAGCCGTCGCCCGGGCAGACGGGCTGGTCATATACGGGAAGCGCAGGTGGAGCAAAGTTCACAGAAATTCCAACCTGGCCAAACGAAGCCAGCGACAACGACAACAGCGCAAAGCCGATCAAGAACATCTTCTTCACGGAAGTCATATGCGTAGGTCCTCTCACGAGTTAAGACCACTCAAAAGCTTCTAACACTTCAGCGGAATGCAAGTTGCAGCGTATTCCCAATCAGGACTGTTGCGAAAAGTCAGTCAACAGTTGCTTTTTTACTCATGGAACTCCTGCTGCAACTCTCTGACGCCGGCATTGCCCTAACATTTCTTTCGAGTGAATGCCGCTCGAAAAGACAACAGGGCCAATAGCTGGCCCCGTCGCGCAAAATATCGAGAACGTCTACTTCACGGCCCCTTGGGCTTTCTCACCGGCTTTCTCCATCCCCTTGCCCGTATTTTTCACACCTGTCTTCATGCCGCTTTTGGTTTTCTTCGCCACGGTCTTAGTGCCTTTCTCGGTGTCTTTGGTTGCCGTCCTGGTCGCGTGACCGGCTTTCTTCGCGCCCTTCTCGATATCTTTCATCGCGGTCTTGGAACGTTTTTCGGTGTCCCTGGCTGCAGTCCTGGTCGTGTCTTTGATCTCGGTGCCGACGCCTTTCTTTTCGCTGGCGCTTGCATCCTGCGCGCGTACGCATGGAACTGCCATCAGACACGCCGCCAGAAGAATCGCTGGGAATCTTGCTTTCATAACGCCCTCCTGATTTGTGTCGAATTGAGCGAGAACTATGGGGTATTTGCCGCCGCGAGCGCAACAAGTCATGAAGCTTCGGTTTCCAATAGGGTCAGAGTTTCGTCGTCGATGTCCCATTTCTTGAGGATAGCGAAGATGGTCTTGGTGCCAAATCCCGCGCGAGCCAGTTGGCGGAATATCCTGGCGGTTTCTTTCTTGTCTTTCGGTTTTGACATTCGCTTCTTGCGCAGATAATCGCGGGCCAGTTTTTCCTCATTAACACTGCCGTAGGTGGCGTCAATGGCTTTGTCGATCAATGCGCCATGGACGCCCCGTGCCTTCAGTTCCGTGATGACGCGGCGTCGCCCAACCTTCTGGTTGTCGCGCCGCATCGAGGAGTAGGACGCGGCGTACTGCGAATCGTTGAGATAACCTCTGTCTTTCAGACGGCGGATGACGAGTTCGACCAGCGTGTCGCCATAGTCCGATTCCGGCTCTTCGATGCGAGCACGCATCATCCGCTTCAACTCGGCGACCGTGCGCATGCGCCGCGCCAGGGCCGCCACGGCATACTCATAGAGTTCGTCCTCGGAATAATATTTGCGCTTTGGGCGCGAGAAGGGCATACGCGTTAACGATAGCGCAACGAGGCAGTGTCGCCAAAGAGGAAACAGCAAGATCACCTGATAGCTTTCGCTGGATGCCGTGCGGCTTCGCGTCGTCCGAGTTCCCGAGCGAGCTTCCGTACCCAGCGAAGTTCAGTCCGCAATTGCTCGATAGTCAGGCTGAGCATCCATACCGCCTCATGAAAACGGTGTCCAACCTCGGCGCGGACGGCCTGTAGTGTCGCCTCTTCGCCCGCCAGTTCTTCACAAAGGAATGCCTGGCGTCGTTGCAATTGCAGCTTGACGACTCCCGGCCGCGCTTGCCATGACAACGCGATCCAGGTAAGAAACAGAGGACGGTCCCGCTGTGCCGTCCAATCCTGGCGCTCAAGAGCATCGGCGAGCGCGACGCGGCCGCGCGCTGAAGTGGTGAAGACGCTGCGCTCGGGGCCTGCGGCAGGTTCAGCGGTATTCGCGAGGCGAACCAAGCCCAGCTTTGCCAGCTTTTCCAGCGAGTAATAGACCTGCGGGCGCGAAATGCCTGCCCAGTCGCGGACCTGGCGCCTTTCCAGTTCGAGGTTGGCCTCATAGCCATGCATCGGCCGCTCAGCCAGCAGGCTGAGCAGAACCAGATCGGGCGTGGTGAGTGAGCGGTTTCTAGCGACGGTCATCGCGCCCCTTGCGCTGGCGACTCCAGTACCACCATTGCGCTTGCTCGACGGGCAGCCTGGGATTTCGCGCCTGCGCTACTGCCGCGCGAAAAACATCGAGGACGCAGATGTCCTGCGCCTGGCCTGTTATTTCGCAGAGCTTCTCGTAAAGCTTTTCCGGATTTCTGCACGCGAGTTGCGCCACCGTGTGAACGCCCAACATTTCAAAGTCGCGGACCATTGCCGGCCCGATGGAAACCAGGTCTTCGAGACAGCGTTCGTGTGCGGCCACGAGATTCTCCCTGACAGCTTTGAAGCATGTAATTAGATTTAGCTAGTCTAAATTAGACTACAAAGAAACGCAACTGCAAAATTGCAGGAAAAAGGAGAACGATGACCGTTAAGAAGATCACGCCTGTATTGTTCGCCGAAGAAATCGAGCCCTGTGTAAAGTTCTGGATGGAACGTTTCGGGTTCGAGAAGATCGCCGAAGTTCCGGAAGGCGGCAAATTAGGATTCGCCATCCTCCGGAAGGGCGGCGTCGAGTTGATGTACCAGAGCTACGCCAGCGTCGACAAAGACGTCGCAGCCATCGCGCAGCAAGTCCGCAAGGGGCCGACGTTCTTATATGTTGAGGTCGATAACCTGGAAGAGACAATCAGCGCCATCAAGGGCGCGCAGGTCTATATGCCCAGACGGACAACCTTCTACGGTTCGACGGAGATCGGAATCAAAGATCCCGCCGGGCATTTCGTCACGTTCGCCCAGTTCGCCGCACAGCAATAAGTTTCCGCAACAAAAAGGGCGCGCTTTGCAGCACGCCCTTCGCACTCTCAAATTTTGAAAGCTCGCCTCTTACCTTCCTCCGAACCCCGCAGACTGCATCGACTGGCGCGAAATGTCGGCGGTGGAAGCGATCCCCTGCATACGCAATTTGAAGTCGTCGGCGTTGGAGGCGTTTTCGAGCGCCGTTTCGTAGTTGACCAGCCCCGCCTGGAACAGGTCCCATAGCGACTGATCGAAGGTCTGCATGCCGTATTGCGACGTGCCGGCCGAAATCGCATCGCGGATCGAGCGCGTTTTTTCCGGTACCAGAACGCACTCACGAATGTACGCGGTGTTGATCATGACCTCGACCGCAGGTACCCGGCCTTCGGCATCGCAGCGGCGAACCAATCGCTGGCTGACGATCGCGCGCAGAACGGCCGCGAGCTGCATACGAATCTGTTTTTGTTCGGGTGGTGGGAAAATTGAAATGACGCGATTGATGGTTTCTACCGCGTCCAAAGTGTGCAGGGTCGAGAAGACCATGTGACCGGTTTCGGCGGCGTGCAGCGCCGTTGAGATGGTTTCAAGGTCGCGCATTTCGCCGACGAGGATGACGTCGGGGTCCTGACGCAGAGAAGCTCGCAATGCCGCGCCGAATGAGGGTGTATCCACACCGATCTCGCGCTGGTTGACGTATCCCTTTTTGTCGCGGTGCAGGAATTCGATTGGGTCTTCGATGGTGACGATATGTTCCGCGCGGGACGAGTTCACGCGGTCGACCATCGCAGCCAGAGTCGTTGACTTACCGGACCCCGTGACGCCGGTTACAAGCACGAGGCCGCGAGGCATGTCGCAAATCTGCTCGACCACCTTGGGCAGGAATAGTTCATCCAGCGCGCGAATCTTGGTGGGAATGACGCGGAGCACCAGCCCCACGTTGCCGCGCTGCTGGAAGATGTTCACACGGAAGCGTCCCAGTCCGGCGACGCCATAAGCCATATCGATTTCTGTGGTTTCTTTGAATTTTTGTTTCTGCCGTGCCGACATCATGCTGAACGCCATGTTCAACATGTCTTCGGCGCTAATGCGCGGCTGGTCGGTCAAAGGCACCAGTTCGCCGTCAATGCGCAGGTGAGGGTAGTTCCCGACCTTCAAGTGCAAGTCGCTGGCTCGCCGTTCCGTTGCAATCCGCAGCAGATCATCAATATTCATGCGAGATTCTTTCCCTGGAAGCCCCGGGGGCTTCTCGGCAATGTCTTCCAGCATGATGAACCGAATCGTCACCTTACCCAAGATGACCTAGGTAATGGCCGCAATCCGCCAGGAGGACGTCCCGGGTTTAGAGATTGTCGATTCGTAATCAGGAATCCGCGTACCTATTCCCGCACGCTTTTCGCGCAAGAAGTGGGAATGATGGCTCAAATGAGGCGACGGTCTAATCTGTTCTCAGTGCCTGCATGGGATCAATCGACGCCGCACGCCGCGCCGGCAAATAGGAAGCCACCAAAGCCGCAAAGAACAGGATGACGGCCACTGCGACGATGACGGAAAGATCGATCGCGCCGACCCCGTATAACGTATTACGCATCATCTGTCCTACGAACACGGCGCCCGCCAGACCGATCCCCAGCCCAATCACGGCCAGGACCGACGCTTCCTTCAGAATGAGCCAGATCACTCGCCGCCGGCCCGAGCCCAGCGCCAGGCGCACGCCCATCTCCTGCGTGCGCTGCGAAACCGCAAACGCCATCAGCCCGTAGATTCCGACCGCCGCCAGCAGCAAGGCAACCGCGGCGAAGCTGGCAAACAAAACCATCGTATATCGGTCCTCGCCGAGCGCTTCTTCCTTCACCTGATCCATGGTGCGCGGCCGCCCCAACGGGATCTGCGGATCTACAGAATGCACCGCTGCCGCAATCGTTTTCGCCATCGCCGCCGGATCTTCCTCGGTGCGTACGCCGATGTTCACGTTAGGGGATAACGACTGCGCGAACGGCACATCGACCTCCGGAGACGGTTCGCGAAAATCGCCATACATCACGGTGTGGAAGACGCCAACAATTTGCCACTCGACCGCCGGGCCCAGCTTCGGCAGCCCGGGAATGAGTTGCTCGATCGATAGCCTCTGTCGCAAAGGATCCATTCCCTTGAGATAGCGTTTGACGAATTCCTCGTTGACCATCGCCACCCGCACACTCGATGCCGTGTCCTGCTCGGTAAAGCTGCGCCCCCGCACCATTTTTATGCCAAAGGTTTTGAAATAATTCGGGGAAATCGATTGGAAACCCGCGCCCGGCCTCTGTGAAGGATCGGCATATGTCTGACCGACCACGTCCATCGACATGCCATCGCTGTGGAAGACCAGCGGCAGGCCCGTCACGCTCGCAACCGAATCCACGCCCGCCACCGACCGCAACACGCCCAGCATCTGCTGGTTGTAGGCATACATCTCCTCGGAAGTCTTGAAGCGCCCCTGCGGCTGACCCAGCCAAAACGTCAGCACGTGATCTGTGCGCAGGCCAAGATCGACGCGGGTCAGGTTCCAGAAGCTGTGCATCGCCAGTCCCGCACCCGCCAGCAGCGACAATGCCAGTGCGAACTCTCCGGTGATGAGCCCGCGCCGCAGCTTATTGGCGCCGTTGCCTGTGCTCGTGCGTCCGCCATCCTTCAACGATTCTGCCGGCTCCACGCGCGAGGCATACCACGCCGGAGCGCAGCCAAAGAGCAGGCCCGCCAGCGTGCTCGCGGCCAGCGCCACAACCAGAACATGAACATCCAGTTGAAGATTCGCCTCGGTGGGCAGAATCCCCTCGGGCACGATGCTGAGAATGGTCCGCAGCAATCCCATTCCGAGCGCCACGCCCAGCCCGCCGCCAATCAAAGCCAAAATCAGGCTCTCGATCAGAAACTGCACAAAAATCTGCCGCCGGTTCGCACCCACCGAGGTGCGAATCGCAATCTCCCGCAGCCGCGCCGCTCCCTTGGCCAGCAGCAGGTTGGCAATGTTCACACAAGCGATCACCAGCACAAAGCCCACCGCGCCCAGAAGGAGCCACAGATTTTGAATTCGTTCCCGCGGCAGGAAATCATTCTGCAAAGGTTCGACCGAAGCGCCCCATCTTTTGTTTGTCTCCGGAAATTCCTCGGCAAGGTGCGCCGTTACGGCGTCCATATCCGCCTGCGCCTGTTCCAGCGTGACTCCTGGCTTCATTCGTGCCATCGTCAGCAGCCAGTGATAATCGTGATTGATCTGCGCCGGCTGAAAGGCCAGCGGAGCCGCCAGCTCAAACGTAAATCGGTCCGCCAGCCCCGGCGACAGTACTCCCACCACGGTATAAGGCTCGTTATTGACACGGATCGTGTGCCCGATAATGCCGCGATCCGCGCCCAGCCGCTTCCACAACTTGTTCGTCAGAACAATCGTCTTATCTTTGCCCGGAATTCCTTCCTCGGACAGAAAGTCGCGGCCCATCAGAAATGGAATCCCCTGCATGTCGAACCAGCCGGGCGTCGCGCGCATGCCGTCGACTTGTTCGGGCTGCTGCTGCGTCGAGAGATTAAAACTGCCTCCGGTGAACGCCGCCATTTGCTGGAAGGTTTTGTTCTGCTCTCTCCAGGCGAGAAAGTCGCCTGCCGACATCCCATTCCGGCCGCCGTTGATCTTTGACCAGACCATCACCAGTTGTTCAGGATGCGGATACGGCAACGGCGCAATCAGTACTGCGTAAACCACGGTATAAATCGCCGTCGTCGCGCCGATGCCCAGCGCCAGCGTGGCGATCACCGCCGCGGTCAGCCCGCGATTCTTGCGCAACATGCGTAATCCGTAACGAAGATTTGCTATCGCAGTTCGCATCTTCCACCTCGCTTCCATCAGAGCTCGCAACGCCGACCGGCACCCGACCAGCGCAGTCCATCGGGAATCGCAGGCGCACCTGTCCACCTCCGCTCCTACATTCTCGTTGCCACACTAGGGAGTGAACCGCGCGCTGAAAAGAATTGGGTTAAGCCCCGAAGTTTCGCCGCGAGTGTCCGCTCGCGTAGTTCCTTGTCCGTTCCTGAACAACTTGAAAAGCTGAACGGGGATGAACCCCGTCGGGTGAGATTGAGTGGGGATCGCTCCCGTGATAATGTTTTTTGCTCGATTCGCGAGCTGTTGAGGCCTTTCGGATCTGCCGCCCAGTTTGGCCGAAAGGATTTTGACTTAGTCTATAGACTTAGTCCATACTCCAAGTAATGGAAGTCAATATCCATCAAGCCAAGACCCACTTTTCTCGGCTGATTCAGCGAGTGGCTGCGGGCGAGGAAATTATCATCGCCCGCGCTGGCGTGCCCGTAGCGCGACTGGTGGCTATTGAGCCGGCGACTAAGGTCCGCCCCCTCGGTATGGATCGTGGGCGCATCTGGATTGCGGATGATTTCGATGCGCCTTTGCCAGATGATTTACTGAAGGCGTTCTATGGTGGAGAGCCTCTTCCGGTAGAGGCGACAAAGAATGTTCAGAGTGTGGGCAGACGAAAGGGCCGCCGCAAGACCTCGTGAAATATCTGCTGGACACCATGGTGTGGCTGTGGAGCGTTGGCCCGACAGAGAAAATCGGCGCCAAGGGATTGGAGATTCTGAGCAGCACACACGAAGAGATTTACTTTTCAGCCGCGAGCGTGTGGGAAATGGCCATCAAGGCGAAACTGGGAAAATATGAATTACCTGAACCGCCCGGGCAATATATACCGAAGAGACTTGCACAACAAGGCATTCGCTCATTACCTGTCACCCACATACACGCGTTGAAGGTTTATGATCTTGCCCGGCATCACGGTGACCCATTCGATCGATTGCTGATCGCGCAAGCCATTGCGGAGGAACTCACTATCCTTACCGCAGATCGCCTTTTTGCTCGCTATCCCGTCAACACAGTGCCCTGTGGCTCATAGCAAAAAGCCGCCACGAAGGCGGCTTTCTCTCTCAAGCCTTAGCTAAGCGGCGGTTTCTTCGACCGCAGCCGCCGGCACGAACGGCTCATCGTAGCTGCCGCCATAGATCGAAGGCACCTTCGATCCCATGGGCCGCAGATAGGTCGCAAGCTCTCCGCGATGATGGATGCTGTGGTTATTGAGGAACCCGAGATAAGCCACCGCCGGCAGGTTGAACACGCCGAAGAACTCGACCGGCGTCATCAACTGTTCCCCTGACATCGCGGCCACACGATCGATACCACGCTTGACGTTTTCGTCGTACCAGGCGACAACCTCTGCTGACGTTTCCGGCTTGTGCTCGGGCGATTCCATCTTGAAGTTCAGATCGGCGATGCCAGCGAGAAACTGAATATCGGTATTCGCGATGTGCCAGGCCAGTTCTTTCGCTGTGCGAGCGTTGGGATCGGGCCGGTAGTCCGCCTTTGCGTCTGGAATAGCCGCGATGACCTTCTTTGTGATCTCCGCTTCGCGCTGGACGCCGTCAAGCATTATGGCGCGAAGTCCTAGGGCAAACTCCGGGGACATTCCTTGGGACATAGTGTTCTCCTTCTGCGACGGTTGTTTTGTTTCTTCCGGGGTAAGAAACCAAAAGGGGCGCGAGTGCGCCCCCTGGCTTCGAATTGACGGACGGATTATACGCCGACCGGCTGCTTTGTGCGTACCGGCACCGGAGTGAGCCAGTTGTAGCGGTCACTCTTCTCGCCGCGCACAATCGCGTAGAACTCTTTCTGCAGAATCCTGGTCATCGGGCCCATTTGTCCATTGCCGACCTTGATTTTGTCGACCGTGCCGATCGGCGTGACCTCGGCGGCCGTGCCGGTGAAGAAAACCTCATCGGCAATGTAGAGCATTTCGCGCGGAATCATGTGTTCCTGAACAGTGATATTCAGATCGCGCGCGATCTGAAGTATGGAATCGCGTGTGATCCCAGGAAGAACGGAGTTGCCGAGCGGTGCGGTGATCAACTTGTCGCGATGCACCAGGAAGATGTTCTCGCCGGAACCTTCGCTGACAAACCCGCTAGCATCCAGGGCGATACCTTCGACATACCCGTTGGCAAGAGCCTCCATCTTGATGAGCTGCGAGTTCATATAGTTCGCGCCAGCCTTGGCCATTGCGGGCAAAGTGTTGGGTGCGAGACGAGTCCAGGACGAAACACAGACGTCGACCGCATCCTCCGCTCCCCCGAGATATTTTCCCCATGGATAGTTGCAGATGTACATCTCGACCGGGCAATTTAGGGGATTCACGCCGGCGTCGCCATATCCGCGGAACACGACCGGACGGATGTAGCATGGCCACACGCCGTTATGCGAGATAGTATCGACCATGCCGCGCACGATTTCTTCACGCGTGAACGGAAGATCCATGCGGTAGACCTTGGCGGAGTCGAGCAGCCGTTGCATGTGATCGTCAGCGCGGAAGATCGCCGGGCCGCTGGGCAGTTGGTAGCAGCGGATGCCCTCGAAGACCGAAGAGCCGTAGTGAACGACGTGCGACATCACGTGGATGGTCGCATCGTCCCAGTTGATGAGCTTGCCGTTGTACCAGATTTTGCCGGTCTTCTGGATCGCCATGCGTACTCCTTCAGGTCAATTTGGGTAACAGGCGGAATCATTCCTCTTGCAAGGAGGCGAGGGCAAACCAATCCGCGTTACAGCCCATTATAGCTGAGGAGCATGGGCGCGCTTTGGCCGGCAAGAAAGGACCTTTGAGGTCATGTGTGTATGAAAATTCGGACAGCTAGCTCGTTGTGGCGGAAGACTTGGCGCCGCTCTCCAGTTCCTTGCCTATGCTGTCGAGGACGCCGTTAACGAAGTGCACCGACTCAGGGCTGGAAAATTTCCGCGCAATTTCGAGCGCTTCATTGATGACTACCGCACGCGGAGTTTCGGGGTAGCTGAGTAGTTCCGCCACAGCCGCGCGCAATAGATTGCGATCCACAGCGGCCATGCGCTCCATGCGCCAATGTTCGGCGTGGCGTTCGATCAGGTCGTCGATTTCTGAGACGCGGTCGGTGGCGACCCGGAACAGATCGTCAGCGAAGCCGCGGACCTCGTCGCTGGCCGTACCATGTTCTGCCCAGAATGTCTGGCGCACTTGCCCGGCGTCCTGCTTGCCCATGTCAGATTGAAAGAGCATTTGCAGAGCCAGTTCGCGGGATTTACGGCGTGTGCCCATGGAGAACAGCCGTCAGCTATCAGCCGTCAGCTATCAGCCGAGCGGTTGTGCTGCATGCTTGTGATTAGTCTACAGGAAGGGTTGTTTGACTTCTGCAGGCTGAAAGCGTTGTATTTCGGACCGTTGCGTTATCGGCGTTTGTGTTTGCGCAAGGACGTATGAGTGTTGCCGCCTGCTTTAGATTTGTCATTCCGAGCGTTCTTGCCTGAGCCCGAAGGGCGAAGCCCTGAGCGAAGTCGAAGGGGAGGAACCTGCTTCTTGCTGGCGGCTGACGGCTGAGAGCTGACAGCTTGTTTCAGCGATGCCATCTCCACCGCGGCCAGCGCGGCCTCGAATCCTTTATTGCCCATCTTCAGTCCGGCGCGATCGATCGCCTGCTCCAGAGTGTCGCAAGTTAGTACACCAAATGCGTGAGGCACTTCCGTCTCCTGCGCCGATTGTCCGATGCCGCGGGTGACTTCATTGACGATTACATCGTAGTGTGCTGTGTCGCCCCGCAACAGGCATCCGACGCAGAGGATGGCGTCGTATTTACCTGTTTCGGCCAGCGTCCGAGCTGCGGAAGGAATTTCAAAGGCTCCCGGCACGCGCACAACGTCGATGTCTTGCCGGCGCGCGCCGGTGCGAATCAATCCGTCGCAAGCGCTGAGCAGCAATCGCTCGGTTATGAAGGCATTGAAGCGCGCCACGACAATAGCGAAGCGCTTGCCCGAGGCATCGAGCTTGCCGTCAAGCGACGGAACCGGCGCCTCTGGCATGGACTCGATTTTCAGTTTCTTCTCTGTGCCTCTGTGTCTTTGTGGTGAGAGTTTTTCCATCCGCGAGAATCCGTGCAAATCCGTGGCGAAAGATTTATTTGCCCTTGAACTGCGCTGGCCGCTTCTCCAGAAAAGCTTTCGTACCTTCGGTTTTGTCTTCCGTTGCGCAGCAAACGCCGAACAGCGTCGCTTCGAGGTAAAGTCCCTCCGCCAGAGTCATCTCCGTGCCCTTGTTGACGGCCTCCATCGCATACTGCACAGCCAGGGGGGCGTTGGCAATAATCTTCGCTGCAATCGCTTCCGCGCGCGGAATCAGGTCGGCCGGCGCCGTGATCTCGTTTACCAGTCCGATGCGATGCGCTTCCTGCGCCGAGATCATTTCTCCCGCAAGCACCATCTGCATGGCCAGACCTTTGCCCACGAGTCGCGGTAGCCGCTGCGACCCGCCATAGCCCGGAATGATTCCGAGCTTCACCTCAGGCTGCCCCAGCTTGGCGTTCTCGCTGGCCAGACGCATGGTGCAGGCCATGGCGATCTCGCATCCGCCGCCTAGTGCGAATCCGTTGATGCAGGCGATGACGGGCTTACCGAGATTCTCAATCAGATTCAGCACCGACTGCCCGCGATGGGTATATTCCTTGCCCGAAACCGCATCGTGCTTCGACAGTTCGCCAATGTCGGCGCCTGCGATGAAAGCCTTCTCGCCTGATCCGGTGAAGATCACGACGCGAATGACTTTGTCGTTCTTGATGTCGTGGAATGCCGACCGCAACTCTTCCATTGTGGCCATGTTCAGCGCGTTAAGCACTTTTGGCCGGTTGACGGTGACGTAAGCAATCGCGTTCTTTTTTTCGAGGAGGATGTTTTCGAAGTTCATGTTGTCAATTCAAATTACCGCCGACCAGTTTCGGTTCTAGAGTAGCGCATCTGCCCAATACCAGCGTCCAGTCGCATGGAAATATTGGCATACTTTTATCCGCGCATGACGATTTTGTTTGCAGGGCGTTGCATTGTCCATTAGCCAAAAACACCTGAGCAACCTGGACTGCAGTGGCAGTGCACAATACAAAAAGCCAAAGCCAGTGAGCAACCGGATGCGCATCGCCGGATTATAAATATGGCGGGTCGCGCGCGGTGCTAGGCTGAAGAGGTGAGAGCTTCTCACCATGAACCATTTGTTTCCGGTACGCCGGAGTTGCGGCCGCGGGCAGTCGTAGACAGTCTTCTCCGGCTGCGCGGCGGAATGCGGTTGATCGCGAATATTTTCTTTCTTTGCTGCGCTTCTTATGCGGCTGGCGCCACGACCTGGACAGTCAGCGCCAAGCCGGCAAAATTGCTGAATGGCGCGCCAGTCCTCTTTGAGGTCAAGTCAGCGTACCGGTTCGATTCTCTGACCGGAAGCTGGTGCGGACATCAACTCACGTTCAGTTACGATTCTTCGGCAAAACTCTGGTTCGCGCTCGCAGGCGTGCCCTTCGAGACAAAGCCTGGCAAATATGCACTCGAACTTGCAGGCGAGCGCGCCGGATCCAAAGTCGCCGTCAAGCGTGAATTCCCAGTCGGCGCGGCAAGTTATCCCAAAATCAAAGTTGAACTTTCGGTGGAAAAGAAGTTCACGGAACCAAATCCCGAGCAGACGGCCCAGATCGAAGAGGCAAAGAAAATCAAGAGCGACTATTTCAGCCGCCCAGCCACAGAGCGCTCCTGGGACGGAACTTTCACCGCACCCGTTGAGGCAGAGACCTCCGACGTCTACGGCTCGCAACGCATTTTTAACGGCGAGGCACAAAGCCCGCACTGGGGGCTCGACTATCGCGTTCATACGGGAACGCCCGTCAAGGCTATGAATTCAGGCACCGTACTGCTGGCGCGCTTTCTTTACTATGAAGGAAATTTCGTAGTGATCGACCACGGCCAGGGCCTGATGACTCTCTATCTACATCTCTCCGAATTAAAGGTGAAAGCAGGGGATGCAGTGAAGCGCGGCCAGGAAGTCGGTCTGAGTGGTGGTACGGGCCGGGCGACAGGGCCGCATCTTGATGTGCGCGTGCGTTGGCAAAGCACTTATCTTGATCCCGCACGCCTCTTGCAACTACCTCTGCCCTAAGGCTTAAGCGGCTCCGCCCTTGCGCTTTCTCAACGCGTTGTTCAGTTCTTCTTTCTGCCCGAGATTGCGGATTAGCCGGTGCAGATAATTCGGATGCACGCCGAGAATACATGCTGCGTCCACATAATTTCCCTGAGTTTGGACCACCGCGTCAATGATCAATTGCTTTTTCAACTCTTTCACGCTGGCATGATATTTGCCCTCGTGCACCTCCTCTGGAGGATTCTGCTCCAACAGCGATTCGGGCAGGTCTTCGAGCAGCAAAATATCTGAAGATCCCATCACCAGCGCCCGTTCAATCGCATTTTCCAGTTCGCGCACATTCCCGGGCCACTCATAATTCACCAGAGCCGCCATTGCCTCGCGCGAAACCGGTTTGGGTTTTACTTTGCACAGCCTGGCATGCTTCTGCACAAAATGCCGGGTCAGCATCGGAATGTCTTCTCTGCGTTCCCGGAGCGGAGGCATGCTCATCTTGACCACTGCCAGCCGGAAATAAAGATCCCGGCGGAAATCGCCGGTGCGCACGGCTTCGTTCAGGTCGCGATTGGTTGCGGCAATGACCCGGACGTTAATCTTGATGGGATGCATTCCACCGATGCGCTCAAACTCACGCTCCTGCAAAACGCGCAGCAACTTCACTTGCAAGGTGGGAGCTAGCTCGCCGATCTCGTCCAGAAAGATCACTCCCCCGTCGGCAAGTTCCAGGCGGCCCTTTTTCTGTGCGTTCGCGCCCGTAAAAGCGCCTCGCTCAAAGCCGAACAACTCGCTTTCCAGAAGCGCATCGGGAATTGCCGCACAGTTGATCGCTACAAACGGCTTGTTCCTGCGATGGCTGTTGCTGTGAAGCGCCCGCGCGACCAATTCTTTGCCTGTGCCGCTTTCACCTTCAACCAGTACGGTTGAATCGGCGGGGGCCACTCGCGCCACAAACTGAAAAACATCTTTCATCCGCTGGCCTTCACCCACCAGGCTCTGCTCCTGGCTGATTTCGGTGGTAAGACGCTGGTTTTCCTGCTCGAGCCATTGCAGTCGCCGGGCATTGTCGAGGGCAACCGCCGAAACCCCCGCCACCGCGGCCATCAGTTGAAGATGATCTTCCTGAAAGCGATCTGCGGCATTCGTATTGTCGAGGTAGATGCAGCCAATTGTTCTCTGAAAAACGCTCAGCGGCACACACAGCAGCGACCGCACTTCCGCCGTCGCCAGACTCTCGATATCCCGAAGCTTGCCCGCGGCAACATCGACGCCAAGAATGGCGACGTTGTCTTTCATCACCTGGCGCGCAATCGTGCGGCTCACTCGCACGAGCTGGGACTGCCCCGGATGGCGCGTCCGCGCGTAGAGACAGTTGAATTCCTGCCCGGGCCCGTCGGCCAGAAGAATCGCACCGCGCCCGGCAGGAACAACTTCAAAAATCAAATCAAGCAGCTGGGCCTGCAACTCCTCGAGATCGCGGATGGCATGCACGATCCGGCTGATCTTCAACAGAGCATTCAAATTCCGCGCCACCTGCGACGCCGCAGGCAATTCTTTCAGCAGCCGGTCGGGCTGAAGATACATTGCCTCTTTGGGATGAATGATCTTGGTTTCCGTTGTGTGCTGAATCTCATCGAACTCGACGCGGCTCAGTGATGCCGCGCGCTCCTCTTCTTCCGTCAGGAACATGAACACCGAGTCGCCGGTGGCAATCTCATCTCCGTGATGTAGCCACTGCTCTTTGACGGTCAGGCCGTTCACCATCGTCCCATTGCGGCTTTCAAGGTCGCGAACCTGGAAGCGACCGTCTTCCTCCCGGCGCAACAGGCAGTGTTTGCGAGAAACCGATGGATCAACCACCGGAATCGCATTCGCTGGATCGCGGCCGAGCGTAGCCTCTCCCTCGGGCAGCGGAATGGTGGAGTCTTTCGAAGGTCCCGCAATCACCTGTAGTCTAGGCCGCAATCAGATCTCCCATTCCGCGCAGAATTTCTATCACAAAGCGCGCTGAATTGTATGGGCCGTTCGTTCCATTTTTCAATATCCGAACGGCTAGCGTAACTATCTGATTGGATAGCGATTTCCAGGGTTGGCTATGGGTCACAGTCCCCCCGCGCGCCATTCCGGCACAAAGATCTAAACCATCATAGAAACATGTAGTTACAAAGATCCGACAATGGCAAAGCAGGTATGAGTTCTAAATTGGCATGGCACATGCAACTCACGAAATTGCGGATGCTCGGCAAAGCGATGGGGGAAGCGCTTTCGAGAAGTTCTAGCCGAGATCGCCAGTCAGAAGCTCGGGGGACCCCCTCATCGGGCTTCTGACTTTTTTCTTTTCCAGCTTCTTTCCGGATTATTTGGGGAAGGGAACTAGCCAGCGGCAGCTTCTGCGGAAACCGGACCGCCCGAGGGAGAACCCTCTAGGACGGGAATGCCATCCCTAAAGCTCACGAACCTGCCTGAGATGGCAGGAATCCTCTCTCCGGGCACAAGTATCCCCACGAGATTCAACGGGTCGGCCGCCGACAGCGTGATGGTCTCGCCACTCAACGGTAAGTTCCGCATCGAACGCACGGATTCGACCGCAATTGGCAAGGCAAATTGCTCGCCGAGAAATCCATCGACAAAGCGTCCGCCGCGGATTTCGCCGCGATCTTCGAGCCTCCGGAATCCCATCAGCAGTTCACGCCATGTCGGCAAGTTCGACTCGCGCGCCAGCAAATCGCGAATCACGATCCCATAGCGCCGCAGCAGCATCCAGCAAGCCGCTTCCACCGCGCGCGACCGCTCGGCCGCAACGTCGGCATGTAGCAACGCCCATCGTCCAGCGCTGTGCCGCGGACGCGTGTTTCTTCCGCTTCCTTGTCCGGCTCGCCGCTTCGGGTCGATCAGCGACCGAAGATTGTCGAACCCATCCGCCGTCACCAGCCCCGCCGCGACTAACTCCCACAGTCCGGTTTCAATTTCCGCTTTGAGTTTTCCGGTTGCGCGCACGATATCGGCGAAGAACGAGGCTCCTCGCTGACGCAGGAAACCGAATACGAGTTGTGCGCCATGGCTCAATCCGCGGCCTTCATCGGCGGGATTTTCTCTCAAGCCCATCCAGTCAGCTTCTTCGCGCACAAAAAAAGTAATCGGAGCCACGCTGGTGGGAATCACACGGCGCTGCCGCTGAGCATCCCCTGTGCCGCCCGAATCCAGAGTCGCCGGATGGGGCGATAGCCTTCCCCAACCAACCGCACCAGTCAGACAGAGTTGATCCAGCCACTTCGGCTCGTAGTCGGCAATCCGCCGCGACAAAATCTGCCGTTCCCACGCGTTCGCGGGAATTTCGAATCCCTGAAGCTGCTGCAGAACCTCCATCGTTCCGCGCTCGCCCGAGACCTGAGATCCCGGTGCGGTATGCTGCCAGCGCATCAGCCAGCGCACAAACTGTGCCGGAGTCACTGGCTCGATCTGTTTGCGCAGCATGCCAACGGTCAGGCGGTGAATGCGAGCCAAAAGCCGGCGTTCGCACCATTCTGTCTCCGCTTGAGAGGAGGCTGCGGAAGCAGGTAATTCTTCGGTGTTGACAGCCGCTACCCGTTGTCCAATCGAGCGAAATTCGACTGCCCCTTGTGGAGCGAGCACTCCTGACCGCCTGCCACCTCCGCCAGTGAACTTTCCACGGAGCACAGTTCCGGAAGCTTCCATTCGGAGCAACGCCTTCTCGACATCCGAAGCGGGAAGTCCGACCCACCCTGCAAGCTGCGAAGCAGTCGCTGGCCCGATATGCGACATCCAGCCCGTGACCAGTGTGAGCAACGCATCGTCGCGCGAAATCTCATGCGTTTCGACATCCGCCAAACTCTGCTCGAAATCGACCGAAGGAAATAGCGCCGCAAAACTTCGCGCACGCTCAGCCGCTACCCAGTAACGGCACCCCTCGACCAATGCAACCCCCGCGCGCCCCTGTTCCACCAGTCGCTGGAAATAGTCCTGCCAGCCAGTAACATCCATGTGGGGACAGCCGCCGCCCTCGCCTGTCCTGTCGAGCGAAGCCCGAAGGGATGGCAACGAGGGCGATGGATTTTCCAACCCCAATAGCTTTTCAGCTTCGCTGAACCGGACAGCCGAGGGCGGCTGTCCCCACGTAGGCTCTGGACTTTCAGCCAGCGCTACCAACGTATGTAGTACGTCATGCAGTTCATCCGCATCCCGCACATCCGGCCAGGCTTCTTCCCGCACCTGCGCGATCGCCCCCGCATCGAGCTTGCCCACTTCTTCCAGCACCGACTCGGGCAAAATCCGCCGCATCTCAACGGCCCGCGCCCGTCGTTCTTCGAGCGGCGCATCGTCAAGATACGCATACGGATTCGCATTCAGAATCTCGTGTGAGAACTGCGACGGTACAGGCGTATCGACCGCAACCACCCGAATTTCTTGGGACGCAATGCCGCGCAAAAGCGATTTCAAGCCTTCAAGATCCATCGCCTCGGTGAGGACGTCTTTCATTACTTCGCCCACCAGCGGATGGTCGGGAATCTTTCGCTCGCCCTCGATATTCTCGAAGCAAGCCGCTGCATCGGGGAACACCGACGCCAGCAAATCATCCGAGCGCATACGCTGAATTTGCGGAGGTACTTTCTTCCCGTTCTGAAAGCGCAGCAACGCAAGCGCCCGGTTCGCGTCCCAGCGCCAGCGTGTGCCGAAGATCGGAGAGTCCAGCGCCGCCTGCTCCAGAATCGGCTGCACTGTGTCGGCTTGCAGGAAATGAAAGACATCACCCAGCGGGAAACTGTGCTGCTCGGCCAAAGCGATGTTAAGCCCGTTATCGGTTGCAGCGGCTTGCAGCTCAAAGTTGAATCCCACGCAGAACCGTTTGCGTAGCGAGAGTCCCCAGGCCTTGTTGATCCGTCCGCCAAAGGGTGCGTGGATCACTAACTGCATTCCTCCGCCTTCATCAAAAAATCGTTCCGCGATAATCGTCCGCTGCGTCGGCACTGCGCCGAGCACGGCGCGCCCTTGCAGGACATATTCGACCGCCTGCTCTGCGCCCGGATCGTCCAGCCCGCATTCTGCCTTCAGCCAGCTCACAGCGGCGGCAACATCGGGTTGCGTTGCAGAAAATCCCACCGGCGAAGTCGCCGGCAGCATCTCGCTGATCTTCTGCCGCAGGTCACCGACATGCGCCGACAACTCCTGCGTTCGCGCCGGAGCCTCGCCATTCCAGAACGGCACTGTCGGTGGAGCGCCATGCGCATCCTGCACCAGCACCCGGCCGGAATTCGTCTCGATGCGGTGAATCATCCACGACGTATTTCCCAGCAGCATAATGTCGCCGCGCATGCTCTCGACCGCGAAATCTTCATCAATCGTTCCGACGACGATCTGGTCGGGTTGAGCCACGACGGTGTAAAGCGAATTGTCGGGAATTGCTCCGCCACTGGTAATCGCCGCCAGCCTCGCGCCGCGCCGCGCCCGCAGCTTTCCATTCACGCGGTCGCGATGGACATATGCCCCATACCGTCCCCGCCTCGCGGCGATCCCCTCGGAAAGCATCTCAAGGATCGAATCGAACGTCTCTCGCTTCATGTCGCGATACGGATACGCCCGCCGCGCCAGCGCAAACATTGCATCCTCATCCCACTCTTCGGCCGAGCACGCCGCAACAATCTGTTGCGCCAGCACATCGAGTGGAGCATCCGGAATCATCAGCCGGTCGAGATCTCCCAGTTTGATTGCTCGCACTAGGGCCGCCAGTTCCATCAAATCATCGCGAGTGGTAGCGAAGAATCTTCCTTTGGGCACGGCTCCACGCCAGTGCCCTGAGCGTCCGATCCTCTGCAGCGCCACGGCAATTGATCGTGGAGAATTGATCTGGACGGCCAAATCGACAAATCCAACGTCAATTCCCAGTTCAAGCGAGGCGGTCGCTACAAGAACTTTGATCTGGCCTTCCTTGAGCTTCTTTTCCGCAGCCAGTCTGAGCTTGCGCGACAAACTTCCGTGGTGGGCCGCAACGTTTTCTTCGCCGAGCCTCTCGCCCAAGTTGTGGGCTAGTCGCTCCGCCATTCGCCGTGTGTTCACAAACACCAGAGTCGACCGGTGCTGATTGACCAACTGCACCAAGCGGTCGTAGATCGCGTCCCACATTTCGTTCGACGCCACCGGACCTAACGGCATCGGCGGCACCTCTACCGCAAGATCGAGTTTCCGCTTATGCCCAACATTGACGATGACAGGATCTTGTCGTCCGCTACCGGTCAGGAAATGTGCGACTTCTTCAATCGGTTTTTGAGTTGCCGATAAGCCAATGCGCGCGGGGAGCTTGTGTGCCAGCGCGTCCAGTCGCTCCAGCGAAAGCGTCAGATGTGCCCCGCGCTTGTCGTCTGCAACTGCGTGAATTTCATCAACGATGACAGTCTCGACGTCACGCAGGATCGCGCGGCTGCGGTCCGCAGTGAGAAGAATGTAGAGCGACTCTGGCGTGGTCACCAGAATGTGCGGAGGCCGCTTCAGCATTGCGCGCCGTTCATGCATGAGCGTGTCGCCGGTGCGAACGGCAGTGCGAATCTCCGGCATCAGCAATCCGCGCTCATTCGCCAGCGCGAGAATTTCGCCCAAAGGAATCTCAAGGTTTTTCTGGATGTCGTTCCCCAACGCCTTCAGCGGCGAAACGTAGAGGACTTCCATTCGATCAGCCAAATCCCCCGCCAACGCTTTGCGAACGAGCCGATCGATACACGCAAGGAACGCTGCTAGCGTCTTGCCCGAACCGGTTGGAGCAGAGATCAGCGTGGTTTTCCCGGCCAGGATGCTCGGCCAGCCTTGCTCCTGAGGCTCGGTCGGCGTGCCAAACTTCCCCACAAACCATTCCGCAACGAGAGGATGGGCCCAGGCCAGGGACGGAGGAAGGGAGTGCATCTGGATATTCTATTCCGAAACCAACATGTTCGCCAATTGTTCGCCGCACTAAAACGTTTGAGTCCGACCATTGAGTAATAGTATGATGAGTATGAGTAATAATAATATCGAACAAATCCTCTATGCCCAGCCCCAAGGTTTCCGCACTCACCAGGGAGCAAATAAATCATTCGGCGCGCAGTTTTCGGTGGAACCGCCAGATGCCGAAATGGAGCGTGATCGTGGAAGGCCGCGAACTTCCAGCAAGGCCGCTCGTACTCGATGCCGCCGGCGTCCCGCCCAACGATCCGACCAACTCACACCAGGCGGTCGCAATTCTCAGGGAAAAAGGATTCGAGATTCGCTACCAGGGCCGTTCGCTTACCGATGATGGAGCTGTGAGCGCATCGGAGTCTGAGTTCGAACAGATTCTTGGCCGATTGCGGGGCTGCTGCGTCGGTGGTCCTTCGCTGATTGAAATGCGCGAGCGCGAACACCGGGACGATAAGGAGTGAAGTCCGGTCCGAAAATCTATGTCCTGGATGCTAACGCGCTTTTAGATTATTTCCTGCTCACTCCCGGCGTTGGGACGATAGACAGATTGCTGCTTGAGGCTCTCCGCGAAACCGCAAGGCTTATGATTTCTGTAATCAATCTGGGAGAAGTTTTCTATCTGGTATGGGCTGGTCACGGGGAGACAAAAGCCCGGAGCATGCTCGAAGATCTTCAGCGCCTCCCCATACAGGTGGTTCCTGTTGACGTTTCGCAGACGTTACAAGCCTCCGAACTCAAAGTTCGCCACAAGCTTCCTTACGCGGATAGCTTTGCGGCTGCTCTCGCTATCGGGTGGAATGCCACGCTCGTCACGTCGGACCGCGATTTCGAGAAATTAGGCCGTCGGATCTCTGTCGTATGGCTTCCGCGCTCCTGAAATGGACAGCATTTGATCTCGTCCTGCTCCTCCTCGACAACATCGCCTTAGAAGACTCATGATTTGACGGTGATGGCCGCCGCTTCGGACGCAAACTACAATCGTCGAATTCTGGTGCCGTTCACGAACAATGTCGAGGGAGTCCTTCGGCCAAGGTCGCATGCGTGAATGGCTGATGGCGAAACTGGTGATAAAATTCCCAGTCCATTTCAAAACAGTACACGCCGACCCGGGAGAACCAATTGATCTCACTCCGTTCGCTGGCCGCCTATGCCCTTCTGTTCGCATTTCCCCAGTTAGCCGCTGCGCAGGCCGCTTCTGAGCCGAATGCAGCGCCCGAAAAGTCCGCGGTTATGCTTGGCTACATGGCGCAGAACTCCACCACCGAGCATGACTGGGAAAAGAAATTCCAGGACGGCATCGTTGCGAACAACATCCGCGAAAACATGCGGCGCTTGAGTGCGCGCCCGCACCACGTAGGCTCGCCTTACGACAAAGACAATGCCGAGTGGATGCTTGCCCGTTTCAAGGAATGGGGACTCGATGCGCATATCGAGAGCTTCGACGTTCTCTTTCCCACGCCGAAAGAGCGATCTCTTGATCTTCTTTCGCCGAAACCTTTTAAGGCAAAATTGCAGGAGCCCGCGCTCGCTGTCGATCCCACGACCGGCCAAACCTCTGAGCAGCTCCCTACCTACAACGCATACTCCATCGACGGAGATGTGACCGGCCCGCTCGTCTACGTGAACTTCGGCAACCGCGAAGACTACGACGAACTCGATCGCCTCGGAGTTTCCGTAAAGGGCGCCATCGTGATCGCCCGTTACGGTTCTGGCTGGCGCGGCGTGAAGCCCAAAGTGGCGGCGGAACACGGCGCGCTCGGCTGTATTATTTATTCCGATCCACGCGAAGACGGGTTCTTCCATGGCGATGACTATCCGACGGGCGGCTGGCGCTCGAAAGACGGCGTCCAGCGTGGCAGCGTCATGGATACCGACTATCCTGGCGATCCTCTGACTCCCGGCGTTGGCGCTGTCGCGGGCGCGAAGCGTCTTGCCCTCAAAGACGCGAAGACAATCACGAAGATTCCTGTGCTGCCGATTTCCTACGCGGACGCGCAGCCGTTCCTCGAGGCCCTGCAAGGTCAGGTCGTTCCAGAAAATTGGCGCGGCGGACTGCCCATCACCTATCATGTCGGCCCCGGCCCCGCACGCGTGCATCTGAAAGTCGCCTCGAACTGGGACCTTAAGCCGCTCTACGACGTCATCGCTACAATTCCCGGCTCTTCGCCCGATCAGTGGGTCATTCGCGGCAACCATCACGATGCATGGGTCAATGGCGCTGACGATCCTATTGCCGGCATGGCTCCGGAGCTCGAAGAAGCTCGCATGCTGGGAGAACTTCACAAGCAGGGATGGACTCCGAAGCGAACCATCATCTACTGCGCATGGGACGGCGAAGAACCCGGACTTCTGGGCTCCGTCGAGTGGGTCGAAACTCATCGCGATGACCTGCAAAAGCACGCCGTGTTCTATCTGAATACCGACGGCAACGAGCGCGGATTCTTCGGAGCGGGCGGTACCCAGGATTTGCAGGCGTTCATCAGCAGCGTCGCCCGCGACATCAATGATCCCGAGAAAAATATCTCCATCTTCCAGCGCAGTCATCTTCGTGCGATCCAACATGCGAAAGATGCGGACGAGCGCGGCAAAGTTCGGCATGCGCCCGATCTGCGCATCAACGCGCTGGGTGACGGCTCAGACTACACAGCTTTCCAGGACTACGCCGGAATTCCTTCGCTCGATATCGGCTTCGGCGGCGAGGACGAAGGAGATCAGTACCATTCCATCTACGACGATTTCTACTGGTACACGCACTTCGCCGACAACGATTTTTCCTACGGACGCGCGCTCGCCCAAACGTCCGGTACTGCCGTCATGCGCTTCGCCGACTCCGACCTGCTTCCCTACGACTACGCGCCGCAGGCAGAGGCCATTGCGAAATATGAATCCGATCTGGAAAAACTTCTGAAAGACAAACAGGACGAGTTCACCGAGCGCAATCTCGAACTGGAGGAAGGTGTCTTCACCGCCACATCCGACCCGCACAAAACTTATGTTCCGCCGCCGGTTGAAGTCGTGCCTCCCTACATGAACTTCGCGCCGATGAAGAACTCGCTCGATCTTCTCAAGAAAAGCGCGGAGCACTACACCAAGGCGCTGGCGAAATTCAAAGGCACCTCGGCGTCAATTTCTCCGCAGGCAATCGTGAGCGTGAACAACGAACTGATGGGAATCTCACGCCTCTTCCTGAATGAAAAGGGCCTGCCTGAGCGCCCCTGGTTCAAGAACCAGATCTACGCCCCCGGCGCCTACACCGGATACGGCGCCAAACCGGTCGCCGCTGTCCGCGAATACATGGACGAGAAAAAGTGGAAGGAAGCCGATGCCCAGATTCCTATGGTCGCGGATGTAATCGCGCGCATAGCCGCGGGTATCGACAAAGCAGCAGGGGACCTTGAAGCAACGGTTCCGTCAAAATAAACGGGCTGAACCAGGCCACAAACACTAATCACCGCCATGCGAGCGTGATCTTCAGCGCCTCATCAATCCGCGCCAGGGATTGTCCATCGAGCCGTCCATAGTACGAAACAAATCGCGTCACTTGGATCGCCCGAATCTGTTCAGCTTTTGCGAGGCTATCCATCTTCAGGCCTCCCGATCCTTTTGCAAGATGGACGTGGCTGGGATAGGTTCGCTTCACATTGGCCGCATCCGTTAACGGAACCACGACGACGACTGGACTATTCGCATTGATCGAGTCGCGGCTCACCACCACGACGGGCCGTGTGCCCGCTTGCTCGCTTCGCTCAGTCGGATTGAGCCGTGCGCTGAAAACGTCACCGCGGAAGGGCTTTGGCAGCACGGGTCTTTGTACGCTCATTTTGTTCAGAAGACTTGAAAGCTTCCCAATCACCAGCTTCAAACTCGCGGGCCATAGCAACCGAATCATGCTGATAGTCAGTATCGTCGGCCATGCCGGCAAAGGCCGCGTCGATTTCCGCTTCGGTCAACCGCCGCACCTTTTCCTCGACTGCCTGAATCACGAACTCGTTGAAACTCGCGATTTGCGCTCGATGGGCCGCTCTCTTGGCTTTTTCATAAGTTTGGTTGGGAATCCGCAGCGTGGTGTTCTGGTATCGCTTCTTGGCTGTCGCTGGCATGTCGTTATCTCAGACTAGTGCAATCATAGTATCATATGCGATAGCATAACAGCTATCACGCCAGCTATCGTGCATGATAGGATTTGGAGATGCCTAAACTCTCCGCCCAGGCCCGCGCGCGCAAAATCAGGCTCCTTCTCTTTGATGTTGACGGAGTCCTCACCGACGGCAAACTCTTCATCTTCCCCGCGCCCGCCGGCACGCAGCAAAGCATTATCGAGCAATCCGCCAAGCACGGGGGCGAGGGCGGATTCGGCCTGCACAGCCAATCTCTGATCGAAGCCAAAGGCTTCCATGCCCACGATGGCGCTTCGATTTCGCTTGCCCGTCTTGCGGGAATCAGGACCGGGCTGATTACCAAGCGGATCTCGGAAACAGTCGCTCTGCGCGCCCGGGACCTGAAACTGGAATTCGTCCGTCAGGGGATTCAGGACAAATGCACTGCGTTCGAGGAAATCGTCAAAGAGGCTGGACTGAAACTGGAAGAGGCCGCCTTCGTCGGCGATGACGTGATCGATCTCCCCGCTATGCGTCCCGCAGGCTTGGCAATCGCCGTGAAGAACGCCCGCGCCGAGGTGAAAAAAGTGGCCCACTATGTGACTCCGCATGCCGGAGGCGACGGTGCCCTTCGCGATGCCGTCGAATTCATCCTGAAAGCTCAGGGTAAGTGGAAGAAGGTCGTGGAAGCTTACATCGGCGAGCGCAGCCCTACTGTGCAATGAGCAATGAGCAATGAGCAATGAGCAATGAGCAGTGAGCAATGAACAGTGGCAATGAGCGGCGAGCGACGAGCGGAACGCTAAAGTTCCGCAATACATCCTCGCTCACGCGCGGTCAATTCCGGCACCGGTTCAAACGTGCTGACAGTGGACTGCCAGACTGACGTCACGAATTGGAAGAGCCGCAAATTGGTCTCGCGGCTGGCCGCTCATGGCTCAAAGCTCAGCTCATGGCTCACACCAAAGAAAAAAACCCATCGGATGCTTGCTTGGGGCGTGCTCGGGTCAGCATCCGATGGGCTACCGTTTCTCCTTACTCACCCTGTTGTTTTCAGGAGTATGTGAAGACAGTAAACACCGTAACCGGCCTAAGTTCCGTCTAATTTTGTAAATCTTTGTAAAATGAAACAGATTTCCGCGAGGCAAATTTCTGATGTGCTTCGTCCACAAGCAATCGGGCTGTGAAGAATTATTCTGGTAGCGCCGGAATCTTGGCGTCGATCAACTCAGTGAAGCGCTTGTCCTTGCGAAGTTGGGCAAATTCCTCGTCCTTGTAGACGTTCTTGTAGAAGTCTTTGTAACCCTCTTCCATGGCTTTCTTAAGATATTCCAGCGACCGGTCGGAGAATCCCATCTTGGCGTAAAGCTTGGCCACGGTGTAGTCATAATGCGCGCGGTCTTCCGGACTGGGCAACTGTGCCTGCACGCCGCCGCGTGATGTGCGCTCGAAGACATCTGGATCAATCTCTACCGCCTTCTGATACGCCACCACGGCGGGATCGAATTGTTTCTTCGCAAACAGCGCCGCCCCGAGATTGCTGTAGAACGATGCCGAATTATCGTCAATTGCAATTGCCCGGCGGTACTCCTTCACCGCAGGTCCATACTTCTTTTCCTCGTAAAGCACCACGCCGAGATTGTTGTATGCGTCGGCATAGCGGCGATCCGTCTTGATGGACTGATCAAACGATTTCTTTGCTTCCTTGTAACGCTGCATCATCAGTTCGGTGATACCGATCTTATTCAGCACCGACGCTGAGTGCGGCTCTTTGGTCAGCGCTGCGCGATAGTAGTCCAGCGCATCCAGAAATAGCTTTTCCGTGCGCAACTGATCGGCGCGTGCCTCGAGGATCGACGGACTGGCGTCCTGCGCGGGAGGATCGGTCATCCTGATCAGTGGCGGTTTGATTTGAACTTGTTCAGAGTGGGAAACCTGCGCGGAGGAAACTGCCGGGCACAGGCAAAGAGCGAGAAGCGAAGCGGAAACCAGCGAACCTTTCGAAAAGAAAGTCACAGGCCACCCCCAAGTTGTTGCCAGTATTCTGGCACAATTCCAGCCGGGCGGCGAAGAAAATGCTGCAAAATCGGTCTCACATCCTGAGTCTCAGGTCTTGGGAAAAGTTGGGCCAGTGGCAAGAACCCGAGCGGGGTTCCTGAGACCCGAGACCTGAGACGCGAGACCCGAGACCCGAGACCTAAGACTGACCTAGTGCGGCGCAGCCTGGCTGTCATCAGGTTTAGACACCGGGGCTGAGGCTTTGTCATCCTTGAAAATTCCTGCAATCTTGCCGAAGAACCCCTTCTTTTTCTTAGGGTCCTGGGGGTTGTCGGGGGCCTGCCCATTTGCGACGTCGGGCTGGGCCTGGACGGGCGTTGCTGGCTTGTCCCCGCCCCCAAAAAGCTTCGAAAAGAACCCCTTCATACCTGTCTGTGCGTCGCAGGTGTCATGAGGCTCGGTTCCAGCAATGAAAGCGGAAACGTAATCATCTGTGCAGTTTGGCGTCGCCAGCCGGTTTGTGGCCTTGTCGAGTTGCACATCCACGACGCCTGAGGGCTGCGAGAAATCGACCATGTTCGAATACTGCGGCAGCGCGGCGGCCTTTTTCATGAACTCGGTCCAGATTGGCGCAGCCGTCATCGCACCGCTCAAGCGCAGGTCGCTATAGTCGTCGTATCCAACCCACACGATACAAAGCAGATTTGACGTATATCCGGCAAACCATCCGTCGTGCGAACTGCCGGTCTTTCCTGCCGCGGGAGCCATGAATCCGCGCAGCCGTACCGCCGTGTAACCCAGACCGTTGTTGATTACGCCCGCCATCATGTTCGTCATGACATAAGCGATGCGGGGATCCAGAACTTGCCGCTGGTCCGTCGTGTAATTGGCAACCACGTCGCCTTTATTGTTTCTGACTGATCGCAACAAGATCGGTGACAGGCGAATGCCGCTATTTGCGAAGGAGGTATAAGCGCCAGACATTTCCAATGGCGAGGCGTCGTAGGATCCGAGAGCCATCGCCGGAGTCGCCTTCACCGACGTGATGCCCGCCGATTTCGCGAGATCGGCTACTTTGTCGTATCCCACTTCTTCGGCCACTTTCACGGTAGCGTTGTTCAGAGACATTGCCAGCGCGTAGCGCAGCGTTACTTCACCGTGGTATTCCTCTTTGTAGTTGCGCGGCTCGTAGATCTGGTCGCCGTAGGCGAAGCTGGAAGGCTCGTCTTGCACGGTTGAGGCAGGAGTGATCACCATCTGCGATCCATCGAGCGCGGTGTTCATCGCTGCCGCGTAGACGAATGGCTTGAAGATCGATCCGGTCGGACGCTTCGCCACGGCGTGGTTCAACTGACTCCATCCGTAGTCGCGCCCGCCGACCAGCGCCAGTACCGCGCCTGTGTGCGGATCGATCGCCACCAACGCCACCTGCGCCTGCGGGCCCGGCTCAACCTTCGTTTCGTACTTCTTGCCGACCCTGATCCTTTTCGTGCGCAGCTTCTTGACCTGTTCGTCCACCAGCTTGATTCCGCTCTCGACGGCTTGCGCTGCGGCTTTTTGCAAGTCGGGATCAAGGGTCGTGTAGATGCGGTATGACGAGTCGTTCAGCTCGGTCTCGTTGAACTTGCTGATGAGCTGGTCGCGCACCATATCGACAAAATACGGAGCATCACTGGCCTCGACGTTCGGAGGCGCCAGCTTCAGCGGCGCTGCTTTCGCTTTGTCGGCCTGCTCACGCGTAATCGCGTGCGTTTCGACCATGGACTCCAACACGAGGTTGCGACGGTCCATGGCACGCTCAGGATGCCGGTATGGCGACAAATAGCTTGGTCTTTGAATCAATCCGGCCAGCAACGCCGCTTCGGGCAGAGTAATGTCCTTCAAATCCTTGCCAAAATACGCCTTCGAGGCTTCCGCGAATCCGCTGATGGCGAACGAACCCCGCTGGCCCAGGTCTACCCAGTTCGCATAAATCTCGAAAATCTGCTGCTTGCTGAACTTCTGCTCCAATTCCTCGGCGATCAGCATTTCGGTGACCTTGCGTTTGATCGACTTTTCCGGAGTCAGAAAGAATCCGCGCGCGAGCTGTTGCGTAAGCGTTGATCCGCCCTGGGCCCTCCGCTGTCGCAGCACGTCTTCCCAGACAGCTTCGAGCGTCCGCCCGAAGTTCACGCCGCCATGTTCAAAGAACCGGCGGTCTTCGATCGCGAGCACCGCCTGCACCATAATGGGAGGAATCTCGTTGTACTTGACGATCTCGCGCTTCGAGCGCTGCTCAGCATCGAACAATGCCGTGACCAACTGCGGCTCGAGTTCGTAGGCAGACAGCTCGGTTCCCCGGCTGCTGATGTGGCTGATCTGGCCATCTTCAATGTTAATGCGCGCCGGCTCGGGGCTGTGGTAGGACTGCGGCCCTGGAGTAATCTCAATCCCGCCCTTGACGACGTGGAAGGCGCCCAGTTTCGACTGATCGTCCTCGTCGGAGTACCCGGCGCGCTTCAACTCCGCGGCAATCTCGCGCGCATCGATCTTCTCGCCCTCGCGAACGACGCGCGGCAAGGCATAAATCTTGGCGGAATTTGCGAAGACCGGCGTGCGAAAGCGCCGCTCGATGATCCGGTCGTACTTGATGTAGAAATAAGAAAAGACGACTGTAAACGAAACCACCAGGACCAGGAACACCACCAGCGCCGCGCGCACCACGGGGTCGCGTGGCAGGAAGGGTTTTCCTCCGCCTTGTTCCCCGCCTGCTTTTGGGATTCGGATCTTGATGGTCACAGTTTGGGCGTCCTCGATGGTGTTAACGATTTGAACAGATGACGCCCTGGATCGCTCGCTTCACTCTCAGACGTCAAGACGTGCAAAAAGGTTTGCACGCCCTATTGCCGCGAGAAACTGTTCCTCATGCGGGCACAGGTAGCACCAATTGCGTAAACGAAGGGACTTTGCTTATTGTACCGCCAAGCCGGAAATGAAAAGAGACCCGCAGCACATGCGAGTCTCTAAGCTGTCAACCTCGCGGCCGGGCCGTTGCGTCACTGCGGGTCCGTCACTGCCCAGTATCCGGTGAACGTCATTGGAATCGGCGAATACGGCTGCGTTAGTGCCCCTGTACCGGATGCCACACCATATACGCCGAGTTGCGGTCCGCTAATATCGGCATAGTTGAACAAATAAGCCCCGCTTTGGTCGAATTGGCCCCAGATTGCCGGAGTCAGACCGCTGAACGGTGAATTGGCTGCCGTCGTCAGCTGGCCGGTTGCGGTGTCGATTGCATAAGCCTCCACCGGGTTATATCCCGCATTGACATTGCTGTCGACGGGACTGAACGAGTACACAAATTCCCCGTTGCTCGAATTGGGCTGGACGGCGATATTGAAAGGCGCATAGACAGTTGCAAATGGTGAATTCGTCACCGGCGATATCGCGCCCGCACTCGTCCCAGTCTGCTGGATGTTAAACACATAGAGATGGTCATCATCCGAACTCGCGCCTGCCGCAATGGTCTGTCCTGTCGTGCCAATCAGATATTTCCCGCTGGGATCGCCCGCGACCGCCCACATTGGAAAGGAGAATGGACTGCCGGGAATTGTAGTCAGACTGCCATCACTCCCGATCGTGTATGCCGCGGTGTCAAATCCTTCGTGCAGACTGTCCACGTTGGTCACATACAGATATTTCCCCAAACCGTCTGTGGCCATATTCCAGGGCTGGAACGATCCTGTCAGAAGCGGCGATCCGGTAGCCGCCGTTAATGATCCGTCGCTGCCAATCGTATAAACGTAGATCGCGGCATTTCCCGCATCTGCGATAAACAACAATGTCCCAGCTGGATTAGTAATGATATTCAACTGGTTATATCCGGTAAATCCAACCCCTCCCAGATAACCGACGCTGTAAGGGCTGCCGGTCACCGCCGTGAGCTGGCCATTGCTGTCGATGCTCCAGCCGTAGATTTGTTCTGTCGAGAAGAAGGCCGTGTACAGAAATTTCTTCTGTGCGACTGCCACTCCAATGCTTAAATCGCTGGTCGGAATCACGGGCGCGATGTAGTTGGGAATGATAGAGAACGTTCCCGCGGTAGTGTCAATCGAGAACCCGTCCATCGTACCGGCCTGGTCCACATAGTAGGCAAAAGCGACCGCTGAATTAGTCGTGCCTCCTCCTGGGCCGGAAATTCCGCCTCCGGAGGGCGTGCAGGTCGCGTTGCCAAAGGTTGCGCCGCAGGTATAGTGTCCGCACCCGGAGAGCGACATTGCGATGAGCACCGCCGCCAAACTCAAAAGCACTCGAACTTTCGCTGCCATGAACCGCCTCCAACCCGAAATCTTCAATGTCTCGCCGGACACCCGCCGAATCGCCCGTCTGTCTCGCGCTATCTGCGCGTTCTGATCTGAATTGTTCGCCCGTTTCGGGAAACTCTTGGGTCCAGGTTTTCGCAGACAGAAGCTCAAGAAACTCCTGTCTCACGCCGATCTTATGGAGTAGCGTAACCAGGTGACAAGGTTACGAATGTCATAGGTCGCACGGCAGTCACTAGCTTCATCCCGCCGCTTTTCGTCGTAGCACTTCCAGATGATCTCCAGGGAAGATCATGTCCCCATCATTGACTCCAGCAAATGAAAAGGCACGGCTTTTCGCCGCGCCTTGATCTGCTGAAATTTGAAATGCCCGCGAAACTACATTCCTTTGTTCCCGCTCGAAGGCGTGAAATGCAGCACGAGGGAATATCCGGGCAGGCTGACCGGCACACTGTAGTCCGCCGCTACATAGACCGCCGGTGCGCCCGGCGTTCCGATCCGCTGGATCGTGACCTGCTCAGGAGCCAGTATAATCTGGTGCTCCTGCGCTTTCTTGACGATCTCATCCAACAACTGCTGGTCGGTCTCGTGCGGATTGGCCCCGCCGACCATCGCGATATTCTTCAGGTCGTCCTGAAACGAATAGTTGGTCATTTCTACCGGAACGATCTGAAATCCCGCGTAAACCACTCCGATTACAACCAGTATTCCGAGCAGCGCTTTGATTGTTCCCATATGCGGCACGAACTCGCCGGACATGGACGCTTTCATCCTTTCCGGCCGAGCAACTCCTGAAAATGCTCTACTATCGAGGAAATCGTAGCATCGCGCACTTCGCGGGTCGAACGAATAACGACCTCCACGGTACCTTCGGTAACTTTCTTGCCCACCGTGATCCGATAGGGAATACCGACCAGATCGGCATCCTTGAACTTGACTCCAGGCCGCTCGTCGCGATCGTCGAGGATAATGTCGAATCCAGCCTTTTCCAGCCGGGCTGCGATGTCCTCGGAGGCGTTCCTGATCGCTTCGTCCTTGGTATTCGTAGCCGAAACTACGATTTCAAAGGGCGCAATCGCCGCCGGCAGCCAGAAGCCGTTCTCGTCGTTGCTCTGCTCGACCGCTGCCGTCAGGATGCGCTCGATGCCGATTCCGTAGCTGCCCATGATTGGCATGACTTCCTTGCCGTTCTTGTCGAGAACCCGAGTGCCCATGGACTCGGAATAGCGGTAGCCGAGTTTGAAGATGTGTCCAATCTCAACCGCCGTATCAATTCGCAGGGCTTTGCCGCAATTCGGACAAGCCTCGCCCGCCCTTACCGAACGCAGATCGGCATAAACGGTGGGATGGAAATCCTTCCCCGGCGTCAGGTTCTTCAGGTGGTAGTCCTCTTTATTTGCGCCGGCGATCAGGTTCGCGCGGCCCTCGAGGGCCTGGTCGACTAAGAGCGCGGGCTTGTCTACATCTTTCAGGTCACGCGCCCATTCAATTCCAATCGGTCCGAGATATCCCGCCGGAGACTTGAACAGTGCTTTGATCTCGGCTTCGTCCATCGGACGAGCCGCAGCCGCAACTGCGCCGTTCAGCTTGGCTTCGTTAAGCTGATGATCTCCGCGCATCAGTACGACGATCGCGCGTGAATCCTTCTTACCTTTCTTGTCGCTCTCATCAACCATCAACGCCAGCGTCTTGATCTTGCTTTTCGGCGAGACGCCAAGGAACTTCGCGACATCCTCAATCGTTTTCTGGCCCGGCGTGTGCACTTCCAGCGGCTTGCCATCAGCTTCAGCAGCCAGATCGGGCACAGCCTCCAGCTTCGAGGTCGCCTTGTCCATGTTCGCCGCGTAGTTGCAGCCATCGCAGCTCACAATCTGGTCTTCACCTGCCGGAGTTCGAACCATGAATTCATGCGATTCTTTTCCCCCCATCGCGCCCGAGTCCGCTTCGACCACCATGTATTTCAACCCACACCGGTCAAAGATGCGGCGGTAGGTCTCGTAATGCTTTTTGTAGGAAACATCCAATCCGGCAGCGTCGATGTCGAATGAGTACGCGTCCTTCATCATGAACTGGCGCACGCGCAGCAGCCCCGCCTTCGGCCGTGGCTCGTCGCGAAACTTTGGCGCAATCTGATACCAGATTTGCGGCAACTGCTTGTAGCTGCGCAGTTCTTTCAAGGCAATGGACGTCATCACCTCTTCCTCGGTCATGCCCAGGCACATGTCAGCGCCCTTGCGGTCCTTCAGCCGAAACAGGTTTTCGCCCATGATCGCCCAGCGTCCGCTCGCCTCCCAGACCTCGCGCGGGTGCAGCGCCGGCAACAGAAATTCTTGCCCGATCTTGTCCATCTCCTGGCGGACGATGGCGGTGATCTTGTTGAACGACCGATTCCCGAGGAAAAGATGCGAATAAACCCCTGCGGCGAGCTGCCGGATATACCCCGCCCGCACCAGAAATTTGTGCGAAGCCACTTCGGCATCTGCCGGCGCCTCGCGCAGAGTGGGAATGAAGAGCTGCGACCAACGATGCATAGGGTGAATTCTCAGTGAAGTGGAATCCATGATTGTAAATGATGGAACGAAGAAGGCTTATGTGGGGACAGCGCCTCCCCGAGCGGGCTCGGCCTGACCATCACCTCTCACGTGCATTTCAATTACATTTATACTATGTACTAGATGTTTAAAACCATAAATTGATATAATCTTGGTGTAAAAGTATTACGCTACCCCTCGAGAAAGGCACTCATGACTGTCGCATCCGCAATTCAGCTTAAGGTCGCAGACGAAGTCTGGATCGCGACTGCGCTCCTGCATCGCGAACATCCGGACCAACTCGATTTCGCGATAGAAGAAATCGTACAGCGCGCGTCTGAAGAGTCCGGCGAGGAACCACTTCGCCCAGGCGTCTACGTTCACGTTGTGCAGCATTGCGTCGCGAATCGCCCTCCTAGTCCCGGTCGCTATCGCATGCTTGTTGAGACGGCTCCAGGCCGGCGCCGTTTATTCCGGAGCGTCGATTCTTACCATCCCGCGCGAGAAGGATCGAAAACGACTCCGGCA
>DATAUY010000060.1:0-28259 GCA_036268025.1 Candidatus Sulfotelmatobacter sp. | reverse complement strand
GGCACATCCTTTGCGATCCGTACCCCGCGACCTGTGGTCTTACCCGGCGCATCCTTTGGAGCAGCAGGATCGTAAACAACACAATAAACAGACCGAAGGAAATACTGGTTGCATTCACAAAAGCGACCATTCTGGGCGAGTGCTGCACCAACGAGATGGACAGTCCACTTACTCGCTGAAAAGTCTAAGGTGGGAAAGCTTCAGATGGACTGGCTTAGGTCAGAAGACCTGAATGAGGAGGAAACATGTCCCTCCCCTACTAGTCATTATAGCAGTCCTTGTGCTTTCTCGCAGCTGGAAGTAGCGAGGCGTACCATTGGGCATGCCCCGAATGAATCCAGAATACCTCGTCCCCGACCCTTTTGATCGTTACCACGCGCTGCTGCGGCAGGAACCCAACGAGGAAGAGGACGAAGAGGAAGAGGACGGCAAAGAAGACGATCGCAAAGAAGATGACGATGACCAGCAAGACGGGGAGGGCTACTCAGAGTGACGATCAACTCGATAGATCTCACTTGATAGCGTTTCTTCTCTCCGAACTGGGCTATGATTCACTCATGAATGCGCTGCAACGAAAACTCTTCAAGACACGCCTCCTGCTGATCGCCGTGGCCCTTATTGGCGTCGCCTTGGCCTTCGGATTGCACAGATTGATCCGATAGACCGTCGTTGGTACAACGAGTCTCCGGCCCGATCAGCTCCCGCCCGGGCAAGCGATAAGCACTCATTGACCAGTAGCATCTTCTCGAAGGCCTGTGGTTTGTCATCGTTGCGATGCCACCGCTGGCCATCTCGGGTAAACTATCCCTGTTCTCTTCATCCCGCGTAAATGATCAACGGCAAACATATCGCGGTCGTCATGCCCGCCTACAATGCGGAGAAGACCCTCGAAGCGACCGTAGGCGAGCTTCCTGACCTCGTGGATATCCGCATCCTGGTCGACGACCACAGCCGCGATGAAACGGCCGAAGTCGCGCACCGCCTGGGCCTGCTTGTTTTCCAACACGACCGCAACTACGGCTACGGACGCAATCAGCAAACCTGTTACCGCGAAGCGCTCACCGCAGGCGCCGACGTCGTCATTATGCTGCACCCGGACTATCAGTACACGCCGCTGCTCATCACCGCGATGGCGAGCATGATCGCCTACGACGTATACGACGTTGTACTCGGATCGCGCATCATTGGCGGGCAGGCCCTGCGCGGAGGGATGCCGCTTTACAAGTATGTTTTCAATCGCTTCCTGACAGCGTTCGAGAATGTATTTCTGCGCGTGAAGCTCTCGGAATATCACACCGGGTACCGCGCCTTCAGCTGCAAAGTTCTTACCGACCTTCCGCTGCTCGAGAATTCCGACGACTTCGTCTTCGACAATCAGATGCTGGCGCAGTGTGTTTACTTCGGCTTCCGCATCGGGGAGGTGTCCTGCCCCACGAAATATTTCGAAGAGGCATCGTCGATCAACTTTCGGCGCAGCGTGACCTACGGTTTCGGCGTGCTCGCGACCACGTTACAGTTCGTCTTCCAGAAGATGGGGCTCGCCCATCTGCCGCGCTTCAATCCACAAGGCCGCAAACTTGAAGCCGGCCGCGAAACCTATTACGCTCCCCGCACGGAGTCGGTGCGTTCTGCCTAGTGTCCCAACTCCCACTTCAGCCGGGCTAAACGTCGAAGATGAGCGAAATTTCTATTAGTTCGTCTGAGAATCCGAGAGCCCGCGATTGGTCGACCCAGTCCCTTCTTGCCGTCGCCGGACTCGCCGTTCTGGCGCTGCTCGTAATGGGCTACCATCCCGGCCTTGAGGACGATTCGTTTTATCTCGCCGCCATCAAGCACAATCTCAAACCCACCCTCTTCCCGCACGATGCCGACTTCTTTCGCCTGCAATTTCAAGCGACGGTCTTCGACAAGCTGATCGCCGCCTCCGTGCGCCTGACACATCTTCCGCTGACATGGATGCTTTTGCTCTGGCAGTTTCTCGCGATCTTTTTCATCTTGCATGGATGCCTGCGGATCGCACGCCGATGTTTCATGCGACCAGAGGCACAATGGGCTGCGACGGTGCTCGTTGCCGCGATGCTCACGCTGCCTCTGCCGGGCATCGCAATCAATCTCGCCGATCAATACCTGCACCCGCGCAATCTGGCGACAGCGGCGATTCTGGCCGCGATCATTGCCGTTCTCGACCGGCATCCGTTGATCGTGGCGGCATTGCTTGCAATCGCGTTCTCAATTCACGCAATCATGGCGGCGTTTGGGATTTCGTTCTGCCTGTTTCTCTGGTGGACGCTACGCCGGCCCTCGTTCCAGCCCATTCCGATTGCTGCTTCGCTTCTGATTCCTCTGGGATGGCTCTTTGAACCGGCCTCTGACGCCTGGCGGCAAGCCGCAGCGACTCGCGGATTTTATTTTCTGACTCGCTGGCACTGGTACGAATGGCTCGGCGTCTTTGCTCCTCTCGCGCTGATCTACGCACTGTGTTACTTCCTGCAACGCCGCAGAGATGGGAGCGACAGCACGGCGCTGCTTTCTCTGAGCTTCGCGCTCTTGTACTACGGCATCTTCCAAACCGTCGCGGGTCTCGCGATCATGCTGCCCCCAAGCCTCGAGCGCTTGCGTCCATTCGAGCCGATGCGCTACCTGCATCTGCTCTATCTTCTATTCTTCCTGATTGCTGGCGGATTGATTGGCGGTTACGTTCTCAATCGCAAACTCTACCGCTGGCTCATGCTCTTCATTCCGCTCGGCGCGGGAATGTCCTACGGGCAGCGAGAAATGTATCCGGCATCAGCGCACCTCGAAATGCCCTGGACAGCGCCGGAGAACGACTGGCTGCAAGCCTTCGACTGGATTCACGGCAACACGCCGGCGGATGCGCTGTTCGCGCTCGATCCCCACTACGAAACGCTGCCCGGCGAAGACTATCACGGCTTCCGCGCGCTGGCCGAACGCAGCGCTCTCGCCGATTACGAAAAAGATGGAGGCATGGCCGCCCGCGTGCCGAGCCTCGCGCCGCGCTGGTTGAAAGAAGTCACGGCGCTGAATGGCTGGCGAAATTTTGAACCAGAGGATCTCGAACGTCTCAACAAAGACTTCGGCGTGACATGGGTCGTTCTCTCTCGCGCTGATGCACTCTTTTCGCAGCCGGGCTCGCTTTCCTGCCCCTACGAAAACGATGCCGTGAAGGTCTGCCGTTTATACTGACGACTTAACCGTAGCGCCGGCGTCCCGCCGGCTGTCTAGAGCGCGTCTCGCGCTGGCTGCCGAGCAACGAGGCAATCGCGGGCGAGACGCCCGCTAGACAGCCGCCGAGACGGCGGCGCTACTCCGCCAGTTGCATGTCAACCAACTCCCAGACAGAAACTCGCCCGTACATCCTGATCGCGCTCGTCGCGCTTGCGGTACGTCTCGCGGTGATTCCGTTCGTCTATCGCGACTGGCTCGATCCGTTTGTGCTTGAACACTGGGCCTTTGGACTGATCGCTAAGTCCATCGCCTCCGGACACGGCTTCGGCAGCCCATTTGCCCAGACTGGATCTTCTGCGCTTCTTCCTCCGGTGTATTCGTATCTGCTCGCGGGCATCTTCAAGATGTTCGGGACCGAGACCAAGGCCTCAGTGCTGGCTGCGCTTTCATTGAACAGCTTCTTCTCGGCGCTCACCTGCATTCCGGTCTATCTGCTCGTGCGCCGCGGGTTCGGCGATCGCGTCGCGAAGTGGGCTGGCTGGGGATGGGCCTTCTCTCCCTATGGCGTCTACTACGGCGCGGACTGGGCATGGTCAACACCTCTGGTGACGCTGGAACTCGCGTGTCTCTTTCTATTCGCATGGCGATTGGAAGGATCCTCGCGGACGCGCGACTGGATTTTGTTCGGTCTGTTCGGAGGGTTATCGGCCCTCACCGAGCCAGTCATTTTGTCGGTCGTGCCGCTGCTGGCGCTCTGGACGCTCTATCGTCGATATCGCCGGAACCAAAGCTGGAAAGCTCCCATAATTGCGGGCGCGTTCTCGGCACTTGCGGTGATGTCTCCGTGGCTCGTGCGCAACTACGAACTGTTCCATCGTTTCATTCCTGTGCGCAGCGGATTTGGCCTCGAACTCTACCTCGGCAATAATGGATATTCCGAGCGCTGGGTGAACAGCAGCCTGCATCCCAATCACAGCGAAGCTGAACTTTCCGAATACGAACGCGTGGGTGAGATCGCATACATGGACCACAAACTCGCGCAGGCGAAGACCTATATTCGTGTGCACCCGACCTGGTTTGCATGGATGACCTTCCGCCGCATCGTCTACATGTGGACCGGATTTTGGAGCTTCGATCGCGCTTACCTGAAACAAGAGCCGCTCGATCCGCCGAACATCTTTCTCGATACGACGATGACCTTGCTTGGATTGCTTGGCCTGTGGCGTGTTTTCAAACGAGACTCTTCTCTGGCGATGCGGTTCGCGATTGTGCTGCTGATCTTTCCCTTGCCGTATTACATCTCGCACCCCGAGACATACTATTTCCGGCCGGTGGATCCCTTGATCGTCGTACTTGCAGCCGTCGCCGTAGCTGGAGGCTCGAAGAAGACGGCAACCGAAGCGTAGCGCCGCCGTCCCGCCGGCTGTCGAGCGCGTCTCGCGCTCGCTGCCGGGCAGCGAACAGGCAATCGCGGGGGACGCCCGCTAGACGCCGAGACGGCGGCGCTACGATTGCGGCACCGGAGAGGGCGGTTTAACATCTAAGCAACTTCATGGCTACTGCCGCAGCTTCGGCCCTCAGGACGCAACGCCGGTTCACCATCGGCCTCAGCGAGATCCTGAACTTCGCTTACGACGCGTTTTGCAGCAACAAGCTGCAATTCACGCTCACGTCTCTCGCGATGGCCGTCGGCACGGCGTCGGTGATTCTCGTGGTCACCATCGGGCTCACGGGCAAGCAATACATCCTCCGGCAGATTCAATCGATCGGCGCGAACATGATCTACGCCGACTACCAGGGCGGCCTGCAGCGAATCGACTCGACCCCTGACCCGATGACCGTAGATGACGTCAAAGCGATCCGCGAGCAGGTGCCGAGCGTGGTCGCAGCATCGCCGACGGTCGCGCTCAACGATCGCATCAGCGTGGGTGGAGGCAAGCAGCGCGACATTCTTGTGTTGGGCGTCGATCCCGAATACCGGAGGGTCCGGAATCTGGTTGTGCTGGCAGGGCGATTTTTCGATTCGGAAGATTCGGCGGGACGCAATAAGGTCGGCGTTATCACCGACAAGCTGGCTGACAGGCTCTTCGGCAACGCACAGTCGGCGGTGGGACAGATCATCAAATTGAGCGGCGGCCTGCCGTTCACGGTGATCGGTGTGTTCAAAGAGAGCGTGGACACGTTCGGGCAATCGGAAATCCAGGAAGACACGATGCTGATTCCGTACACGGTCAGCCGCTTCTTCACGCCGACGTCGGCGGTGTACCAGATTTATTTTTCGGCGGCGAGCCCGCAGGACGTGCCGACTGCCACAGCCGCCATCAGACGCGTGCTTCAGTCTCGTCACCGCGCTGAATCGGTTTACAACGTACAGAACCTGACGCAACTCCTCACGGTTGCGGGACGCATTGCCGACGCGCTGACCGTGGTCCTCATGCTGGTTGCGCTGGTAACGCTGCTGGTGAGCGGCATCGGCATCATGAACATCATGCTGGCGACGGTGACCTCGCGTATCCGCGAGATCGGAATCCGCAAGGCCATCGGCGCCACCAACCGCGCGATTCGCTTTCAATTCCTGGCCGAGGCGATCCTGATCTCGGTCGCCGGAGGCATTGCGGGAATCATTGCCGGCCTTGCCATCCCTTACTCGGTGCGCTTCATCACCGACTATCGCTTTCCGATCTCAGGCCTCTCGGCGATTATCGCCATCATCGTGTCTTCGGTGGTGGGAATTATCTTCGGAACCGTTCCCGCCAGCCGCGCTTCGCAGCTCGATCCGGTCGAAAGCCTGCGCTACGAGTAATTCCGTCTTCCTTCCAATCCAGCCCTGAATTGATTTCAGGCACTTCATATCTCGTATCAAATTATTTTTTAGATCAAGCTGCGTAAAATATTGATTCCAGGTGGCTTGCTGGATTTTCGATATGGCGTCCGTCTGCAAAGTATTGTCAAAGAATGATTTACACGCAAAGTATTCCGCAACAAGGACTTAGCGAATCACCTTGATCGCGTTGTCGTCCTGAAGCGATTCAGAATGCTCGACAGTGAAATGTTTGTGGTGCAATTGCGCACCTTGCCATTGTGTATTGACTGTAGCCAGGGTCAAGGTTGTTCGTCACAATCGGGTGCGAAATTTTTGAGGAAGACTGTGGAAAACGTTTGATGGATTGGCTTGCTAGCTCGTGGCACAACGGTGAACGTCCTGTCTGTCCTGGTTATTGTCCCCGGTTGTTTAATGAGTAATTGGCCTGATCGACTCCCGCACGGGCACCCGCGCTCTGGTCAAACGGGGCACGCTTTATTCGTAGCGGAGAGCTTCGGCGGGTGGGACGGCGATGGCGTGGCGGGCGGGCAACAGGCAGGCGAGGAGTGCGCTGAGAGCGAGGAGCGCGGCGGCTGCGAGGAGACTGCCCACGGCATAGGCGTTTGGCATCCAGTGGGCGAGGACTGCGCCGAGAAAGCTGTCAAAGGCAAGACCGATGACAATGCCCCCGGCTGCGCTGACGAGCGCGATGCGCGCGGCGGCCCACAGGACGTGCGCGCGCGGTGCGCCCAGCGCCAGGCGGACGCCGAACTCCGTAGTACGCTGCGCGACGCTGTAAGCGACGACGCTGAAGATGCCGACCAGCGCCAGCGCGAGCGCCATGGCAGAGAAGACGCCAAACAATATGGAGAAGAGCCGTTGGCGGCTGTACTGTGCGTCACGCTCGATGGCTTCGTTGAGGGTGAAGGTGCGGTTGAAGCTGGTGGTGGAGATCTGCTGGTCGGAAGCGACGGATGCGACCGCGGCGCGGATGGAGCGGAGGCGGGTGAGCGGATCGCCCTGGGTGCGAACGAAGAACTGCGCGTAGGGCTGCATCAGGGTGGTGTATGGAAGGTAGATGGCGGGCACGACGGGCTGATCGACGCCATCGTTGCGCGCATCGCCGACAATGCCGATGATCTGACGCATGGCGGTGCTTTGCGAAGAGGCGACCTGGTAGTCATTGTAAGCTGTGAGACCGGGAATGCGCAGCTGCCGGCCAAGGGCATTGGACGGGGAGAGATAGCGTGTCGCGAAAGCCCGATTGACGACGGCGATAAAGTCTCCGTGGCTGTTTTCGTCCGCATTCCAGATGCGACCCTGAAGCAAAGGCATGCGGAGCGCAGCGAAATACCGCTGGCCGACCAAAGTCACGCGGGCCTGCGGCTGCTCGCCATCGCGAGTCCCGTCGATGTTGAAGGAGCTGTCAGGGCCCATAGGCATATAAGCGCCAACATAAGGCGGCGTGGCATCGATGCCAACAGCGACGGTGGAGACACCCGGGACGGATGCGATCTTCTGCCGGATCTGCTCGATATACGCGACGCGCGCTTCACGCGCCTGAAGGCGGTCCCATTCGCCTGGATCGTGGCTGTGCAGCTGGATGCCGACCTTCATGACATTTGCGGGATCGTAGCCAAGCGGCATCTGCGTGAGCCGCAGAAAGCCGCGGATGGCGGTGCCCGCGGTGGCCATAAGAAGAAGCGTGAGCGCGACTTGCGCGGCGATGAGAACGCTCCAGCGATGCTTTGCGGGAGCAGCGACAACGCCAATCTGCCTGCCGGGGAGCATACGCGCGGAATCGCGATGCGAGAGACGCAATGCGGGGACAAGACCGAAGAGGATGCCGCAGAGCAAGGCGAGCGCGACGGAGAACACGAGGATGGGAGCGTTGATGCGGATGAAGGACTCGGGTGGAAAGGAATCCGGAGAAAGCAACAAGGGAAGCTTTGCCAGCCAGTAAGACGCAGCCACGCCCAGGGCGGCGCCGGTGCAGGAGATAACCAGAGCTTCGACAAGCAACTGGCGCACGATGCGCCAGCGGCTGGCGCCGATCGCCGTGCGGATGGCAAGCTCATGCTGGCGCGTGCGTCCCCGCGCCAGGAGAAGTATGGAGCAGTTGGCGCAGCCGATGATGAGCAGAAGGACGACACCGGCCAGCAGAAGCGCGAGCGTACGCCCCAGATTCTGCTGGTAAGGCACGATGATCGGCTGCAGCCCGAGATGCCAGGCCAACGAGTCTACGGAATGGATTTTCATGATATCGCGCACGATGGGATCGAGTGCCACGTTGGCGGCGGCCACTGTGACGTGCGGCCGCAGCTTGATCCACGGCAGGTAGGAGGGGGCGGGACCGTTGGGAACAGCTGGCACGAGACTAGCAGGCAGATAAACATCGCCGACGCCGGTGGTGTCATTGAAGGCGAAGCTGCGCGGCATCACCCCGACGATGGTGTAGGGGGCGTGATCGATATCCAGCGTTCGCCCTATGACGTGGGGATCGCCGCCGAAGCGGCGCTGCCAAAAGCGGTAGTTGAGAACAGCCACCGGGCGGCCTGCATCGAATGGCTCGATCATCCGGCCGAAAAGGGGGCGTACGCCAAAGAAGGTCTCGGCATTCTCTGTGAGATACACGCCCGAGATGTCTTCCGGCAACCCGTCGTTGGTGATTTCCAGATGACCGTCGCTAAAGCCAAGCACCGACTCAACCGGGGCTGCAAGGTGCAGGTCATCCAACTGTGCCTCGCTAAGGGTAAACCACTGAAACACGTCAGGATGTTGCGTTTTGACGAAGTGGGGGTTCATGACCCGGTCGGCGCCGGCGTAGGGAAACGGGTGCAACAGGACGGCGTAGATGAGCGAGAACATCGCCGTAGTGGCGCCGATGCCGAGCGCCAGTGAGAGGACTGCAACGGCGGCGAAGCCAGGGTTGCGGCGCAGCGCGCGGAACCCATAGCGGAGGTCTCCGCCTAACTCATCGAAGAGGCGGAGGCCGATGGCGGCACGGTAGGATTCGCTTTGAGCGGCGGGTCGGCCGAGGTGGATGCGGGCTCGGCGATGGGCTTCTTCTTCGGTGAGGCCTTGGCGGATTAAGTCTTCCTGGTAGGCGTCGAGGGTAGAACGAAACTCTTCTTCGATGTCGCTGTTGCTGCGAGGCACGATCGCGTTCCACAGCTTGCGAATTGCGGCGAGGAGACTCAAATCTCGTCCGCCTTCTTGTCGAGAATGCCGGCGACGACAGCGGCCATGTCGGTCCATTTGGCGGTCTCGGCCTTGAGTTGACGCTTCCCGGCAGCGGTGAGTGAATAAAAGCGGGCGCGGCGATTGTTCTCCGACTCCCCCCATTCGCCATTGATCCTTCCCCGGCGTTCAAGACGGTAGATGGCGGTGTAGAAGGAACCCTGGAGGATTTCGAGGCGCTCACCGGAGATCTGCTGGATACGCAGCAGGATGCCGTAGCCATGCAGCGGACCCAGCGAGACCGCCTTGAGGATGAGCATCTCGAGTGTCCCCTGCGGGAGTTCAACCGGTTTCGTCAAGGCTCTCCCCTATCTGGGAAAGGAGAGTATATGCTCTCTCCTTTCCTGTCAAGGAGACGGGCGGCTCATCTTTTCGCGATGGGGTGGAACGCAGGAACTCCAACGTCTATTCAGCAAAGGCCAAGATGTAACGTCCGAAATCCCTTCCCTTTGAAAACGTAACAGGGTGCCCCATCTTCCGAATTTATCGTTACCGAATTTCCCTGCACTGGGGTTACCATCATTTCCTGCTTTGCAATCTTTCCGTTGCATTGCCAGATCCAGCAGATCGAAAGCCCTGGCCAGCCGCCCGATTTCCAAGTCCAATTGAGAAATTGTTCCGGCAAGCGAGCCGAAAACCCGCGAAAGCCGATTCGGCATCGAAGTCAGAAGAATACAACTCAAGGAGTGTATCCATGCTCAACGTAAGCAAGGCATTCAGCAGTTTTTCGGTAAACGATATTCAGAAGGCCAGGGACTTTTATGGAAAGACGCTGGGGCTCGAAGTGTCCGGCGGTCCGGAAGGAACGCTGGTTGTGCCACTTTCGGGCGGCACCAAGGCGTTGATGTACCCGAAGCCCAACCACCAACCCGCCACGTTCACGGTACTGAATTTTCCTGTAGACAGCGTAGAAAAAACTGTCGATGAACTGAGCCAGCGCGGCGTGCGATTTGAGGTCTATAACGAGCCCAATCTGAAGACGGACGCCCGCGGGATTTCTCGCGGAAATGGCCCGACGATCGCGTGGTTCAAGGACCCGGCGGGAAACATCCTGTCGGTGCTGGAGGCGGCTTAGGGAATCGCGAGTTGCCCATCCTTTGCGGTTCTGTAGTGAGCACTCCGAGATTCATACATTTGTGCCTCCTGACTTCAAGGTTTGGATCATGCGCTCGGTTTCTCGATGAGAGACTGTTCTTTCTCCTCCTCCAGAGCCAGCGGTCGGACTTGATCCACCACAATTGCCAATAGCAGGATGGTGCAGGGCAGGTAGAGAGCTTTTGCCTGCCAACGAAGTCCGAGCCACGTGCCGCAAATGGCGCCCCCCAGATAAGAAAACCAAATCGCCAGAATGAAGATGACTTGGCCCGCGACGGTAGAGCGTTCTTTGCGCAATTGTGGGCGTCCCGCGCCAGCGGGCTTGTGGCCGACATCGTAGTTCAGAAAAATCCAACTGGAAACCAGCTCTCCCAGCTTGTTGATCATCCCAGTCACAAACGTGGTATGGATCGTCAAAGGCCCAACTCGCGTCAGGGTCGCAGTTTGGAGTCCCATGGCGGCTGCAAGCATGGACAGCAACGAGCATGTGACTGCAAGCGCCGTATTCACAGTTTCCCGGACGAGGGCATGATTGCCCCACCAGGCCACGCAGATGAGCAACGCTATTTCCAGTGACAAGGTAACTGAGGCAATCCGTCCGATAGCTCCGCGAGATCCAACTTCGATCATCACTCGACCGGCAATCGAGCCGAGGATGAAGCTGAGAACGACGGTGGCGGCAACGGCGGCGGCGCTCCAGTTGCCGCGCACCAACTGTTCTCCAAGCCGCACGGTGGTCCCGGTCACGTGTGCAGTAAAGATTTTGTAGATGGCAAGCAGGCCCACGATATCGACGAACCCGGCCGCGAACGTCAGCCCCAACGCTACAGCAGCCTTGGTCCTCCTATGTCGTTGCTGGATTTTGGTTTTCACCTGTGAGCAATCTTTCGCCGATGATTCAGCAGAATTGAGATGCCCTTTCAGAGCATGCCGGAAGGCTTGCGCGACGGCCACTCCCACGTTGGAGACTGGAGGTGCGAAACCAACTGGCGGGCCCGCGTTCGTGTTATTTAGCCGGTTCGTGCGGCCGTTTTCAAAGGCGGCGTTGCCGGGCAGTGCGGCGAACAATCGCGGTTCGCGGGTCTATTTTATGTTTTCATGTTTCCGGGCAGGCAGTAGAGAAAGCCGGAAGGACCTGGATGAAATTTTCTGGAAAGGAAGTCGCCCTGAAAGCCACAAAGCCGGGCTGGTTGGCCCGGCTGTTCTATTGTGGAACTGGTTCGTACGGTCTTGAGTTCAGATCGGCGAATCAGAATGTCTCAAATCTTGAAAATCCCGCTTGCACTCCTAATTTTTCAACCTCGCCCACGGCCTATTCCCTCCCCGGGGCTTTCGACTACATCACCATGGCAAGGTGCTCCAGTTCATATTGAAGGACGGGCAAAGCGCACCCGGCCATTTCGACGCGGCCGGCGGCATCGAGCGCGGCCTTTGGCGAAACTCCGTATCCCCGCCCCATCAGGAATACCTGAAGAAGTTCAGCAGCCTCGAAGGAGTCGATCATGCCCCCTTGCAGCAGATCGTTCCGCAGGGCCGCGAGTTCGTTTCTCGTGAACCTGTCTTTGTCGAGCGCCTTGTCGTTCATCTCAAGCATTTCCTTTTCAAACATTTCATTTTCGAACATGGCCGTCATCACCTCCGATTCCGACCTTCACTTCACCATTAGACTCATCGGCAGTTGTTGAAGTTGCATGCAATTGAACTGCCGTAATTCCTCTACATCCCACCTACAGTCTGCGTGCCCTGTTGGAATCAATAACCCTTGTGAATATCGAAAGTTGCAGGGAACACTGTAGGCCGTTTTCTGCACAGGGGATGCCCTTGGTACCGCGAGGTAACGGTCAAACTGACACAATGTGTCGTTTTCGAACGGCGAATCCCAAATGGCGGCGTCGAGAACCAGATATGAATGGCACGAACGGGTAGGGTCGGCGCACCGGCCTCGCTTTGCCCGGAAACCTTCTAAAATCCACCCAGTCTTTTAGGCTAGTTCGGCTTGAGGTCGCGCTGAAGTGAATAGACGGTGCAACGTGGGCAGAACGGCAAAGGTACATCCATGCTGCCGTCCTCAAAATAGAATCTGGTGGTGTAGTGTTCCATTATGGAACCGCAATCGGGGCATAGCCTTTGCTTCACTGAAATGGATTGTTGCAGAATCTCTTTGAAAGATTGAATGATCGCGTGGTGAGACTGCATCGCGGGGCCTCCATGCCGAACCATCAGGTTGCACAGGCCGCTTGGAGTGCGAGAGGTTTGTGTACTTTGATTGCTGTATCAATTGTACGCTTTGCGTGCTGACGTGGGCATAAAGAGCCCGAGCGATAGAAAGAGAGATTATTGGAAATTTCGCGCCTTTTACCGGATCCTGTTGTTTTCACAAGTTCGGGAGAGAAGTGTTCCGGAGAGAACGATTTAGACTCGTGGGCGTCCCTTTACTTCGCTGTCTCAAAAATCTACACGCCCCCACCGAAACAAAGCTTCAGGTGCAGTGTTTGAAACGTTGTTCTCCTCGGAGGACTCCCATGACTCCCGACGAACGAGAAAAGATGCACATTCTGTGCGAGAGAATTGCCACAGAAAAAGACCCCAAGACGTTTGACAAACTGGTCAAAGAATTGAACGATTTGCTAGAGCAGAAGCACGAACGAGTGTACTCCGGTCATCGGCACAACTAGCAGCAAGACGCAGTTTTAAGACTCTGATTTTCGCCGGACCGCTTCCTGCTGCCTGATCGCTTCGAGTTCTTGTTTAGCCGCTCAAATTCCCGCGTAACTTTACTGTGTTCCTTCTGTAATTCTCTGGCTTTTCTGATCAGGGCAATCCATGGCGTCAATGATTTCCTCGCAGATGTTTGCCAGCACGCAGGCCGTTCAAAACCTCTTAACCTGCCGAAGAGCGGTCAGTCTTAGCTTGGTGGGCAAGCCAAGGTTGGAGGTCGGCAGAGCGACTGGGCGCTTTTGCGGAAGTCAGAATGCCCCACTTTCCGCAAAGAACACGAGAAAATGGCGCAGTCGGATTGGAAGTGGAAGGCTAGGCTTGAGACTGCTGGGCAGCAGATTGCGTGTCGAAGAGCTGGAAGAATTGTTCGACGCGCGTCACGTGGAGGGCGTCGCGGACGCGCTTGGTGACACCGACCAGGGCCAGGCTGCGGCCATCCTTTTGATGGTTGACGTAGGCCCCCACCAGGGCGCCGATGCCTGCCGAATCAATGTAGGGAACCTGGCTCAGATCGAGGATCAGGCGCTGGGAGGTATCCGCGCGGACCATGGACTGGAAGTCAAAAAAGTTGAAGATGGTGACCGGGCCGGAGAGGCGGATGATGCGCTGGCCGTCCGAAGTTCCGCTGAGGTCTTCGATGTGCAAAGGCTCCTGTGGCATCCGCACATCGTATTACGGGAGTGTGAATATTGTGTTAAAGGACGGCAAGATTTCAAGGTAGCAAGATTTCAAGGTAGCAAGGTTTCGGAGGAAAGACGTGTCTTTGCCGGAGGCGCTGAGACTTTGCCACTTTGTCACCGGTTTTAGGGCTCGATCGCCGCCTCGTCCACCAGCATGATGGGGATGTCGTCTTTCACTGCGTAGACGCGGTGACATTGCGTGCATTTCAGGCTTTCGGGGTTCTGGCGGTATTCGAGCGGCTGCTTGTCCGCTGGGCAAACGAGGATTTCGAGAAGATCTTTGGAAAGCATTGCGTTCGCATTATATGTCAACGCGACGAAGGGTTCATCGCCGAGGCCGCAGAGAGCGCCGAGCAAAGGAAGGAATTGGTTGTCCTTTGCGCTTTCTGCGGGCTCGGCGGTGTAAGATTTCATTCAAATTATGTCTGCTCTCATTCTGGATGGAACGAAGATCGCGCAGGAGATTCGCGCCGAGGTCGGCGGCGAAGTGAAGTCCATGGCCGCGGCTGGGGTTCGGCCTGGCTTGGCCGTGGTGCTCGTGGGGCACAATCCGGCGTCGGAGATTTATGTGCGCGGGAAGGTGAAGGCGTGCGGGGAAGTAGGGATCTACAGCGAAAAGCTAACGCCGCCGGACACGGCGACGACCGGGGAATTGCTGGCGCTGGTGAACGACTTGAACCGCCGCGATGAAATTGACGGAATTCTGGTGCAGTTGCCGCTGCCTCCGCAGGTGGACTCGAAGAAAGTGTTGCTGACGGTCGATCCGGCGAAGGATGTGGACGGGTTTCATCCCATGAACGTGGGATTTCTTTCGACCCAGCGGCCCGGACTGGTGCCATGCACGCCCGCCGGTGTTATTGAGATTCTTAAGCGCAGCAATATCCCCATTGCGGGACGCGAGGCAGTGGTGGTTGGGCGGAGCGATATCGTCGGCAAGCCGGCCGCCATGCTGCTGCTGAATGGCAACGCGACCGTGACCGTTTGCCACTCGAAAACGCGTGATTTGCCGGGAGTATGCCGGCGGGCCGACATCCTGGTGGCGGCGATCGGGCGCGCGGGCATGATTACGCGGGATTTCGTGAAGCCCGGAGCCGCGGTGATTGATGTCGGGATGAATTTGGTCACCGATCCGGCGGAGTTCCAGCGTTTCTTTGCCGGGAATGCGAAAAGGGAAGAGGCGTTTCGCAAGAAGGGCTCGACGCTGATTGGCGATGTACATCCGGAAGTGGCGGAGGTGGCGGGTGCCATGACGCCAGTGCCGGGAGGAGTCGGTCCGCTGACAATCGCCATGCTGATGTTCAATACCGTGAAGGCGGCGAAGATGCGGCGAGGGAGCCGAATTCCGGAATTATCACGGGCCTGAAATGCAAATTCGCCACAGAGGCACAGAGGCACAGAGAAAAACTTTTCTTAATTTCTCTCTGTGCCTCTGTGTTTCTATGGTGAACGCGTTTCTTTGGGGACACCCTTGCTGAGGGTCGGGCTAACCGGGGGGATTGCTGCCGGAAAATCGGTTGTAGGCGAGATGTTTGTCGCTCTGGGGGCGCACCTTGTCCAGGCGGACCGCATTGCGCATTCGCTGATGCGGCCGGGCGAGGCTGTCTACAACGAAGTTGTGCGTCATTTTGGCCGCGAGGTTCTCGATCCGGATGGCGGCGTCAATCGCGCCAAGCTGGCGGAAGCGGCCTTTGGATGCGCGTCGGGGGACGAAGGCGCGCGCGCGTCACGGATTGAAGACTTGAACCGCATTGTCCATCCAGCAGTGATCCGCAGCCAGGACGAGTGGATGGAGGCGATCGGGCGCAAGGATCCGCATGCGGTTGCGATTGTGGAAGCGGCGCTGATCCTGGAGGCTGGCGCGGCGGACCATTTCAACCGACTCATCGTCGTAACGTGTGGTCCGGAGCAACGGGCAGCGCGGTTCGCGGCACGGCAGAAGGTGGATATGGAAACGGCTCGCAAGGAAGTTGCGCGCCGGATGGCTGCCCAGCTGCCCGATGAGGAGAAGATCAAGTCCGCGCACTTCGTAATTGATAACTCCGGCTCTCTCGAAAACACGCGCTCGCAGGTGCAGCGGGTATGGGAGAGCCTGCACGAGGAAGCCTGACGTTCATCTCTCATTCACTAGAATGCCGGTCCACCAGAATGCCTGTCGACTAGAATGCCGGGCGTGAAGCCCAGGACTCTCTACCTCGCCCTTTGCATTCTTGGCTTTGCACTCCCGTACGCGGAGTTTATTCCATGGGTGATGCAACATGGCTTGAACCTTCCGTTGCTTGTTCGCGAACTCTTCGCCAACCGAATCGGCGCGTTTTTTGGAATGGACGTTCTTGTCTCAGCGGTGGCGTTGATTTCGTTTTCACGGATTGAAGGGGAACGAGTGAACGTCCGCCATCGCTGGTTGGTTGTGCTCGCCGTGCTTACTGTGGGAGTTTCGCTTGGGCTGCCCTTGTTTCTGTTTCTGCGGGAGACGAGCCTGGAAAACGGCCCAGCAACGAGCTGAGCCAAGTGTAGTTCCACGGCCTATTGGTTAGAATTAGCAGGGACCTTTTTTCCTCCCGCTGTCGTACTTAGTCTTTGGACTTCTTTATTGGATTTCCTTATGGATGATAGAAAGCAGATGTTGATATGAAACTGATCCGGCCTTTGGTCCTCGCGCTGGCGATTGCGGGAGGATTTTTTTATTTCACCACATGGCGTTCGAATTCCTACGGTGAAGCGCATTCTCGTAGCCTTCTGGGACGGCCTGACCAGGTGGAGATCACCGAAGCTGCGCCCGGAGAGCCGCTTGATGGCGAAGAGCAGAACAACATCTCTGTTTACAAGAAGAACATTCCATCGGTGGTGAACATTACCTCGCGCGCCATGACATTCGATTTTTTCTATGGCCTCGTGCCACAAGAGGGCCAGGGGTCGGGCTTCGTCATTGATAAAGAAGGACACATCCTCACGAATTACCACGTAATCGCCGATGCACGGCAAGTGGAAGTTACGCTGCACAATCGCAAGAAATACAAAGCGACGGTGGTCGGAACCGATCCTCCGCACGACCTGGCGGTGATTCAGATTAAGGCGCCGGACCTGGTTCCGGCGGTTATTGGCGACTCAAAAAATCTGCAAGTGGGACAGAAGGTATATGCGATTGGTAATCCTTTTGGTTTGGCCGGGACGATGACGCGTGGGATCGTGAGTTCGATTCGTCCGGTGCGCGAGCCAAATGGCGCGATGATCGACGAGGCAATTCAGACGGACGCGGCGATCAATCCGGGCAATTCAGGCGGGCCGCTGATGAACTGGCACGGTGAGGTGATTGGCATCAACACAATGATTCTGTCGAATGTTGGGCAGAATGCCGGCATTGGGTTCGCGATTCCTATCAACACGGCCAAGGCAGTGCTTAACGATCTGATGACTCTAGGGCGGGTGCGGCGCCCGGCGCTGGGCGTGCGTACGATTCCAATCAGCCCGGAACTGGCCGATGAAATGGGACTGCCGGTGGATTACGGATTATTGATCGTGCAGGTCACGCCGGGTGGTTCGGCTGATCAGGCGGGGCTGAGGGGCGGTACCGAGCGCGCGTATCTCGGGAACATTCCGATCATGCTGGGGGGCGACCTGATCGTTGCCATCGACGGCCAAAAAGTCGAAGAGGAGCAGGACCTCGCGCAGATGATGGACAATCACCGCGCCGGAGATACGGTGAAGATCACCATCTACCGCAGCAAGCGGAAGATCGACGTGAACGTGTCGCTGGGAGAGAACCGGCAACAGGTGTAGAAAAACAGCTCTCAGCTCTCAGCCGTCAGCTTTCAGCGAGTGCTTGCTGCGCCCCGTTGAAGATTAGCGAAGTCCGGTCTAATCTGAAGTTCTGCCTATGACTGTTGTTCTCTGGTAATTAAGCAGATGCAGCAATGAAATCTCACCCTTCGAAAGGCGCGAAGGGTGGGGCAACCTTAGAACCTGCGGGTCGAGGAAATCCCCACCCTCGGAACCTGGGACATCCAGAAAATCCCCACTTCGACAAGCTCAGGGCAGCGGACTTCATTCCGCGGGATTCGGTGCGCTGTTCGATTCTCGCAGACGAATGATCTGTGCGGAAAAAACAACTGCTCCAGCTCGCCGAGCGACGAATGGCGTTTATCGGCGCCTATGCAAACGTCTTCGGCTCGATTCCGTAGGCTTTCACCCACTGGTCATGGGTTTCCTGCGTTGCCGGATACTGGAAACAGAGTCCGTAGCCGTCGGGATCTTTGAACCACAACTGATTCATGCCATACGGCGCGACCTTCGGCGGATTAAGGTTCACACCGTGGGCGAGCAGGTATTGGTAAGCGGCATCGAGATCTTTGCAACCGAAAAAGAGGCAAGTGTCTTCGTGAGCCGCGATGCGCGTCGGATCAGGCGCCGGAGGACGGGAATCTTCCTCGTAGGCGGTGTTGAGCATAACCTCGGCGCCATTGAGGCGAAGTCCAGCCCAATTGCAGTCATCGCCGGGCGAAGAACTGCTCCACATGGTGAAGCCCAGCACATCGCGGTAGAAGCGAATCGCAGTCGCCATATCGAAGACCTGGAGAAGCGGTGCGACGCCGTGGATGTCCATAGTTCGACCTTCTTGTTTTGCCGGGAAATATAGCGGAAGATGCAGACGGGCGGGCAGCGCAATTTTGTTGCAGTTTAAGAGCTCCGGGGTTCTAAGTGCAACATGAATATTGATGGCATCCGCAAATTCTGCCTGGCTTTTCCGGGAGCGACCGAGAACCTGCAATGGGGCGACGACCTGTGTTTCAAGATTCGCGGGAAAATTTTCACGAGTGTGACGCTGGACACCGCGCGACTCTGCTTCAAGTGCGTGCCGGATACTTTTGCGGAGTTGATCGAGAGGGAATACATCGCTCCTGCGCCCTACGTTGGCCGATACAAGTGGGTGATGCTAGACCGGCTGGATGCGCTTCGCGATGACGAATTGAGGCGATTGATTCGCCAGTCGTATGAAATGGTAGAAGCGAAAGCGCCAAGATCGAAATCGCGGCAGATTTCGAAGAAAAATAAACAGACACGAAGCTCGAAGAAGAAATAGCGCCTGCGCGAGATTGATAAGCTCATATGGAGTTGCGATCTGCGTGATTTGACTGTGCCGCCGCGCTCGGCTAGCCTCAAGAGTCATCTCCAGATCGACTTCACCGCATCAGGCAATGCGATCTCGATTGAAATCATTCATTTTGGTTCTATTGGGCGCCGCGTTGGCCGCCTTTGCCGCGGGCTCGACTGCTCCCGTTCCGGCGAAGCACGCCATGGTGGTCACGGTGCATGCTCTTGCGTCCCAAGTCGGAGTGGAGATTCTGCAGAAGGGCGGCAATGCAGTCGATGCTGCGGTTGCGACTGGGTTCGCGCTCGCCGTGGTGCTTCCGCCGGCTGGGAACATCGGTGGCGGCGGCTTCATGCTGATCCGCATGGCTGACGGAAAAGCACATTTTCTCGACTATCGCGAGAAAGCGCCCGCTGCGGCTACACGCGACATGTATCTCGATGCTCAGGGGAATGTGATTCCCGGCGCGAGTGAGATTGGTTACAAGTCCATTGGCGTGCCTGGCTCGCTTGCGGGCATGGTGTACGCCGAAAAGAAATACGGCAAGCTCGCGCTGAAGCAGGTCATGGCCCCGGCGATCCAGTTGGCGCGCGAGGGCTATGCACTGACATGGGGCGAGGCTGAAAATTTCCATGACAGGCATCTGGCGGAGTTTCCGGAGTCGCGGCGGGTGTTTCAACGCGACGGAAACTATTACAAGCCGGGAGAGATTTTCCGCCAGCCCGATCTGGCGCGGACTTTGGAGCGAATTTCAAAAGATCCAGACGACTTCTATCACGGTGCACTGGCGCGGGAATTGGCTGCGGCAATGAAAAAAGGCGGCGGTTTGATCACCGCCGACGATCTCGCCAACTACGAAGTGAAAGAGCGCGAGCCGGTGCGCGGAAGCTATCGCGGATATGACGTGTTGAGTTCGCCCCCGCCGTCGTCGGGGGGAACGGTGCTGATCGAGTCGCTGAATATCCTCGAAGGCTACGATCTTGGGAAAATGGAGAGCCGGTCGGCGCAGTCCATGCACTATACCGTCGAAGCGTTCCGGCGGGCGTTTTTTGATCGAGCGGAGTTCATGGGCGATCCGGATTTTTCGAAGATTCCTGTAGCACAGCTTGTGGATAAGAAATACGCGGCGGCATGGCGCGAGAGCATCGATCCTGCCCATGCCAGCGCCAGCAAAGAGTTGAAGCGGCCCGAAATTTTCAGCGAATTAGAGCAATACGCGGAGGCGCATCCGCCGGCGGTCGCGCCGCATGAGGGAAATCATACGACTCACTATTCTGTCGTAGATGCGGATGGCAATGCGGTCGCTGTGACCACGACGATCAACGACTGGTTTGGATCGCGTGTGACGGCCGATGGGCTCGGGTTCCTGCTCAACGACGAGATGGACGATTTCTCCGCCAAGCCGGGCGCTCCGAATGCCGATGGATTGATTCAGGGAGCGGCGAATGCGATTGGGCCGGGAAAGCGTCCGCTGTCGTCGATGACTCCGACGATTGTGGTGCATGACGGCAGGGCCGTGATGGTGTTGGGATCTCCGGGGAGTTCTAAGATCATTACGACTGTCGCGAACGTTCTGATGGGCATGGTCGATTACGGAATGAACATTCAGGAAGCTGTGAATGCGCCGCGATTTCACAACCAGTGGCTGCCGGACGTGGTGAACGTAGAAAAATGGACTTCGCCCGATACGCTGAATCTGCTCCGAAAAATGGGATATAAAATCCAGATCGGGCTCGGGCCGAACGGCGAATCGCCATATTGGAGCGATGCGGAGTGCATTGCGATTGACGAGAAAACGGGCGCACGCTACGGCGCAACCGATGGGCGGAACAGTAACGGCAAGGCTGTGGGATACTAGACCATTGTCGATTTAGCGATTGATGATTTTCGATTGAAAACCTCGCGCAGGTTTTGTTTTTTTCCAATCGAGTTCTCAACATCACAAAGTCAACAATCCTTCTAAAGGTTTTTCATGCAAAGAGCAGTTTCAACCTACTTGTTCGTAAAAGAGCGCTTGCATCCGGGGATTCTTGACGGGTTGGTGCGGGCGGGCGTGCAGGCGATTGAGATCTTCGCCGCGCGGCAGCATCTGGACTATGCCAACCGCAAAGCGCATGTGAAGGAAATCGCCGAGTGGTTTCAGGGAAGCGGCGTGCCCCTCAATTCAGTGCATGCTCCGCTCTATGCCGATTATGAATGGGGACGCGCCGGGGCTCCGCCGATCAATATTGCTTCGACAGACCGCGCCAGCCGGGTTGACGCGATGGACGAGATCAAGCGCGCTCTGGAAATCGCCGAACAGATTCCGTTTCGTTTTCTGGTCCAGCACCTGGGCACTCCGAACGAAAGCTATAGCGAAAAGAAATTCGAAGATGCGATGACCTCGGTTGAGCATCTGCGGGCGTTTGCCAAGCCGCTTGGGGTGCGGATTCTGCTGGAAAACATTCCGAACGAGCTTTCGATGCCGGAACGTCTGGTGGAAATGATCCGCAGCGCGCACTTCGATGACGTTGGCGTCTGCTTCGACTTCGGGCACGCGCACATTATGGGCTCGGTGCGCGAAAGCTTCGAGATCCTGCGGAATTACATTCGATCGACGCACGTCCACGACAATAACAAAGACAAAGATTCGCACCTGTGGCCGGGGCAGGGAACGATTGACTGGAAAGAGGCGATGGAACTGCTGCGGTCGGCTCCGCAGACGCCGCCGCTGTTGCTGGAACTCGGCGAGGATGAGAAAGTCAATCCGCTAGAGAAGTTGGCTGGGGTGTTCGAGAAGCTGGAAAGTGCATAGAGGCTTTTTACCGCCGAGATCGCCGAGAGCGCCGAGAAAAACGAAAACAGAATTTATTGCTTAGCGCGCTCGGCGGTGAATTCGTTTTCTTAGACATATGTCACAAGTCACGACCATCACAGAGATCGGCAAGCATGACGGGCAGACTGTCACGGTCCGCGGCTGGCTTTATAACCTGCGCGAGAGCGGGAAGCTGCTGTTTCCGCAATTTCGTGACGGATCCGGGATTATTCAGGGCGTGGTTCCCAAGAATGCCGTCACGCCGGAAGTCTTTGACGCGATCAAGACGTTGACGCAGGAGTCGAGCGTAATAGTCGAGGGCAAGGTCCGCGCCGACAAACGCGCGCCCGGCGGATACGAACTTGACGTGGCCAACGTACAGGTGGTGCAGCGCGTGCCGGAGTCTGCGCCGTATCCGATCACTCCGAAAGAGCATGGCACCGACTTCCTGATGGAGCACCGGCATCTCTGGGTGCGCTCGCAGCGGCAGGCGGCGATTTTGCGCGTGCGGGCGGAGATCATCAAGGCGGCGCGCGATTTCTTCGACGATCGCGGATTCACGCTGACCGATCCACCGATCATTACCCCGGCTGCATGCGAGGGAACGAGCACGTTGTTTCCCGTCGATTATTTCGACGAGCAGGCGTTCCTCACGCAATCCGGGCAGCTCTATGTGGAAGCGACCGCGATGGCGTTGGGCAAGGTCTATTCGTTCGGGCCCACATTTCGCGCGGAGAAATCGAAGACACGGCGACATCTCACCGAGTTCTGGATGGTCGAACCCGAAGTTGCTTATGCGACGCTCGACGACGTGATGGAACTCGCCGAGGGACTCATCAGCTTTCTGGTGAAGCGGTGCCTCGAACGGCGAAAGCCCGATCTGCAAACCATTGGGCGGGATATTTCCAAGCTGGAAAAAATCGAGGCGCCATTTCCGCGCATCAGCTATGACGATGCCGTGAAGAATCTGCAAGAGGGTCACGCGAAGGGCGCGTTGGAATCGAAATTCGAATGGGGTGGTGACCTCGGGTCTCCGGACGAAACTTATCTTTCGGCGCAGTTCGACAAGCCGGTGATGGTGCATCGCTATCCGGCGAAAGTGAAGGCGTTTTATATGGAGCCCGATCCGCAGCGGCCGGACCTTGCCCTCTGCGTGGATGTACTCGCGCCCGAAGGCTACGGAGAAATTATCGGCGGCTCGCAACGCATGGCGTCGTATGAATTGCTGCTTCAGCGCATTCACGAGCATGGCTTGCCGGAAGAGGCGTTCAAGTGGTATCTCGACCTGCGCAAGTTCGGGAGCGTGCCTCACGGGGGATTCGGCATGGGCATAGAGCGCGCCGTGGCGTGGATCTGCGGGCTGGAGCACGTGAGGGAGACGATTCCATTTCCGAGGATGCTGTATAGGCTTTATCCGTAAATTTTCACCGCCGAATACGCTGAGAACGCCGAGAAAAGCAAAAGCATGGACGAGAAGGATAGACTCGACGCCATTACTCGTCGAATCATCGGCGCGGTCATCAAGGCGCATCGGCGGTTGAAGAGCAAAAACCTCTGCCGATGCCGATTGTGTACCGAGAAGTGAAACTCGATTGTGGATATCGACTCGATCTCGTCGTCGAAGATTCAGTGGTCGTTGAAATCAAGGTTGTCGAACAGCTAGCCCCGATTCACGACGCGCAGTTGCTCTCGTATCTGCGTCTTTCTGCAAAGAAAGTCGGGCTGATCATCAACTTCCATGTTCGAGTTTTGAAGAATGGGATCAAAAGGATTGTGAATGAATTTCCTGACTCGGCGCTCTCTGCGAACTCGGCGGTGAATCGCCTTCCAAGAATCAGCAAGGCACCATGATGACAGCAACCGCTAACACTCGAAAAATCCGTGTAATCGGAGTGCCGCTTGACCTTGGCCAATCGCGGCGCGGCGTGGATATGGGTCCGTCCGCCGTGCGCGTGGCTGGGCTTGAGGCGCGACTTGAGGCTTTGGGTCACGAAGTGGAAGACGGGGGCAACGTTGCGGTTGCGATCCCGGAGCAGAAAAAAGAAGGCGCAGCGAACGCGAAATATCTGAAAGAGATTACTGCCACCTGCACCAAGCACGCAGAGCTCGTGTTCAAAACGCTTGAGGCAAACAGAGTGCCGCTTTCCCTTGGCGGGGACCATTCCATGGCGGCGGGAACGGTTTCAGGCGTCGCGGAATTTTACCGGCGGCAGAAGCAGCGCGTGGGATTGATCTGGATCGATGCTCACACTGACATCAACACGCCCGAATCTTCTCCGAGCGGCAACGTGCATGGCATGCCGCTAGCCGCGTTGATGGGGCTGTGGCCGGGCGACCTGGCCAACATTTTCGACTTCTCTCCTAAGGTGCAGGCGGAGAACTGTGTGCTCGTGGGCGTGCGCGACATCGATGCGGTCGAAAAAGAAAATGTGCGGAAGACCGGCATTGGCGTGTTCACCATGCGCGACATTGACGAGCGTGGAATGCGCACGGTGATGGAAGAAGCTTTGCGCATGGCCGGGCGCGGGACAGCTGGGTATCATATCTCCCTCGACATGGATTGGGTCGATCCCGAAGACGCGCCCGGAGTCGGCACGCCGGTTCGCGGAGGCGCGACTTATCGGGAAGCGCATCTCGCGATGGAGATCATTGCCGACCACGGACGCATGTTGAGCTTCGAGATCGTGGAAGTGAATCCTGTGATTGATGAGCACAACCGGACCGCTGATTTGGCGGTGGAATTGGCGCTATCGGCCTTCGGAAAGAAAATCCTGTAGTCCTTGGCCACGGATTTACGCGGATGATCACGGATAAAGCAGATAAAGCAGATAAAGCGTAAGAAAAGGTCTTATCTGTGGCAGTCCGTAGATGTCCGGGGCCGAGGTCCTCTCGAAGCTTCTCCCACGGATTTAAACCGATCATCACAGATAAAACTCCACTTCTCGCAAAGAACGCGAGAAATGGCGCACCCCTTTTCTTTTCGCTTTATCCGTGATCATCCGTGCAAATCCGTGGCGAAAGGTCTTGTTCTTTCGGAACCATTGCTGCGATTGACGAGCCGCTCGCCCGCCGTCCACACTGGAACGTCATGAATAAGCTCCGGATTGGCGTGCTTTTTGGCGGACGCAGCGGAGAGCACGAAGTCTCGTTGCTCTCGGCGGCTTCGGTTCTCAACGCAATCGATAAAGATAAGTATGAAGTCGTGCCTATCGGAATCACGAAAGATGGGCGCTGGCTCACGGCCGAGTCTGCCGAGAATCTGCTGACCGGAAAGCTGGTGCTTGAGCCGCGGCATCTGCGGGCGGGCGATCCGCAGAACACTGAATCGGCTGCTGTGCTGGCGCGAGGGGAAGCCGTGGTCGTGCCTCCCGAGCCGGTGCATCGGCAGAGCGGGCTGATGCCGTTTCAGACCGACGCTTCTCTTCTGCGCCGGGCTGCGGACCGCGCGATCAACGTTGATGTTATCTTCCCCGTGCTGCACGGCACATTCGGCGAAGATGGGACAATCCAGGGCCTCCTCGAACTCGCGGACATTCCTTACGTCGGCGCGGGCGTGCTCGGTTCAGCGGCCGGCATGGACAAAGACATCATGAAGTCTTTGTTTCTTGCCGCGGGAATCGCGATCGTGAAGCACGTAACGATTCTCCGCAGCGCCTGGCAGAAAGATCCGAAGAAAGTCGAGGACGTGGTTTCGAACAAGCTGAAATATCCGGTGTTCGTGAAGCCGGCGAATCTGGGATCATCCGTGGGAATCAGCAAGGCCCACAACCGCAAGGAGCTTGGGCCCGCCATTGAAGAGGCGGCCAAATTCGACCGCAAAATCGTCATCGAGCAGGGAGTTGGTGGCAACAAAGGTAAGGCACGCGAGATCGAGTGTTCGGTACTCGGCAATGATGAGGTTAGCGCTTCCATCCCGGGCGAGATTGTTCCGGTCAAAGAGTTCTACGACTACAACGCGAAGTATCTGGACGAAGGCTCGCAGCTCATCATTCCCGCGAAGCTGACCAAAGCACAGACGAAAAAAGTTCAGGAGATGGCAATCCAGGCGTTTAAAGCCGTTGATTGCTCAGGCCTGGCCCGCGTGGATTTCCTGATGGAGCCGGCTTCCGGAAAGAAGATCGGAAAGATATACCTGAACGAGATCAATACTATGCCGGGCTTTACTTCGATCAGCATGTATCCCAAGCTGTGGGCGGCGTCGGGACTGGAATACTCGGACCTGATTGACCGACTGATTCAGCTTGCCGTCGAACGCCACGCTGACAAGAAGAAGAACCAGTACAGCCGGTAGATTGAGTAATTGGGAAATTTGTAATTGAGTAATTGAAAAACCGAAAGCCGCGTCGTCGAGCTTGTTTTCGATTCTCGCATTCGTCTTTTTCATCATCGTCTACCAGTCCCAAAGAAAAGCGCGGGCAGGAGTGCCCGCGCCACAAATCGCTTTCAGCTACTCAATTAGCAATTTCCGAATTACTTAATCGTTTCTACGGCTGGAACTCCCATACATCATTCAGGGAGTCGGTGCCCGAATGTACGTTCGTCCCCGAAGTGACCGGGATCGTGCCCCATCCGAATCCACCGAAGAGCCAGAGATTGCCGCTGGCATCGGCCCAGCCCATGCCTTGCTCGCGGCTGCCCGGAGCATTCGCGGTATCGCCGACGGTCTTAGTTCCGTAGAGTCCCAGCTCATTTACGAACTGGGAGCCATCGGATGGCATTGCAGGTGCGACCCATGTCCACTCGCCACCGCTGTACTTCCAGAGGTCGTTGAGCAGGCCGCTGCCGAGCTGCTGGCCTCCGAGGATATAGACGTCCCCACTCGGAGTAATCCAGCTCGTGGCCCACGCACGTCCGCCGGGAACGTTGGTGGAACTGGCGACGCCCTGGGTTCCGTAGCTTCCAACCGGATCGGCCGTCATCGAGCCTTTGACGAACGTCCACTTGCTGGTCGAGGTGTTGAACGTCCAGAGGTCGTTCATTTCCCCGGCGTCGCCCGCCGAGTCCCATCCAACTCCGCCAAAGATCCAGAAATTCCCGCTGGAATCGATCCACGAGTTGGCGCCGGCTCTTCCCCCCGGGACTGTGGCTGTCTCTACCGGGTCGTGCGTCTTCGAGCCGCTTACCCATGTCCATGTGGTGCCGTTCCATTCCCAGACGTCATTCATATAGCCCAGGGTTCCACCTGAGTCATAGGCGTAGCCGCCGAACATCCAGAAGTTGCCGTTGGAGTCGCGGGAACCCGTGCTCCAGTAGCGCGCCCCCGGAGTTCCGGTTCCGCCGACGGTGGCGGGGTATACGCCCTTGGTTTTCTCGGTCGAGGATCCGCCCACCCATGTCCATGTATTGGCGCTGACACTGTACTCCCACAAATCATTGAAGGCGTCAGCGAGGTTGCAGTTGCCGGGGACGTTGTAGGCTTCGTATCCTCCGAACATGAACAGGTTCCCAGAGAGATCAATCCAGCTCATAGCGTCGGATCGTGCGCTGGGACTTCCGGTCTGCGCGGTTGAGGCGGGGAAGTCGAAGCACTGGCCGGTGGTCGCCTGGCCGCCTTTGAAATTCCAGGCGCTGTTCTTGAATTCCCACAGGTCGCTTAACACGCTCTCGTTCGAGCCGCAGTTAGTGCAACCTACCGTGGGACCGTTGATGTCGTAGCCAATTCCGCCCCAGAGCCAGAAATTGCCCGAAGCGTCAAGCCAGGTCGCTGACCCATAGCGCGTGCCCGGTTCTGCCGGAGTATTCGGAGGATAGGTTCCTTGAACCGCGACGATGTTCTGGCCGTTGACCCACGTCCACTCGCCCGTGTTCGTGCTAGTGGTGCAGGTCGCGGTGACGGTGGTATTGGCATTGATTGTGCCGCTGGCATTGGCGCCGAGCTGGCAGTCTTGGCCCGTCGGCTGCGAAGTCACCGTGACGGAATAACTCGATCCGCCCGGATACAGGTGCGGGAACATTTGGCTGCTGTCCGTTGTGAACGTCAGGTTCTCGCTTTGATCATCCTGCACGATCAGTGTTCCAGTTAAGCCGGTGACGGCGACGGTAATCTGGTAGGTCGTCGTCGCTCCGCACGTGACGGCGACCGTGACGTCGGCGCCGTTGACTATACCCGAAGCGTTCGGGCCGCGTGTGCAAGTCTGGCCGGAAGGCTGGGTCAGAATCGTCACAGCATAGCCCGCGCCGTTGGCAATCTGGGTCGCGAACGTGAAGGTTCCGCTCGTCGGGACGGGAAGATTGTCAGTGAGGTTGTCCTGGAAGACCAGCCCGGTGCCCGTCAATCCAGTGACGGACACGTTGATGTTGAACAACGCCGTGGTGCAGGTGACCGGGACCGTAGTATTTACGGTAATCGTACCGGTGGCGTTGATGCCCAGAGTGCAAGTCTGCCCTGTGGGCTGAGTGAGTATCGTGACGGCGTAAGTCGCGCCGCTGACGTAGGCATTCAAGAAGGTCTGCGTTGTGTTGGTAGTGAAGGTCAGCAACTGGCCGGCGTCGTCCTGCAGGACGAGAGTGCCGGAGAGTCCTGTGACGGATGCGCTCAGAGTCAACACGGCCGCAGAGGTGCAGGTGACAGGCACGGTTACGTCCGCCGTGATGATTCCGGTTGCGGTGCTGCCGAGAGTACAAATCTGTCCCGCAGGCGGTGTGAGAATCGTGACG
>DATAUY010000059.1:0-5162 GCA_036268025.1 Candidatus Sulfotelmatobacter sp. | reverse complement strand
TCAGCATAAGAATCGGCATTCTGGTCTTTGGGTTGAGTTGTATCTTGAACAAACGACGGCGCAAACGTGCAGCACGCGCGTGCGGATGGACAGTCGTTAAGACTGTCCCGTTGGGTAGGAATTAGAGTGCGCTTCGATGACCTTTGGATTAGCAAATGCACGAAGCGCGCAAAGGCAATAAGAAACCTGGTCGAAGTTGCTTAGTGATTCTTTATGTCCTTAATGGCTTAGGTTTTACTGGAATCTGTCGAATGAGGCGATCCGCTGAATAGGTTCTAATAGCTGAATAGGTTCTAATAAAGAGCTTGGCTTCGCTTCATTCCGTCTGCCGATGGCTTTCTACCGACAACTTCCTCAACGACAATCTCTCATGATGCGCCAGGATTAAACCGGAAGGTACCACCGCAGCAAACGTCACCAGCCATAATAAAATGCCGCAACTCGCAGCCAACTCCGCCGGCACGTCGAACACGCTCGAGAGCGTGGCAATCGTCGCCATCTGTGATCCTCCGCCAACAGCCGGCAACTGTAGCATCGATCCCAGCATGCTCGAAAACATAAGAATCAAAAGCTGCGACACCGGAATTTCGAGCGCATCGACGCCGTATGAATGCGTGACCTCGTGATAAGCAAGCGCGATCACGTACCACATGCCTACGGAAACCACCGTCAGCCAGAGCATCGACCACGGCCCGTGGATTGTATTCAGCCCCATGCCAAACTCGCGCACTTTTTGTCCCAGCCGGTGCCCAAGGTTCGACGAAAGGTGGCCAAACCTCCGTTCCAGCCAGACTGCGACGGAATCTCCCTTTCGCCGGATCACAATCGCCGCAATCGTTGTTCCGGCAACCAGCGCAGTTAGAACGAATCCCAGTTCGCGGAAGCGAAGGTAATACTCCGGATGAGGAATCGACGGCAACGCGCTCGGCAGAAAGATCGCCAGCATCATCAGCACCGTGAAAGCGCCGATGTCAAAGATCCGCTCCACGCCCCACACCGCGATCTGCGACGACACGGGCAGATCCGTCCGCCGCGCAATCAGATAAGGGCGAATGAATTCCCCGGCCCGCCCCAGCAGAGCGAGTCCTGTGAAGCCCACCAGCGTTGGGGAAATCATGTCAACCGTTCGCGTCTTCGGCCGCATGGGATTGAGAAAAATCTTCCACCGCACGGCCCTCATGAAATACCCGAGATAGATAAGCGCAATTCCATGAAATACATGCCACTTATTGACCCGGCCGGTCTGACTCCAAAATGTGCCCCAGTCGAACGTACGCCAATGGCGGTATTGCAGATAAACCAGAATAGCCAGAATAAGGAACACCGCTACGCTGGCCAGGATTCGCTTTTTGTCCATGAAGGGAAAATCTTCGCGCCGCGATCCCAGTAATGGGAATCGGGAAACGGCACCCCCAAAGGTAACCGACACCGGGAACATGGTCAAACGAGTGAAGAAGCTTATGAGATGGAAGGTCAAAAGAAAGTAGAAGAAGATTCAGCAGTGCGTGCAGAGAAAATCTATTTGCCCGGAGCCGAAGACTTTGCGACGGCTTTAGCTTCCGGCTTCGCAGCAGGAGCGGTGGCCTTCGCCACAGCGACCTTGGAAGGACTGCTCTTCTTCGCAGCCGTGGCAGCAGCCTTCTGCTGCGCCACCTTTTTTTTATTGAAGTCCCGGACGATCCGCGCCACATAAGCCCGAGTCTCGTAATACGGAGGCACCCCCCCAAACCGCTGCACGCGTTGCGGGCCTGCGTTGTAAGCAGCCAGTGCTTTCACTATGTCGAAGTTATATTTCTCCAGCAACTCGCGCAGATACTTCGTCCCGCCCTCAACATTTGCTTGTGCATCGAAGGCGTTTGGAACCCCAAGCTGTGAAGCGGTTCCCGGCATCAACTGCATAAGCCCCTGCGCGCCTTTCGGGGATACTGCACGCACGTTAAATCCGCTCTCGGCCTTGATCACGCTGTTCACCAGATCGGGATCAAGCCGGTACCTTCCGCTGGCCTCGTTCACCACATCCGAAATATCCGCCTTAGGCCGCGCAGCAAGTCTCGGCGTCACATTCACGCGGGAAGCATTGGCATCTTTGGGGATAGAAGCAAAAGGAACTGCCGCTGCTGGGGTATGCGAACTGGAAGCCGCAGCCAACGCCGCCGGCAATTCCGGCGCTGCTTCAAAGTGGTCCAGTTGCGCCGTGGGGACGTCAACAAAACTCGCGCCGTCTTTACTCACATACAGGCGCGTGATCTCGCCGACAACCTCCCGGCGCGCATGCCTGATCGAAAAACCATTCTTTAGTACGGCAATCTCGTCGGCAAGACAGGGAAGCGCCATCGCGACCACTAAGGCGACGATTCCAAACCGCCGATATGAACAAAGGCGAAACATTTAAAAAAAGCTGCCGACCACCAAGATGGTAATTGCTAGCTGCCAAGTGCTACTTCCACCGCAGCCGCTACTCCACAGGCATCATTGCCACGAGTCACCCGCCAGCCGCGGCCGAGCAACTCCTCGCACGCATTTCCCATGATAACCGGATGTCCCGCGAACTCAAGCATTTCCACGTCGTTATGGTTGTCACCGACGGCCATGACCTCGTCGCGGTGATACCCGCGATGGCGCGCCCAGCGCTCCAGCGCATCTCCCTTCGAACATCCGGCATTCAGTACGTCGATCATCGACAAATCTCGCGCGGGATACATCGTCCGAAGCACCGTCACGGCCCCACCCATCCCTGCGGACTCGATCGCGGTAAGCGCCTGATTCATCCGAGCCAGCGTGCCGCAGAACATCGCCTGCACCGGATTGCTAATCAGGGCATCCTCGATCGGGACGACAAAGTCGATGTACTCCATATTCTTCTCCAGCCATCGCCGGATGCTGGTAGTGAGTTCGTCCATGTGCTCCAGGACAATCGCGCCCTTCGTTTCCTTGTCGAAAGTCAGAACCGTATTGCCGCGAAACTCCCGCATCGCTCCACACAACTGCCGGCAAGTCTCAACCGGCATCATGTCGCGATGAAAAGTCTCGCCCGCCAATGATCGGGTGACGGCCCCATTCGAACTGATCAGCCACAAATCAAACCCAAGCTGCTGCGCGATGGGGAGAGCAAATGTATGCCGCCGTCCGGTCACAAGCACAACTTCGATCCCGGAAGCGTGTGCCCGGCGCAAGGCATCAAGATCGCCCTGAGAAATTGAAAATTGTGGATTAAGCAGCGTGCCGTCGATATCGGTCGCCAGCAGCCGGATGGCAGGTTTCGAATTCGTCACTCAATAAATTCTATCAAAGTAGCGCCGCCGTCCCGCCCGCCGGGTGCCCCATTTCTCGCGTCTTTTGCGAGAAGTGGGAATCTCCTCCGAAAGCGTAACAGAATTCCGGTGTCATCCTGACGAGAGCGGCAGCTCTCGGAGCGACCCTACGAATGTCAGCACCGACGATGCAGCCTGCGAGCTTCGTTTTCACCGCATGCAGCATAGGCATTCCTGTCCACGACACGAGAGCGGTACCCGGATGTACGGTCCCTCAACCCGGCTTCGCCGGCTTTCAGGATGACATCGATCCAGGAGTTTGCTGAAACTCATGTTCGAGAACTACGCCCGCACTCTCCCCAATACTCCCTTAGCCCTCCGAAACCAAACCCGCTCCCGTCTCTTTAAATACCCCGGCATCGTCGCCTTCTTATCTAGTATCTTCTGCGCCCAGACCCGCGCCTCAGCTGTTCGTCCCTGCGACTCTAGGAATAAAGCGTAGTGATAATAGGTCTCGGACATCGTGGAAATCCGCACGGCCTCGCGAAACATAGCGTTGGCCTTCTCGTTCTGTCCGGTTTGCGCGTAAGCCCATGCCAGCAATCCCTTGGCGCGATGCAGGTCATAGTCCGCGTCGGAACTCACGGTGCGCTCCAGATCGGGCACAGCCGCAGCAAACTCTCCTAACTCAACCTCCGCAACCCCACGCCGGTAGAACGGATCAATCGAATCACTTCGCGAAGCAAGCGCCTTGTCGTAGCATGCCTTGGCTCGCGCAAAGTTCCCGTCATCCAGGTAGAGCAGCCCAAGTTCCTCGTAATTCCCCGCGGACGGATTGTCCAAAATCGCGCGTTCCAGTTCGTTGATCCTCTTTCGCCGCGGAAACACCTGAAATGAACCCCGTAGCAGCCCCGCATCCGGAACCACTTCCACAAGGATGTAAGCCAGCGCCCCGACCCAATGAAACAAGATCACAAAGATCCAGAAAAAGTTCGGCCGCCGCCGGATAAAGTGAACAATCGCCACGATCCGCAGCAAAATCGCCCACCACGAAAATGCGAAGAAAAGAAACGATCCCATCGAGTCGCAATATAGCACGCATGAGAATTGTCCCGGACACAGCAATAGCCCGACCGTTTTGGCCGAACCTAAGGCGGTCGTCATCCCGAAGGCCCGCGCTTTTACCGGCGGGCCGAGGATCTCGCGTGCATCAGCAGTGTCCGTGTGAGAGCCATCTGCGGTCGTTCTCGACGCAAGACCTGACCACCGACCACTTCTCTTTTGCTAAACTCACTCCTTCATGCTGACCCATCTCGAATGCACGCGCTGCGGAGAACACTATCCCGCCGACCGCCCGCAATCGGTCTGCCCCAAAGACGCAGGCATCCTCTATGCCCGCTACGATCTAGCCGCCATCAAGCGCAATTTCTCCTCCGCCCGCCTGGCCGGGCGCGCCCCCACCATGTGGCGCTATGACGCCGTCCTGCCCGATGCCAACCCCGTCTCGCTAGGCGAAGGCTTCACGCCCATGCTCGCCAGCCGCGAATTCCCCAACGTCTATATAAAAGATGAAGGCCTCAATCCCACCGGATCGTTCAAGGCCCGCGGACTCTCCGCCGCCGTTACCATGGCCCGCCACTTCGGATTGAAAAAGCTCGCAATCCCCTCCGCCGGTAACGCCGCCAGCGCGCTAGCGGCCTACTCCGCTGCCGCTGGACTCGAAGCCCACATCTTCATGCCAAAAGATGTACCGCTCGCCAACCGCGTCGAGTGCGACTACTACGGCGCGCAGGTCACGCTGGTCGACGGCCTGATCAGCGACTGCGCGAAGAAAGTCGCGGAGCTAAAGGATTCCGAGTCTTGGAATAAAGAAGGCTGGTTCGATGTCAGCACCACCAAAGAGCCCTACCG
>DATAUY010000058.1:0-9796 GCA_036268025.1 Candidatus Sulfotelmatobacter sp. | reverse complement strand
TCATGCTGACGGCTCTCACGCTGCTGCTTCTGTTCATTGGCCGCGCCTTCGGTGGGCAAAGAGGAATGGTCCTGGCGCTGATTTTCGCGGCGATCATGAACTTCGTCTCGTACTTCTTCTCCGATAAGATCGCGCTCGCGGCGTACCGCGCCCAGCCGGTCACGCGCGAGCAACTGCCGCGTGCCTACGAGATCGTCGAGCGGCTGACCCAGAAGATCGGCATCCCGATGCCGAAGATCTATGTGATTCCAACCGAGTCGCCGAACGCCTTTGCCACGGGACGCAATCCAAGTCATGCTTCCGTCGCGGTCACGCACGGAATTCTGGGGCTTCTCAACGACGAAGAGATGGAAGGCGTTCTGGCGCACGAACTCGGGCACGTCAGCAACCGCGACATCCTGATCAGCTCTGTCGCCGCGACCATCGCCGGCGCGATCACCATGCTGGCGAGTATGGCAAGGTGGGGAATGATCTTCGGCGGATTCGGCGGCCGCGACCGCGAAGACCGCGGCGGCGGGTTGGCGGCATTGTTCATGATCATCGTCGCCCCGATCGCTGCAACATTGATCCAGTTAGCGGTTTCGCGATCGCGCGAATATCAGGCGGACGCGTCCGGAGCGCACTACACGGGAAATCCATATGCGCTGGCCAGCGCCCTGCAAAAGCTCGACTCCTATTCGCGCCGCGTGCCAATGCAGGCAAGCCCGTCAACGGCCCACCTCTTCATCATTCAGCCGTTCCTGGGGATTAACTTCGCTGGGCTGTTCTCGACGCACCCGCCGATCGCGAAACGAATTGAACGGCTGACGGGACGGCCTGCGGAGTTTCAACAATAAGCTTCTAGCTGCTAACTCCTAGCTATTAGCAAAACCATTGGCATATACCGCAAGGGGAGGCGCTTGATGCGTTCTGTAGGAGTGTTCAAAAATGCGTGAAATCGTTTGTTGTAGCTAAAGGCTAGGAGCTAGAAGCTAAAAGCTTCGAGTGACGTAGGTAACTCTCATTCCCTCAAGCAGCAATAGTAGAATCCCATCCAATGTCGCCAGAAGCTGCCATCGCTGTTTCTCACAAAGCTGCCGAACTTGAAAACGCCCTGCGCCACGTGATTCGCGGCAAAGACGATGTCGTCCGCCTCGCGCTCGTCAGCGTTTTCGCGCGCGGACACCTGCTCATCGAAGGCGTTCCCGGAGTCGGCAAGACGACGCTCGGTCAGGCGCTGGCCCGCGCCATCGATTGCACCTTTCAGCGCGTGCAGTTCACCAGCGACATGCTGCCGTCAGACGTGATTGGCATTTCTGTCTATTCGGCACTGGAGCAGCAGTTCGAATTCAAGCGCGGCCCGGTCTTCACCAATGTGCTGCTCGCAGACGAAATCAACCGCACCACGCCGAAGACGCAATCGGCATTGCTCGAAGCCATGAACGAAGGCCAGGTCACCGTTGACGCGCACTCCTACGAATTGCCGCAGCCCTTTCTGGTAATTGCGACCCAGAATCCCGTGGAACATTACGGGACATATCCGTTGCCGGAGTCACAATTGGATCGCTTTCTGATGCGCGTGCGCATGGGATATCCCGACGCGCAGGCTGAACGACAGATTCTGCGCTCGGAAGCGGGCGCTTCACATCTGGCCGACTTGCGCCCCGTTCTTACAGGCGCGGACGTGCTGGAAATGCAGGAAGCGGTGAAGAGCATCCGAGTGGATGACTCGCTCATCAGCTACGCCCTCGAAATCGTGCGCCGCACGCGCGAATCGGAATTTCTGTCTCTTGGCGTTTCTCCCCGCGGATCGCAAGCGCTCTACCGCGCCGCGCAAGCCATGGCCTTCCTCGAAGGCCGCTCGTTCTGCATTCCGGAAGACATCAAGCCCTTGGTGGTTCCTGTGTTTGCCCACCGGATCGTGGTCAACGGCCTTTACGCTTCAACCCTGAAAAAGTCGGAACAGTCTGACCAGGTGCTGAAAGAGATCATCGAGAACGTGCCGGTACCGGTGTAACTGGATCCACTCGCCCCGACTTGCCATTCTCTGCGAAGCGAAGAATCTATGCACCGTTGCCGGCGGCAAAAAAATGCATAGGTCCTTCGCTTCGCTCAGGATGACAAGGCTGAATATAATCCCTGCATCATGTCTTTCCTGCGCTTCCTGATGGGTTTATCGCTCGTTGTCTGGATCGGCGGCTTGATCTTCTTTGCCTTCGTACTTGCGCCCACCGCGTTTCAGGTTCTGCCCAACACGCATCTCGCCGGGAATGTAGTGGGACGCGCACTCGGAAAGCTGCATTGGATCGCGATTTTTTCTGGAATCGTCTTCCTCGTCTGCTCGTTGCTTTACAGTTATTTGACCAACGGAACCGCGCACGTCTTCGCAGCGCGACACATTTTCATCTGCCTGATGCTCGCTCTTACACTGTTTTCGCAGTTCTGGATCATTCCGCGGATGGATACGCTGCGCGCTTCAGTGGGCGACTTCAGCACAGTGCCGATCGATAATCCGGTACGCGCACAATTTGACTCGCTGCACGTGTGGTCCACGCGGGTAGAAGGCGCGGTTTTGTTGCTGGGATTGGTCGCGGTGTATTTAACCGTCAGCGCCTTGGCGGCAAATCCACGCTGAAAGAATTCCCTCTCTTCTGGCGCTTTTCAGCGGCGGGTCCTGGCTTCGAGCACTTCGCGAATCTTTGCAGCCAGCCGGTCGAGTTCGAACGGCTTTTGCAATAATGCCGCGGCAGGCGTCTCCGGTTCGATGTTGTGCCCCTCGACTTCGCCTTCTGTGTATCCCGACATGAAAATGACTTTGATGTCGGGACGCGACTCCGAGAGCCGGCGGGCGACTTCCGATCCCCGAACATGCGGCATCACCACGTCGGTCAGAACGACGTCGATATCGCCTTTGTACTGTTCCGCGAGAGCGACCGCATCGCCGCCATCCTTGGCTTCCAGCACTGAATAGCCGAGCGCCTGAAGAAACTGACAAATCATCCAACGAAGATCGGGCTGATCTTCCGCCACCAGAACGGTTTCCATGCCCACCCGCAGAGGCTGCGCGAAAGGCTGGACGGGTGGCTCCGCCGGCCGTCCCGCAACCCTCGGGAAAAACACCTGGAGGGTAGATCCCTTACCGGGTTCGCTGTGCACCCGCACATGGCCACTGCTGGCGCGAACGATGTTATAGACCACCGACAATCCCAGGCCAGTCCCTTCGTCTTTGCTCTTGGTTGTAAAGAAGGGCTCGAAAATGCGATTTTGCGTCGCGGCGTCCATGCCGACGCCGGTGTCGGAAACAGAGAGCATCACGTAGTCCCCGACCAGTGCGCCATGCGGACTGTCTGACGGCGCCGCGTCAGAATGCACCTGCGCGGTCTGCAGCACCAGTTTCCCGCCCTTCGGCATGGCGTCGCGGGCGTTGACCACGAGATTCATGACCACCTGTTCGATTTGGCCGGGATCCGCGCTTATGCAGCAGGAATCCGGAGACAGCTTGATCACAAACTCCATCTGTTCGCGCAACAGGCCGAGCAGCATCTCGCTGATGCGATTGACCAGAGCATTCAGATCGAGCACCTGCGGGCTGAAGGCGTGCTTGCGGCTGAAGGAAAGCAGTTGACGGGTCAGGTTGGCTGCGCTCTTCGTAGTGCTGAGAATGGTCTCAATATTCTTGGTCACCGCAGGTGTGATTCCGTTTTCCTGCAAGACGATCTCCGCGTATCCCTGAATGACCATCAGCATGTTGTTGAAGTCATGCGCGATTCCGCCGGCAAGGCGACCCACGGCTTCCATTTTCTGAGATTGCCGCACCTGATCTTCAAGCACGCGCCGTGCCGTGACGTTGCGGGAGGTCATCACGATTCCGCCGACGGCAACGTCGTTCAGCAGGTTATTTCCTACCGATTCCAGCCAGACCCAGGAGCCGTCTTTATGGCGAAAACGAAACTCGGGTGGCGCGGCGCTTCCCCCGCGCAGCGTGACACGCTCAAGCGCAGCACGCACAGCGGCCTCGTCCTCCGGGTGAATGAAGTCGAGAAAACTTTTTCCCAACAAGTCGGAAGGCGTATAACCGGTCACCCTCGCGATTGATGGACTGTGATAAAGCATGGTCGCATCGACCGCAACTACGGTGATTACGTCTGAAAGATTTTGAATGAGATAGCCAAAACGTTCTTCGCTGCGGCGCAGGATCGCAGCCGCCTGAAGGCGCTCACGAAGATCGCGAAAGATGGCGAGAATCGCCGATTTGCCGCCTAACTCCGTTACGCTGGCGCTGACTTCTACGGGAATGATTGCACCGTCCGCGCGCTGCAATTCCAACTCGCGGCCAGGTCCGAATTTCGCAGAGTCCGCTGTCAGGAGTTCCTGATTTGCTTTCTGTGCGGGATACAGGCGGAATTCGGGCATCCCGACCAGCGACGCTTCCGAATAGCCCAGCAGATCGCAGGCCTGCCGATTCGCTTCGAGTATCAAGCGGGTATCGGAATCGACGGCCAGGATGGCGTCTTTGTCGGTATTGATAAGATTGCGGTACTTTTCTTCCGAGTTGCGAATCTGATTCAGGACTGCGGTCGAGATGCCGATTCCGATCAGCAGCAGGATTGCACTCGCGATCAAAATTACCAACGACAACACACGATTGATCCAGCGCGCTCCTTCGCCGAGCGTCGCGGAAAATTCATCTTCCAATGGCGTGACCCGGGCATCAACAGCGGTAATCTGCCCGACGGTCCGTTGAATTTTCACCTGATCCGGCTGGGCGGAGTTCACCTCTTCATGTAATTGGCCTGCAAGCCTGCGGAGTTCGTCAATGTGCCGGTCACCTTCGGTCCAGACCGCAATGGCTCGGGCCATATAGCCGATGCCGCCAAAGCGGCGGAACAGCGTTGCCATGCTCTCGACATCTTCGGGGTCGTTGCGGCCCTGCACGAATCCCCGCCGCACGACGGCAAAATCCGGTGCGCGCTTTTGAAGCTCCAGCCTTGCCTCTTTGTCGCCGATTGGAACCGATATCTCGGCGAGATATTCGCGATAGTCCTGCTCGTCGTGAGTTTCGGCAAACCCGGTCAGGCTGAGGACCGCTTGTTTTTCTGCCTTCGACCAGAGACCCTCGCCGCCTACGTACGCACGCACGCCCGAAAGAATGTCTGAGCGGAAGACGCCCAGGTAGAACACGCACACAACGATGATGACAAAGACTGCGACGATGGCGAGTAATTTTCGAGCGATGGGCAGACGTCGGAACATCTTGCTCGCAATGCGCATTCGCAGGTCCCGAGCCAAAGGGATGTTACGTACAGGATATCCCGTTGCGGGCGGAATACGTCAAGCAAGATGATGGACCCTAGTCCCCGGCGAGTAATACCATCCTACGCAAGTTTACAGACACAATGAACGGTAACGAAAACAAGTGGTAACGTGATCGTTCACCATCCCCACGGCCTGCATGAAGGCATAGCAGATGGTCGAGCCCACAAAGTTGAACCCGCGGCGCTTGAGGTCTTTGCTCATTGCGTCGGACTCGGCGGTACGCGCCGGGACCTGCTTCAGAGACTTGCGCCCGTTCACTCGTGGCTTGCCTCCGACGAATTGCCAGATATAACGGTCGAAGCTGCCAAATTCTTCCTGCACGCGCAGAAAAGCCCTGGCGTTCTCTACTGTCGAAGCAATTTTCAACCTGTTGCGGACAATGCCGGGATCGCGCAACAGCTGCTGGACCTTTCGACGATCGTAGCGGGCGACGCGCTGGGGGACGAAATTGTCGAAAGCGCGGCGATAGTTTTCGCGCTTGTTGAGAATTGTGCTCCAACTCAGTCCGGCCTGCGCCCCTTCGAGAATCAGAAACTCAAAAAGCGTGCGGTCGTCGTGAACGGGCACGCCCCACTCTTCATCGTGGTAGCGAATGTAGAGTTCGCTGCTGTTGCTTGCCCATCCGCAGCGAACTGGCGACGACGGAATTTTCTTGGCTGGCATTGAGGGTCTTGCGACCTCCGGACCAAAATTCTTCACCAAAGAGGGCACAGAAAAAGTGTACTCCAGCGACTTTGGGCTCGACTCGTTGACTGCGGACTTCTTGTCAAGAAGGCCAAGCGATGCGGTAAGTGCAACGCGAACTGCCCAAAGCGCGGTGCAGACAATGCAAGTCATTCAATCCGCATGATTTTGTCCGTGACCAAACGTGTGCTCCTTTTGTAACTTGGCACTTGGGAGAAGCGCTCCTAGAGTCAATCAATCAAGCGGTCCCGCCTTCCTGCTGCTTTCGGCATCTGGCGTGCATCTTATAGCTTGGGAGTGTCTGTAGACGCGGTTTAGAGTGAAAAAATTGGATTTATTGGGCATGAAGTACACGCATTGGATTTCCCGGGTTTTGGCGCTTTCCCTGGCAACCCTTTTGGGGACGATCCATCTGTACGCCCAGTCAGCCTATGTCTCAGAAGCGCCGGATTTGAGCGCTTCCAGTGTCACGACGCCAGCCAGCGCCACGGACGAACCGCAGGGCATGATCACTCTTCATTCCCGCGTGAATGAAGTCAACCTGCTCTTCATTGCGACCGACAAGCACGGCAAGTTCGTGCGTGATTTGAATCAAGCCGATTTCAGCATTCTTGACGATCACAAGCCGCCGCAAGCTATTCTGAATTTTCGCCGCGAAACCGATTTGCCTCTGCATCTCGGCCTGCTCGTGGATGTCAGCGGATCGGTGAACAGCCGCTTCGATTTCGAGCAGGATGCAGCCACCAGTTTTTTGCAACACACGCTGCGCGCCGGATTCGACAAAGCCTTCGTTCTGAGCTTCAACAGCCGCAGCCAGATCGCACAGGACTTCACCGACAACGTTTCCCTGCTATCGGCGGGCGTCCACAGATTGCATGACGGCGGCGGCACGGCGCTGTACGACGCGATCTACCGCGCGTCCAAGGAAAAGTTTTTGAAAGACCGTCCGGACCGGCCAGTGCGCAAAGCAATCATCGTCGTAAGCGATGGCGAGGACAATCAGAGCGAGGTCACGAGAGCGCAGGCAATTGAGATGGCGCAGCGCGCCGAAGTCATCATCTATGCGATTTCGACCGATGACAGCGGGTTGGTCATGCGCGGCGACAAGGTGCTCGAGCAACTGGCTGAGGCTACCGGTGGACGCGCCTTCTTCCCTTTCAAGATGAAAGACATTACGCACTCATACGCTGCGATTGAAGATGAATTGCGCAGCCAGTATGTGGTTTCGTACCGGCCCGCAGATTTCGACGCCGACGGCCGCTACCGCTCGATTGAAATTTCCGCATTCAAGAAAGATCTTCAGGTACGCGCCCGCAAGGGATACTTCGCGCCGCAGCAATAAGGCTTCCGAATCGATCATCAGATCACGGAGCACGGGACGCCCTCGTCCGAGTTGCGCTTTTAGCGCTTAATTGAGCGCTCAATCGGCTGCGGATTTCGGCCACGATGTGTTGCTCTTCCGATGCAGCGAACGAGGCGTCCGCATCTCCAGACAACACTTACCGGCCGCGCGCCAGGACGATGGTGAAATCATCGTGCATTTTGGCGCTCGAGCGGAATGCTTCGACTGCGTGTTCCACGTGCCCCAGGATCGCACCTGACTCAAGCTTCATGGTCTTTTGTAAAACCCGCAGCAGGCGTGTTTCTCCGAACTCCTCTCCGTTCGCCGCCGTAGCTTCGGTGACTCCGTCGCTAAAGATGGCAAGCAGATCTCCGGGCCCTATCAGCGTTTGAGCGAGGGTACATTCCCACGGTCCCAGAAGACCTAATACGGTCGCGGTAGCATCCAGGCGGTCCACGCTCCCATCGCCGCGCAGAAGCAGCGGCGGGCTATGCCCGCAATTCACATAAGCCAGGCTGCGCGAATCGTCGCCGTAACAGCCAAAGAACAACGTTGCGTAGCGGTCGGGCTCCGTATGGCGGTAAAGATGGTCGTTCAAAGCGGTGAGTACGCCGGGCAAGTCTTTGGCCAGCAGGCTTGCATGATTGTGAATGCTGCCATGCAGATTGGCCATGAGCAACGCTGCCGGCACACCTTTTCCGGCAACGTCGGCCAAAACAAAGCCGACCCGGCCCGGGCCCATATCGAGGAAGTCATAGTAATCTCCGCTCACCGTGCCCGCTTCAATGCACTTTGCGGAATACTCCAGGGTGCGCAGAGCAGGCTTGTGGCGGGGCAGAAGCTGGCGCTGCACCGAACGCGCGATGGCGATTTCCTGAAGCAAATGGTCGCCATTAGTTGGGCCCGAAAGGTCAAGATCCCAGATGTTCGCTTCGGGGCCCAAACACTCGACGCCGACTTGCCCCATGGAGGGAGTTCCTTCCGTTCCGATCCATACGACGCGAAATATCGCCTGTTTCTGTCCGCAGCGGATTTCGAGAAACTCCCCCACCAGCAACAGTTCGTCGAAATTCGCAAGGCGCGCGCCCAGACTCGAGACATCCACTGTGTGCGCCCCCCAGGTCCTTTCCGATACAGACAATCGCGAAACGCGCACCGGCAGCCTGATGCGCAGCCGTTTCTCGCGTCTCTTGCACTTCTTACGGACCTCTAATGGACTATGGCGAAACCAGGGGATTTGCTTCAGGTCAGCCAGGACATTGCGGCACTCTGCCTCGCTGGAAAATGGGCCCATGTGAAGGCCCTGCCCTTGCGTTGATGAGTTAGAAATTGTGTTCTCAAGAATATGCCACTCAATTACATCCGAAAAGTTTGAACTCATAGAAATCGGCAGCCTCTGGGGAGATTGTTGGACATGAAGGTTGCTACGGATATCAGTTCTCAACGCTACTAGCCGGTTGGGTACCGCGACAGAGCGATCAAGGCGCGAGCGTTACGAAGGGACAAAGCCGCCGTTTCAATAACGGAGAAATCCGGAATCGGGAAGGCGCATACCCGCTGCCCACTTCAAACAAGCTGCCAGCGTATTGGCTCTCATTTTGGCTGTCGCGGGCTTGTATGGTACCGTCCCATTGAATTCTTTGCTCTACTGTTAGCGCAGGTTCTGGAGGTTTCATGCTCATTGCCCTCGTTGTCGTGCTCGTCGTGATCGGCGTGACGCTGATTTCGATGTACAACGGTCTTGTGCAGCTCAAGATCCGCTGCGATTCGGCGTGGTCCGATATTGACGTGCAGTTGAAACGGCGGCACGACCTGATTCCAAATCTGGTGGAAACGGTCAAAGGATACGCCTCACACGAAAAGGGCACATTCGAGAACATTGCCAAGTTCCGCTCGCAGGCAATGCAAGCCTCGACCCCGGCCGACAAGGCTGTAGCGGAAAATCAACTGACTGGTGCTTTGAAAAGCCTCTTTGCTGTGGCGGAGAATTATCCGCAACTGAAGGCCTCGGAGGAATTCACCCAGTTGCAGGGATCGCTAAGCCAGACCGAAGACGGGATCCAGAATGCGCGCCGCTACTACAACGCTGTCGTGCGCGACCTGAATACCAAGATTCAATCGTTCCCAACCAACATTCTCGCTGGCATGTTCGGCTTCAGCGCGCGACAGTTCTTCGAGACCACTGACACCGATCGCGAACCTGTGCAGGTGAAGTTCTAAGAATCACAATTGGTAATTGAGAAATTGGGTAATTCAGTAATTTGAAAATCACTAGAACCATTGCTCTGATTGCCTGCGTGGTATTTCTGTGCGCGGGTCTCGCCGCTGCGAAGTCCTGGCGCATTGCAGACTTTCAGGACAGCATTACAGTCAGCAAAGACGGCACGGCGGTCGTGACCGAGCGTATTACGCTGGTCTTTGAAGGCGAGTGGCACGGGATTCACCGCACGATTCCGATCGAGTATCCCGGGCCGA
>DATAUY010000057.1:0-3758 GCA_036268025.1 Candidatus Sulfotelmatobacter sp. | reverse complement strand
CCCTGAATGGTGAACCATTGGCTGGAAAGCATTTTCTTATTGCCAGCCATGTCGACTACCGCTAGCGAGCCGCTGTCATCGCCCTGGAGTGGGTGGTCCGCGAAAGCGATGTAGTCACCCTTCGGCGAAACGCGTGGGTGGCCAATCCATCCGCCAGTTTGGTAGAGCGGCTTATCGACCGGGTACTCCAGGCGATTGCGGCCGTCCATATCGCGCACTACGGCCAGATTATTTCCATCCGGCCCCCAATCGGCCCACTGTACCTGTTCCAGCATTTCGCGCGGAGCCCCACCCGAGAGCGGCGCGCGCGCCAAGGTTCCCATGCTCACCCACGCGCCGATTGCCTTGCTGTTCAGCAGAACGGCCATCTCCGCTGTAGGTGAGATTGACATGAGCTGGGTGCGGCTCAGCCCCATAGATCGCGACTCGGGTGCCTCGGGACGCGCGGTAAACACGTCCACCGGATTTCCCTGCCATGCCGCGCTATAGAGGATCGTTTGCCCGTCGGGGGCAAAACGCGCCGACCGGATGCTGCCGCGGCGGAAGGTGAGCTGGCGGTAGAGCGGCGGATCGATGGGTTTCGCTGAAAAAAGCCACTTGCCGCCAAGCAATCCTGCCCCAACTGCGACAAGAAAAGCAGCTAGCCAGAGTACGGTTCGAGAAGTCTTCCCGACGGAAGGCGGAGGAGCAGATGCAATCACCGGAATCGCCGCGGATGACGATGATGAAAGCGCAGCCTCGGTCATGACCGCCGCGCGGGAAGAGTCCATGGAGCGCTTCAGACGCTTTAGATCGCCGCGCAATTCCGCGGCGTTCTGACAGCGCAGATCCGGATCTTTTTCGAGCGATTTGGTGATGACTTCTTCCAGCTTTGGCGGCAGCCTGGGATTCAGTTTGACCACGCCAGTCGGAGCGCGGTTGAGGATGGCCTCGGTGATGACGGCTGAGGTCTCTCCGCGGAAAGGCAGCGTACCGGTCGCCATCTCGTAGAGGACGACGCCGAAGGAAAACAAGTCGGTACGGCCGTCGAGTTCCTTGCCGCGCAACTGTTCCGGCGACATGTAGGCCACAGTGCCGACTGCCGTGCCGGGATTGGTGAGGTCGAGGTTGGCCGCGTCGGCGATGGTCTGCGAGTCTCCGCTGGTCGGCCGCGCGGCGCGGGCGACTTTGGCAAGGCCGAAGTCGAGAATCTTGGCGTGCCCGCGGTCGGTAACGAAGATGTTAGCGGGCTTGATGTCGCGGTGGACGATCCCCTTGGAGTGAGCTGCCTCAAGGGCGTCCGCCACTTCGATCGACAGGCCGAGCAGGCGCTCCAACTCCATCGGTCTGCCGTCGATGGCGTGCTTGAGCGTATTGCCGGTCAGGCACTCCATGACGATGAAAGTGTGGCCTTCGTGCTCTCCGATTTCATGGACCGTACAAATATTAGGGTGGTTCAGGGCGGAGGCAGATCGCGCTTCGCGGCGAAAGCGCTCAAGCGCCTGCGGATCGTCCGACGAACCCTCGGGAAGAAACTTCAGAGCTACGAAGCGGCCGAGCAGAGTGTCTTCGGCCTTGTAAACGACGCCCATTCCGCCACCGCCGAGCAGTTCAAGGATGCGGTAGTGGGAAACGGTTTGGCCGATCATTCCGGACGAAGCCCTCTGGGACGGGAAACTCAGGCGCCGAGCCATCTTAGGGGGATTTGAGACTTGCGTCAATGCGGGTCAGATGAGCTGCTTTTGCTTGCCCACAGTGTTGCTATGGGCAGGGACCACGCTGGGAGTAGCTATTGTACGAATGAAAGCAATCCGCAGGGTCGGGCGGTGGTAGCCGGGGCGGAAGAATCAGGAGATCGCAGCGGCGAAGTAGTCGCTCAATCGCCCAATGACGGGCTGATGACCTCCGGTTCGACCTTCTCGCCGCGGAACACACGCGAGATGCCGCGGACGATGCGGCGCATGGGCAGTTCGCCCTTGGCATCGGCAAAGAAGATTTCGCCCACGCGGCTGCCGCGATAGTACCAGCGCTTGAGCAGGGCGATGTGCTCCATCAATTCAGTGGCGGACTTCGCTTTCACAGACGGAAACCTCTGAAGCACCTCCTGCACTCGTGCCTCCATCGATTGCGATTTCGCGTGTTCGGATGCCTGGATGATGAACGGCACCGGCTCTGAAAGCATTCCTTGCTCAACCCGCAGGAATGCGACCGCTCCTACAATGTGGCTTGGCTGAATAATCAAGGCTGAGAGATTGTCGAGGCGGCGGGCGATCTCCGGAAGCTGGCTGACTACAGGATTGAGTTTCTCGATTCGCGCATGAATCGCCGCAGCGTTTTCGAATTCGAGATTGGCTGACGCTGCTTCGCGCTGATCTGCGAATTCTCGAAGCAGAGACTGGCCTCCGGAATCGAAGTAGTTTTGCACGCGCTTCACTTCTCCCGCATATTCCTCGTCGCTGCATCCTTTGAAGCAGGGAGCGAGGCACATCTTCATTTCGGAGTAAATGCAACCCGGGAACGCAGGATCGGGATGCAGGTCGTCCACACACCGGCGCATTTTGAAAAAGTCGAGCGAGTCATTCATGAATTGTTCTGCGGCAAGGCGCGACACGAATGGGCCGTAATAGACCGCCGGTCCGCTGAGCTTGCCGAGGCGGGTAGTGATCGATGCGCGCGGAAATTCATTTTCCAGGTGAAGCTTCACGAACGGCGCGAAGCGAAAGCGCAGGCGGTTCTGGTAGGTCTTGGGAAAGGTTTCGCGCAGGATGCGGTAAAGAAGAAATGCGGATTCGAAGTCGGATCCGGTCGGCGAGTATTCGATGGAATGAACCCGATCGCGCAGGTTGAGCTTCTTTGTGCGCTCCGCAACGGAGCCGAGAAGGCGTTGTAGCCGCCGCCGCAGATTGGCGGTCTTGCTGACATAGGGCTCGGCCTGCTCGTCATGGCCGCGAAGCAGAAAAACCGCCGGAGCTGTGGGAACAGCCGCAAAGAGTTCGCTATCGCGCTCGGGCGAAAATTCGAGACGGTCGGTCAGCACACTTAGATTTTAGAGCGAGTTCACACGGACGCACAGAGGCAGGGAGAGAACATGAGCAGACCATCTCGAATGTTCAAGAAACTTCTCGGTGTCTTCGTGGTGAGAGAACTTACCGGAAGTTAGCGCTGCGGTATTTCTGGCGGAAGTCCGCACCCTCTAGCGTGATGATGCGGCACATCTCGTGCAGGCGGGAGCGCATGCGTTCGCCGATGCGGTCGCCGAGAGTTTCCCCGCGGTTTGCGGCCCTGACCGGCGAAATTGATCCACTCGCTCCTGCGGCGGGCTGGTCGTCGAAGTTCGTGGTGATGATCGTCGTGCGATTGTCGTTGTAGCGGGTATTCAGGATGAGGCTGACGGTGTCCCAGACCCACTCGGTCGGCTTCACCGCGCCCAGTTCATCGAGCACGAGCACGTCGGTTTCAAACACCGGCCGCAGTACGTCCAGTTCGGTCGTCTGGACGGTCGAGTTGTAGGAATTCTGGATTTGTTTCAATAGCTCGCGATAATCATAGAAAAGGCACGCGATGCCGCGATTAGCAATGAGTTCCTTGATGATTCCGACGGCAAGGTGCGTTTTGCCTGTTCCGATCTTACCGATGATGAGAAGTCCCTTGTCGCCCCGCGGATCGCACTTCTTCGCAAAATTCGTCGCCAGGAAATGAGCCTCCGCCAGCGACGAATTGGCTCCAGGGAAATCCGTATCGTAATTCGTGAGTTCGCAATGCTCGTAGCGGCGGGGGAT
>DATAUY010000056.1:0-5532 GCA_036268025.1 Candidatus Sulfotelmatobacter sp. | reverse complement strand
GCGCCGGTGTGGCCGACTACGGCGACGGTTTCTCCGGGTTCGATGGCGAAGGAGACGTCGCGGAGGATCCAGTCGGGCGCATTACCGCCTTCCTGAGAAAAGTCCGAGGATGCCCCACCCTTCGCGATTTTCGAAGGATGGGAATTTCCATTGCCGGAAGCTCGCGCCTTGCTTTGCTCGGCTTGGACAGCCGAGGAGGCTCTCCCTACTTGGGTATTGCCTGCAGCCGGGCCGGCTGTCCCTACATCATCCATCTCGACGTCCCGATAGGCAAACCAGACGTGGTCAAACTCGATGCGGCCGGGGCCTTGGGGCTTCTCGGTGATCGCGGGCGAGAGGATATCAACCGGTGTGTCGATCAGCTTGAAGATGCGCTCGCTGGCGGCCATTGCGGATTGCAGGATGTTGTACTTCTCGCTGAAATCCATGATGGGACGGAAGAAGCGCATGGCGTACTGCGTGAAGGCGATGACGACGCCGAGCGTGGCCGCGGTCTGGACCACGTGGAACGAGATTAGTGTGTGACGGTTGAATTCGAGCGCGAGCGACTGGACCGTGTGGCTGGCGAGAATGTCGAGGCCGCCGTACCAGAGCACGCAGGCGATGGCGATGGCAGAGAAGAAATCAACGGCGGGATAGTAAAGCGCGTAGGCGAGAATCGCGTCTTTGTACGCGTCCATGTGGCTGCGGTTGATTTCGGAAAAGCGCGTGTAGGCTTTGCGCTCGCGATTGAAAAGCTGCAAAACCACCATGCCACTGACGTGCTCCTGAAGGTACGCATTGATGCGGGCGATGGCAAGGCGGATGCGTCGGTACGAGTCGCGCACTTTGTCGCGAAAGATTTTCGTCGCGATCACGATAAGTGGCAGAACGGCGAAGGTGACCAGCGCGAGTTTCCAGTTCATGCAGAGCATGACGCCGAGGATTCCAGTGAGAACGAACAGGTCGTCAAAGATTGCTTCCACGCCCGAGGTAAACATGTCATTCAACGCGTCCACGTCGGTGGTGACGCGGGTGACGAGCCGTCCGACTGGATTTTTGTCATAGAAGGCCACGTGCATGCGCTGCAGATGGCGGAAGATCTGGCTGCGCAGGTCGAACATGAATTTCTGTCCGGTCCACTGCATGAAATACGTTTTAAGAAAGTCGAAAACGAACCCGAACAACAGAAGCGCAAAAAACACGAGGGAAATCTGACCGATACCGTGCATAGGATTGGGGCTGAGCCAGCTCCACAAGCCGGAGGTCGTCTCCCCAGTCGGGGCCAGGTAGCGGTCCACCGCAACCTTCACCAGATAAGGTCCAAGCACTTCACAGAAAGATTTCAGGATGACGGCAATGCTGGCAATTGTGACCTGCCTGCGATAAGGGCGCAGATAGGTCACGAGCCGCCGCATCAAGCGGCCGTCGTATGCCTTGCCTAAAACTTCTTCTTCCTGCGCCATATTTCGTGCCAGACTGCTCGCGAGACCCCCCTGGCAGGGCTTCTAACAGCGTACCTCAATTGGATGGCCGATCCAGCATGGCCGATGGAAAAGCTTTTGCAATGGGATAATTGAGCTGTGGCGTTGGGAATCTACATTTCGGTGCCGTTCTGCAAGACGAAGTGCAGCTACTGCAACTTCGCCTCGGATGTATTTTCGCGGGCGGTCTTTGAGAAGTATGTGGAGCGGGCGTGCGGGGATATTGCTTGCTCGGCAGAGATAGCCGAGGAGATGAGCGGGAAGATTGAGCGAGAAGTCGATTCGATCTATCTGGGTGGCGGGACGCCGACGGTCCTGGAAACTGGGCAGTTGAAACGCATGTTCGACGCGGTGCGGATGGAATTCTCTGTGCTGCCGGAGGCGGAGATTACTGTCGAGTGCGCACCGGGAACTCTTTCGGCAGAGATGCTTGAAACCCTGCTTCTGTGCGGAGTCAACCGCGTCAGCCTGGGGGTGCAGTCGTTTGTGGATCGTGAAGCGGCGGCAGTTGGGCGCCTGCACAAACGAGACATAGTGTTCGACGACATCGCGCGGCTGCGCGCGGCGGGAATTGCGAATATCAACGTCGACTTGATCGTGGGGCTGCCGCACCAGACGGCGGAGAGTTGGAAGCGGTCGGTGGAGGACACGATCGGGACGGGCGTGCCGCACGTGAGCGTCTATATGCTCGAGATCGATGAGGACTCGCGGCTGGGCAGCGAGTTGATTGCCGGCGGGACGCGGTATCACGCGCACTTCGTGCCGGATGATGACGCGGTCGCCGATTATTATTCGGCGGCCTGGGAGTGGCTAGGAGCTGCGGGCATCGCGCAGTATGAGATTTCCAATTTCGCGGGGGCAGGATTCGAGTCGCGACACAATTTGAAGTACTGGACGCGGCAACCGTATCTGGGCTTTGGGGTGGATGCTCATTCGATGTTGTTGTCGGCTTCGCCCGATGTGGATGCAGTGCGATTTTCGACGGCGGACAGCCCCGACAAATATGCGGCCGGAGCAGCATTGAAGAAGAGTTCGGTTTCTTCGGCGAATGCCTTAGAAGAGTGCTTCTTTCTCGGTTTGCGGTTGAACCGCGGGGTGGATTTGCGGGCTATTGCAGATAAATTCGGCTGCGAGGCCGTTTCGCAGGCCTTTCCGATCGTCAAAGAATTGGAAGCGGATGGACTGGTTGAAGCGCGGGAGAACGTGGTGCGGCTAACCGCCCGCGGGCAGTTGCTGTCAAATGAAGTTTTCCAGGCGTTTCTTGGGAAAGAAGAAGTCGGGAGATGAAGCTCTCCTTCCGATCTGTCATCCTGACGAGAGCGAAAGCTCTCGGAGGGACCTTACGGCTGTGTCTTGAGCGATGCGGTGTGAAAGACCCACTGCGGTGCGTGTAGCGTGGCATGTCTTGTCGACTGCATCATGGTCTACGCCGAGGTTGGGTCCTTCACGCCGGCTTCGCCGCCATTCAGGATGACATAGGAAGGTGTCCCTTCCAATCGCGCCACGCGCAAAATTCCCAGACCATCCGGTCGGTTGGGGAGCGTCCACAAAGTTGCGAAATCGCCAGTGTTCATGCTGGTGTCCTCGCTTTGTCACCGATCATCCCTAGGTAACTTCTTGCCTTTCTCGGGGCTATGTTCTAATCGAATTTTGGGCGTTGGCCGCTGAATGTCTGCGCGGTGTGTGGAGGGTAGCTTTGGATTTCCAACTGAATGACGAGCAGTTGCAGTTGAAGAAGAGCGTGCGCGAGTTTGCCGAGCGCGAGATTCGTCCGCATGTGATGGAGTGGGACGAGGCGGGCGAGTTTCCTCTGGCCACGATCAAAGAGCTAGGCAATCTAGGGTTGTTGGGGACGGTTTTTCCGCAAGAGTATGGCGGCGCGGGCATGGGGTATGTGGAGTACGTGACCGCGATCGAGGAACTTTCTCGCGTAGATGGGTCGGTGGGCATCATCGTGGCGGCACACACATCGCTGTGCTCGAATCACATCTTCCTCGCCGGCAACGAAACGCAGAAAAAGAAATACGTCAGCAAGCTGGCGACGGGAGAGTTCATCGGCGCCTGGGGGCTGACCGAGCCGTCATCGGGATCGGATGCGGGCAGCGCGCGCATGACCGCCGTCCGTAAGGGAAACAACTGGGTGCTGAACGGCACCAAGACGTTTTGCACGAACGGGCACTATGCCGACGTGGTGGTCGTGCTTGCGGTGACCGACAAGACGGCGCACACGCACGGCATTTCCGCTTTCGTCGTGGAGAAAGACACGAAGGGATTTCGTCCGGGGAAAAAAGAGAACAAGCTGGGCCTGCGGGCGAGCGACACCGCGGAGTTGATCTTTGAAGATTGCTTGATTCCCGCGGAGAACCTGCTCGGCGGCGAGGGCCAGGGATTCTCCGACGCGATGCGCGTCCTCGATGGCGGCCGCATCTCGATTGCGGCGCTTTCGCTCGGCATGGCGCAGGGAGCATTCGAGGCGGCGCTGAGATATTCGAAACAGCGGCGGCAGTTTGGCAAAGCGATCAGCGATTTTCAGGCGATCCAGTGGAAGCTGGCCGACATGGCGACTGAGATCGACGCAGCCTGGCTGCTAACCATGCGTGCGGCTTCTATGAAAGACGCGGGCATGAAGACGACGCAGGAATCTTCGATGGCGAAGCTCTACGCGAGCGAAGTCGCGGTGCGGTGCGCGAACGAGGGTGTGCAGATCTTCGGCGGATATGGATTCATTAAAGACTACCCCGCGGAGAAATTCTACCGCGACGTGAAACTGTGCACGATCGGAGAGGGGACCAGCGAGATTCAGCGGCTGGTGATTGCGCGGCAGTTGCTGAAAGACTAGCTTCGAGCTGCGAGCTCTGAGCTGCGAGCACGAACTTTTCTGGGCTCGACATTCTGTTTTCAAGGCTTGATCCTTGTGATACAGTCTGCGCGCATGACAGAGGTCGCGCTACCGTCAGCATCCGTTGCACAGGCTCCGCAGGCTCCCACGACACAAGACGAGCGCACGATGGCCGTTCTGGCCTACGTGCTGCATTGATTGGTGGCTGGATCGCGCCATTAGTCATCTTCCTGGTCAAACGGCAGTCGCGATTTATTTCATTTCATGCTTTGCAGGTGCTGCTCTTCGAGGGCGTCGTAATCCTGCTGACGATGATCGGCATGACGGTAGTTTTCACCGCCATGGCAATCAGCTTTGCCCTCGGCGGTTTTCAACATAAACCGTCAGGTCCGCCTGTTTTCTTTTTCCTCTCCTTTGGAATTGTCTGGCTTGGAATCATGGCGTCGTGGATTGTAAGGCTGATCCTCGCGATCGTGTATGGAGTGAAAGCGGGGCGTGGTGAGTGGTCGGAATATCCACTGTTGGGAAAATGGGCGCGAAACATCCTGCATATTGGGCCGGGTGGTTCGGAGATCGGCAGCTAGTCACCGCAGGGAAGCACCCGCAGTTCCAAAGTTCCGGTTTGCAGGCTGCTGCTTTACACTGACTGGTTGAGTCTCGATCTTCATCCTTTGATTGATTCGATACGCTCGGGCGACGCGCGGGCATTGGCGCGCGGGATTTCCATCGTCGAGAACCGTGCACCGGGTTGGTCCGAATTGTTGAAGGCTTTGTTTCCGTTCACCGGGAAGGCGCGGGTGATCGGGTTGACTGGGGCTCCGGGGGCGGGGAAGAGCACGCTCGTGGATCGGTTGGCGCGGGTTTATCGGTCGAAAGAAAATCCCCATTCAAGCCGCAAAGGGCGCGGCTTGAATGGGGCACCCGGCCCAGATAAGACTGCGGCGTGCACGGTTGGGATTATCGCCGTCGATCCCACTAGTCCTTACACGGGTGGGGCGATTTTGGGCGATCGCATACGGATGCAGAACCACTTTGCCGATCCGGGGATTTACATTCGCAGCATGGCGACGCGCGGGTCATTGGGTGGGTTGGCGAGGACCACTGCTGATGTTGCCACGGTGCTCGATGCGTCCGGGCGGAATGTGATTTTGATAGAGACGGTTGGCGTGGGGCAGGATGAAATCGATATCGTGCGGCTGGCGGAAATCACGGTAGTGATCCTTGTGCCGG
>DATAUY010000055.1:0-2820 GCA_036268025.1 Candidatus Sulfotelmatobacter sp. | reverse complement strand
TGGTCTGTCCGGCCTACCGCGATCCAGTTTGTACCAAAGACCTCTTCGCGCTCCGCCTGTTCGATCCGCCGATCCAGATACCACGGGGCGGGAATTGTAAACGCCTCTTCAAGGGAAGCTGAGGCGTCATACAAGTGCAGCAGGTCTGCGAGAGACTGACTCATACGGTGGTCCTTTCAGCCGAACCGAAAAAGGAACGGCCTTTTCATTTCATCGACTGGCGATATCCGGTTGGTGCGCGCGGCGGCTTGAGCGATAGATTGCAACGCCGGCGATCAGCAGCACAAGCGTCATGATCACAACTTTTGAAAGGGTAAGGGCCGGATGCGCGTCGTCTTCCGCAGGAAAGAGCGACAGAACGATGGTGCAAGCGGTTGATAAAAACCCGATGCTTGCGAGCGCAACAATAGTGCGCGTGCCGCCCGGCAGACGGAACGACGCGGGCGGCGGTGGTTGCGACTGCATGCGGACCGCCGACGCAAACAGAAATAGATAAGGAATGAAATAGGTGATGACCCCCATCGCCACCAGCATGTCGTAGGCGCCTCTGACGCTCGCACCCGCCTGGCCGAGCAAGCCGAAGAGAATTCCCGCAGCACCATACGAGATGAGGGCCACATGGGGAGTACTGAAGCGCGGATGAACGCGTCCGAATGCGGCGGGCAGGTAACGGTGTACCCCGGCAACGAAGGGCAGCCGTGCAGTCGCCGAGAGGTACGCGCTGGCCGCGCCGATGCTGCTGATGGCGACGAGGACGGCAACGGGAGCGACCATCGCCGGCAGTCCGATGTGTCGTGCCAGGAGGTCGATGGCCGCCATAAAGCCGCTGAGTCCGCTGATGCTTCCAGCCGGCAGCGCCACAAGCAGCGAACATGTTCCCGCTATATACCCCACCGCGAGAATGACTCCGGAGACAAAAAGCGCTCGGGGAATCACGCGTCGCGGCTCACGAATCTCTTCGCCCATGAACGAAGCAGACTCACATCCGCCGAAGGCAAAGAAAATAGTGGAGAGGAAAATCAGATTGTTCATGCCCGGCCTTGGCATCATCGCACCCCACGTGAAATGCGTTGCGGAGCCGAAGCGCAAGAACGAAATGATTCCGAAGGCAACGAGAATGAGAGCGGGAATCAGGGTCCCGATGGCTCCCAGATTGTTGAGCCACTTGCCGGTGTTTAGACCCACTACGTTCAGCACGGTAATCAGCGCGAGCATCCCCACGGTAAAAGTCAGGAAGTAGAGCGGGGACTCGGCCAGCCTCCGCAGCGGCCCTCCGAGGTAGAGAAGGCTGCTCGCCGCGAAAAACAAAATAGCAGGGAAATAGGGCAGATTGCTCATCCAGTAAGTCCAGGCAGACATGAACGCGGGAAAAGGCCCGAATGCCTCAAGTGTCCAGATGTACAAGCCGCCCTCCGCCGGACAACGTGACGAGAGATCGAGCACGCAGGCCGCCAGAGGTAGAAAGAATCCGCACAGAGCCGTTAGCCAGACAACAATTGCCGAAGGTCCGGTTGCAGCAGCCGTAGCAATCCAGCGGAGACTAAGCCCCGAGACGATGTAAAACAGCATGAGGTCGCGGAAGCCGAGCGCGCGCTTGAGTCTTGCTTTCGCCAACTGGGGACCTCACGTCGCACACGACAACAATCTCACGCTCAGGCAGACCATTTTCGATGGAGCCATCTCAGCACAGCGCCTTCCGAATTAAGCCAACACTTTACCAGCCGGGATCAGTACGGGAAAACGCACTTCTCATAAGGCGCTGTCAGTAAACACAAGCCCGCTCGCCAGGAGCGTTGAATCGGTCACGTGAATCAGCCGTGACAGCGACACTCGCGGCAGATCGACATCGATTGGGTAGATTTCCTCGGTACCGGTATCGCGCAAGATCAAAGGGTTGCCGTCTGGAGTCAGTCCAACCCACGTCCACCCAATAACCCCGGTCCGCCGAATGTCCTGCAAGCTTGCTATTCGCTCGAGGTTCTATCCGTCTCGCTGAATCCGATTCGTTCAGACACGGTGAAGAGGCGAATGATTTCTCGACCGACTTTGGCCACGTTTGGCTATTGCCGCCCCACACTATCGGCTCCTAACGTCTGCGGTATGACCACGAGCCAATATCTCACCGAATATGACCGAATCGTCCAAGTCATGCAGCTGTATATTGACGGATGCAAACAAGGCAAAAGCGAGCTGATGCGCTCCGCCTTCCACCCAGAGGCCTCATTCTTCGGCTACGCCGGGGAACAACTCGCCAGCGGTACCCAGTTTCTGTTTGACTGGATCGACAAGAACGGTCCCGCTCCCAACATCGAAGCCCGCATAGTGAACGTGGAGATTCTCGACTCCATTGCTGCCGTTCGTCTTGAAGTCGCCGGTTGGTCCGGCAAGATGGCTGGCTCCGACGTCCGCATGTCGGACCTGTTTACGCTGCTCAAAATGCCCAATGGCTGGAAGATCATCCAGAAGGCATTTCACTGGCACACGAACTCTTCATAGAGGCCTCAGTAAATCAACGACGAAACGAGCTGGAGCATCCCGAGAAAGTTTTTCGACGTGATGTTCATGTCCAGCGATCAGCCGCGGCGGTTCCTTCGACGTTCAATGCGCCGATACGAAACTGAAATGAGGAGAAAGCATGACACCGAAAGCGACCTATAGAGTAGCCGGTATGGCGGGGGTGGCGTTGACGCTGCTCGGCTTCGCTCCCAATCACCTGGCCTTCGCTGAGCCCAACTGCGTTCCTGTTGGCGGAGCGCTGATGACAAATGTCGGCGCGATCGCAGGGGTGACGAACCTGGGTCCCGTGTCCGGTGATCTGAG
>DATAUY010000054.1:0-6332 GCA_036268025.1 Candidatus Sulfotelmatobacter sp. | reverse complement strand
CGGATCGAGCGAAATCGCGAGCGCGGTATTGGTCATCGGCCCGCCTTCGTAGATCGTCACCTCATGCGGATACTTCCGCACCATGCGCACCAGGAAGTGAGCTGCGTCTTCGTCGGACGGCTTGATCGCAGGCTTACCCTCGGGCAATGTCGGCACGATGAAAGGTTCGTGCCACCAGCGCTCGTCCCACGCACCCGCGTAAGCGACTTTGCCATACCGCTCCTGCCATACCTGCGACTCTTCTCGCGTGCGCACCAGAGGAAAAGCCCCACCAGGCACGACGGGAATGTCCGTTCGCCCGATGATTTCAAGCAAACGCAGAGTGTGCGCAACTTCCTCATCGCGCCAAGCGTCTCCGCTGACCACGGTGATCCCGAGCACTTCGACCTGCGGCGACTGGATCATCGTCAGCAGCGTCTGCATATTGCTGCCGCCAGGCCCCGAGCAGTCTTCGTTGATGATGATCTTGCGCCGCGCCTGGGCGACGCACATTGAAACAGCGAACAGTGAAATAACCACACTTATGAATGCTCTCTGCATGACTCCCCTCGTTCTCTGTCATCCTGAGCAAGGATTGTGCTTCGCGGAACGCGGAGCACAACCGCAGTCGAAGGACCCCGCGGTGGCTGGTATCACAACGGACGCGTCAGGGAATTTCGACAATGCTGCCCGCCTCTCTACCTCTTCCCTGCCGGCCGCGTCATTAAATCCACAAAAATCTTATTGAACTTCTCAACGTCAATATCGAACTGCACGTCCGCCAGCCGCTCATACGGAGGCACTGTCGCCGACGCATCCCAGAACAGCGTCTTCCCGTAGCTCGCACCATGGTCAATATCAATGTCCATGTACAGCTTCTTCTGCCCGGTAATAATCGACGGATCGATGAGCGCAATGCCCGCGATCTCGTCCCACATGTATCCCGGCAGCGAATACTTATCGAGATATTGTGCGATCGGCGTGTTCGCTTTCGCAATCTGCGCCTTCATTTCGGTTGTGTATCGGGTCTTGACCGAAATATCGATCGGCGTGATCGTCATCTTCTTCCACGGAGCGCGCAGCACAATCCGCGCCGCCTCCGGATCGAACCACCAGTTGAACTCCCGTCGCGCATCAATCGCACCCTTGTCGATCGCGCCTTTGTCCGCGTACAGCCCGCTGCCCATCAGCACGAACTCTTTCGCGAGCGTCGCCACCGAAGGATCCAGTTTCAGCGCCAGCGCGAAATTCGTCAGCGGGCCGCCTGCCCACAGCACAACCTCGCCCGGATACTTATGCACCATCTGCACGATGAATTCCGCCGCGGTTCCCGGCTGTGCCTTGATCTTCGGCTCACCTTCTGGCATTGGCGGCACGACATCGGGATCGTGATACGGCATCTCGTAGACGATCGAACGGTTCGCCTTGAACTTGTCCGTCCACGCGCCTTTGTACTCGAACTTGCCGTACATCGCTTCCCATCGCTCGGATTCCTCTTTGGAATTAATCAGCGGAAATTCCGCGCCCTGATACACAGGCACATCCGTCCGTCCATCCAGTTCGAGCATCCGCAGCGTGTGTTGCGTCTCTTCTTTCACCCACTGATCGCCGCTCACCGTCGTGATCCCGAGCACGTCAAACTTCTCGGAATTAAGAAACACCAGCATCGCCTGCTGATCGCTCGTCCCCGGCCCGCGCGCGTCCTGGTCCACGATGACTTTGATTTTCTGACCCGTGGCCGCAGTGCCCAGCCCAACGATAAGCGTAAAAAGTGCTATCAGCCGCATATGGAAGCGCATCGTCATCCCCGTATTATTCTTTTATTCCTTACGTGCAAAATTTAAGGGCAGAACGGGATTTTCCCCGTTCTACCCAAAAAGCAAACCCGCCTTGCTCACAAAGAACTAGAACTTCAGCTTGAGGGCAAACTGAATCACGCGCGGATTGTTGACCGTCGCAGAGATCACCCCAAAGCTTGATTGAGCATTGACATCCTGCATTCCGCTCGCTCCACCCGGCAGGAAGAACTGTGAATGGTTGAAGAGATTGAAAAACTCGGCGCGGAACTGCACGCTCATTCCTTCCCGGAAGGGAAGCACGAAATTCTTGATGGCCGAAAAGTCAGTGTTTACAAAGCGGGGACCGGAAACAGGAGCGCGCGCCGTATCTCCCAGTTCTCCCGCCGGTGCGCTTATAAATGCGCACGAGTTGAACCAATGCGCGACCGTATGCACCTCTGCCGGAGCATCGCACGTTGGATTTCCTGCCACCGGGCCCGCACGATTTGGGTCCCCGACCTGGTCCGGACGAGACAACACGTTTCCATTCCACATGAAATTCACGCCCGATGGATTACTGCTGTCTACAACGAAAAGCGGGAATCCAGAGGTTGCCTTTTCAATCACGTTCAGCTCCCAGTTTCCCAGCACAGCGTTAACCGGGCCGCTCCACGTGCTTCCGTAGTGCTTGCCTTTTCCGAACGGCAGGTCGTAAAGCACGCTCGCGGTAAATTGATCGTTCAGGTTGAGTTGCGAGAGGCCCCAATCCAGCTTCTGGCTTCCAGGTAATGGCCAGTAGGTCGCGCCTGGGCTGGTTCCAACGCCATCGGGAAATCCCGAATCAAATGTCCGCGACCAGGTATATCCGAGGAGGGCATATAGGCCGTGACGCGAACTCTTGGTTTCAGCTTTCACTTGTAACGAGTCATAACGCGCACTTCCGACATCGTTGTTATTCGAAATTACGGTGAAGGGGCCGTATGGGGCGGAGAAAGCTGTACCGCCGGGCCCACATCCGAGCGTATATCCGGGAATGACACCGCATGCTGTCGGTGAGCCAACGTTCTCATTGACGCCATCAACCAGAATATGATGGCTTCGCGAACCCGCATATCCCGCTGTCAAGACGATGCTTCCCGGAAGCTGGTGGTCCACGTTCAAATTGAACTGCTGCACCATGCCTTGCTTGAAATCCAGATTCTGCGATTGAATCGTTCCGGTAAAGGTCGAGGGATCAGGGGGCGATAAGAACGGTTGCAGATTCGGCTGCAACAGCCCAAGTTGGAGGCCGCAATTAGTGGGTAAGGCAGATGTCGCGTTCCCAAACGCGCACAGGCCGGAAAAGTTATCCGTTTCTGCGTAGTAAGGAGGGTTCTGCCACAATCCCTGCGCGCCCTGGTTCCACGCCGAATCATGGAAGATCGCATACCCGCCGCGAAGAACGGTGGTCTGGGAACCCAACACCTTCCATGCAAATCCAATGCGGGGCTCGAGAGCCGTCTTGTCGAACTGCACACCTACGTTCCCGCCGCTGGGAACGCAGATCGCGCAATTCGCCTGTGGACTGGATCCGGCAACAAGGTACTGCCCCGTGCCGAAGTCGAAGTTGGCCTGCCGCCCGCCCGCTTCCGTAATCGGAGTCACCAGCGCCCAGGCGAGGCCTAGGTTCACGGTCAAATTATTCGTAACGCGCCAGTCGTCCTGCACAAACGGCCGGTACATTTTCCATCTGCGGCCGGTTGTAGCCCCAAGAAACGTCTGATCATGAATCCCGCCACCAATCTGGCCCAACAGCAGATCGGCCGCCGCATCTCCCGTATAGCTGCCAAACATCAGGAAGTAACCGTCGCCGAACCCATTGGTTTCCACATTCATCTGGTTGGCCCGAATACCGACTCCGACACGGACGTTGTGCTTGCCGCGGATCATGTCAAACGTATCGTTGAACGTGTAAACGTTCGTGCCACCAATAAACGGCGCGAAGCCGCGGTCGCCCAAAGACCAGTAGTTGGTCATCTGAATCGAACTCAAACCGCAGCTGATGCAGTCCTTGCTCGATTGATTGAGGCTTGTCGGATATCCCGTGATGGAAGAGCAGGCAGCGCCCAAATCTGCGCCTTGAATCCCCAGTTTCGCAGCTTCGCACGTGCCCGTACCGAAAGAGGAGATGTGATTAAAAATCCGATTGAACCCGAAGGTGGCCTGATTGATGTTGTTACTCGACAAAATATGAGTTTCGGAAATCGTTGCGTTCCGGCCGTGGTTGGTAATGTCTTGCGTGCTGGCAAAAGCGCCTTGTTCCGCGAATCCCGGCGAGCCGCCGGGAACGAAAGACACGGCCTGATCGTAGCTGAAGCGCGCAAAAAGCGAGTCCTTGTTCGAGAAGTTATGGTCGAGGCGGATGTCAAACTCGCCTTCGTTCAGCTTGCGTGCCGGTACGTTCGCATAATTCGTGACTGTCGTGAAGTTCGGGGTCGTACTTAGCGGATAGAGTTGCATCAGAGCAAGACCAGTCGGGTCCGCCATGCCGCCCTGTCCGGCCAGGGCGATTGGAATCTTATTGCACGGAACACCGGCAGCCTGGGTCCCGTCCGTAGACGAAAGTGGGTTCCCAGAACCGTCGCACTGAAATGGAGATGAAGTATATGGATTGGTCAGGTTTCCAAAACCATCAGCGTTGGCGGCGGGAGCGCCTGGAGCAAAACCTGGACGCGCCGCACCTAGCGGATCGTCGGTAAAATCTCCACCCATCATCGCCGGAGTCGGCACCAGCCCCACAAACGGGATTCCATGCCGCTGCTGTTTCGCCTGGTAATCAATGAAAAAGAACGTCTTGTCTTTCTTGATCGGACCGCCAAACGATCCGCCGAACTGATTCAGATTGAACTGTTCGCGGAACGCGGCAAAATAGCTGCGCGCATCAAGTTTCGTATTGCGGAAAAACTCAAACAGCGAACCGTGGTACTGGTTCGAACCCGACTTCGTGGTGACCAGCACCGTCGGACCCGCGCGAGTTCCCCACTCTGCGGAGTAGTTGTAGGTGAGGACCTTGAATTCCTGGATGGCATCGATCGAAGGCAGGATCGCGATGCCTCCCGCCGTCAGCTCGTTGTTGTCATTGCCGTCCAGCAGCCAATCCGTGCTTTGAGCGCGCGATCCGCCGACCGAAAGCGAATAGGTACCGCGCGCCGACACTTCGCTGCTGGGGCCGCCATTGAAGAAGCTCCCCGGATTGGTCTCCTGGGTCGTCCCCGGCGTCAGTGTCGCGAGCTGAACAAAGTCGCGTCCATTCAATGGGAGCTCGGCCACTTCTTGCGATGTGATGACCTGGCCGAGAGTCGCGTTCGAGGTCTGAACAGCAACCTCGGTGGCATTTACTTCAACGGTGGTGCTGACAGAGGCGGGATTCAGTTTGAAATCCAGTTCGCGATGCTCATCGACCTGCAGCCGGACGTCCCTGGATTCGGCAGCCTTGAACCCGGCTCCTTCAACCCGAATCGTAAAGTCGCCGACGCCCAGTAGTGGGACGGTGTAATGACCCGTATCGTCAGTCGTTGCCTCGCGGGCCACGTTCGTCGCCTGCGCCGTGACCGTCACCTTCGCGCCGGCAACCACGGCTCCGGAGTTATCTGTAACTGTCCCCGAAAAACTTCCGGTCGCTTGCCCGAACAGGGCAGAACTGCATAAACACACGACGGCGCACAGCAAAACCGCATAAAGCGCTTGCTTCCTCGACATGTGAATCCCTTTCGGCAGCCCCAACCGCCTTAAAGAAACAGCCCTCCCGCTTCCAGAATGGATTTGGAGGTCCCCCTCATCGCAGACTGGCCTTATAAATTGCAAGTCATAGGTTAGTCAAGGACTTTCGCAGTGGAAAACGATCAGGAAAAGATGCGCCCACCGGATCGTCACTTCAAAAACGTTTTTGTTTCACAAATGTGGGCGCGGACACCTCCGTCCGCTTGCCGAAAGCTGGTCCAAATGTCGAGTCCAGCAAAGCAGGAGGTATCAAATATGAGCGCGGGCTCGGTCGGGCTGGGTAATGATGCAGGCTGTGAATGGATTCGTATCGGGGCGTGCCTTTCAGGCATGCCGTACTCGCGAAAAAGGGAAGAATCGGCTTTAGCCCCTGCGGCCGCAGTTCTCTGACTACGCACGCGCCTTCCATTCCGAATCAAATCGCTCCCGGTCGTAAAACGACTTCTGCGTCCCGACGCCGGTGGTCGAAAGTCCCGCGTACAGATTCGCCCTGCGCACGGCTTCTTTTTCCGGGACGCCTTCTCCGAGAAACACCGCGAAGCTTCCGATAAATGCATCGCCCGCGCCGGTGCTGTCAATGCTCGTCACGGCAAACGCCGGAACGTGCTCGAACCCTTCGCGACTAGCAAGCAGTGATCCATTCCCGCCCAGCGTGATGATTACGCGCTTGACGCCGCCGTTAACGAGCTTCTCCGCGCAGCGCTTCGCGTCATCCACGTTCTTGACCGGAGTGCCGGTGATGATCTCCGCCTCAGTCTCGTTCGGAACGAAGTAATCGAGATCTTTCAGTAACGCCATGTCGACCGGCTGCGCCGG
>DATAUY010000053.1:0-17827 GCA_036268025.1 Candidatus Sulfotelmatobacter sp. | reverse complement strand
ATTCCCAAGGCATCGGAGACGGCGATTCCGATGCGGCGCGCGCCTACATCGAGGCCGAGGACGCGGCGGTTGGCGGGATCGACGATCACGGGGGAATTATAGAGGGCTTCCCGCTTTCGGCTCTCGGCTTCCGGAAACGCTCAGTCGCCATCTGCTATCGCTGTCCCGAAATGGTTCTCTGTCGGACGTTTTCCATTCAGACCTTGGCCGGCGCGCCGCAGTATCCGTTCCGAGCAATATTGCCGAAGGCAAAGGGCGATCCTCCGACAAGGAACTCGTGCAATTCCTTTGTCATGCCCGAGGGTCGCAATTCGAGGTTGAGACGCAAATAGGAATTGCGGAGAAACTGGCGTACGTAAAGAGAGATGAGAGCGAATCTTTCGGCGCGAAGCTGTTCGAGCGGGTCAGATGCTGAACGGACTGATTCGCTCCATGCATTCGGTAGCGTGAATACCTACGTCGGTTTTTCCGCAAACCGGAAGCCGCAAGCCGAGAGCGGAAGCCGCTCTAGCGCCCGCGCATGGCTTTGCGGTAGGCCACGACATTCTTGTTGTGTTCCTCGATGGTTCGGGCGAAGCGGTGGTGGCCCTGTGCGTCGGCGACGAAATAATAGTAGTCGGATTGCGCCGGGTGCATCGCGGCTTCCAGGGCGCTACGGCCGGGATTGGCGATGGGGCCGGGAGGTAGTCCTGGATTCCGGTACGTGTTATAGGCGGAGACAAACTGCATATCGGCGTGGTGAAGCGCGCCCTGATAGGTGCCCGCCAGCAATTCTGCATAGATCACGCTGGGATCGGCATCGAGAGCGATACGTTTATCCAGCCGGTTGTAATAGACACTGGCGACCATGGGGCGCTCTTCCGGCACAGATGTTTCCTTTTCGACGATCGAAGCCATCGTCAGGATTGCGTGAAGGTTTTGCGTCGGATCTGAAGTTACGTTGTATGGCTGTGGAATGAGGCCTATTTGAGTGGCGACCTGGCGGAACTGCTTTACCATTGCGCCGGCCATTTCCTCCATGCTCATCATCCGGGTGAATTCGTAGGTTTCAGGAAACAGATAACCCTCGAGGGAATGAGCGGAAGGGTCGATGTCCGAAACCAGAGAAGTGTCCGACCGCGCAACCTTGAGAAATTCGTCGGCCGGTCCCAGTCCTGCCGCCTCGACAGCACGGGCGATATCGAACATCGTGAAGCCTTCCGGAACTACCACAGTATGGAAGTAAACATCGCCGCGGCGCAGGCGTTTCTGAATATCGATGATGTTGGACGGCTTGTCGAAGAGATATTCACCGGCTTTGAGGGTGCGCCCGTGGTGATAGTAATGCCAGAGAATGAAGGCTTCCTCGCTGCGAATGAGCCCGGCATTTCTGAGTTCGGCTGCGATGTGGCGGGTGGAGTATCCAGGGCGGAGCATCACGAATGTCTGGCCATTAGGCTGCACCGGAGTAAGAAGCGCCCAGGCCAGCCAACCCGCGGTCCCAACCGCTGCGATCAGCGCGAGCCATATCAGTTTGCGCACGATGGCCCCAGTTTAGACGAAATTGAGCGCACCTCCGACTGACGATGGTGATGCGGCCTTGGGGTTGGATGTTGGGCACTCCTTTACAAAATAAGACACTTAGGGTTTTGAACCTTTCGTCAACTTGTATACTCAAATAACTTGGGGAGGAGTACCCGTATCCGCATGAGACGCTGCTCGCGCCTTTGGACCATCTTCTTATCCCTGGGAGTATTACCTGCCACCGGTTGCCTGTTCCGCACGCGTCCTGTCGAGGAGCAGTATTCCAAGGCGCCTCTCAAAGATTCTACGCAGACAGGTCTGATTGACAGCATCAATCAGCAGGCGGAGGCCATTCACTCCCTGAAGGCCACAGTCGATATTGATACATCTTCGGGTGGGGTAAAAAAGGGACACGTCACCGAGTACAAGGAGATTCGGGGATACATCCTGGCGCGCAAGCCGGATTGGCTGCACATGACCGGGCTGATGCCCTTCGTGCGCACGACCGCGTTCGACATGGTCAGCAACGGGCAGGCCTTTAAGCTTTGGATTCCGCCCAAGAATAAGTTCGTGATCGGGCAGAATCAAATGACGGTGCAGAGTTCCGATCAGCCGATGGAGAACATCCGTCCGCAGAATATTTATGAGGCGTTGCTGATCCGGCACATCGATCCGGAGGCGGAAATTGCTGTGCTTGAAAACGGCTATGAGACGCTGCACGACGCCAAGGGCCGCCGCGTTCTGCAAGACGACTATGAATTGACGGTGATCAAGAAATCAGGCACTGGCTGGATTCTGGCGCGCAAGATCATTTTCGGGCGGACCGACCTGAAGCCGCACGAGCAGTTCATCTATAGCGAAGACGGCAAAGTCGCGACCGACGCGAAGTATGCCGAGTACAAGGATTTCGACAATGTGAGTTTCCCTTCGCGCATCGAAATCTATCGCCCGCAGGAAGAGTACGACATCACGCTGAACATGCTGAAGGTGGAGATCAACTCTCCCCTGAAGGATGAGCAGTTCGTGCTCGCACAACCTCCGGGAGCGGTGGTAGTGCATCTGGATCAGCCGCAGTCGAGTCTGGTGAGGCCGGTCAGCCAAGAGCAGTGAAGGCTGAGACCCAAAGACCCCACTTCTCGCAAAGAACGTGAGAAATGGGTACCCGGCGTAAACTCATAGCTCACGGCTTCCTTTCCTATGATGAACAAAATGGTTGTCGCCAACCTGGTGCACCGGCCGACGCGGTCGCTGGTCACCACGAGCGCGATTGCGCTGGAAGTCACCATGATTTTGATGGTGGTGGCGTTGTTTTACGGGCTGCTGAACGGGTCCAAGGAAAGCCAGCTCGGGGTCGGCGCAGACATCATGCTCACTCCACCATCTTCGGCAGCGATGGTGGGTATGTCGGGGGCTGTGATTTCCGTGAAAGTTGGCGATGTGTTGCGGAAGATTCCGCACGTGAACGTCGCCGCTCCTGTGATCTGGGCCTTCAGCCAGAAGCCGCTGGAGATTGTTTACGGTATTGATCTCGACAGCTATAACAAGCTGCCTCCGGCGTTTCGCTACATATCGGGCGGGCCTTTCCAGGGTCCGAACGACGTCATCGTAGATGATTTTTTTGCCGGCATGAACCACAAGAAAGTCGGCGACATAATTGAAGTGCTGAACCAGAAATTCCGCATTTGCGGAATCGTTCCTCATGGCAAGGGTGGGCGCAAATTTCTGCGGCTCGACACGATGCAGGATCTGATCGGCGCCGAGGGTCGCGCTTCGGTGTTCTACGTCAAGCTGGACAATCCGGCGAATCTTGATTCGACAATGGCCGCGATCCAGCAGGTGCCGGGCATGGAGAAGTATGCGGTGCGCTCGATGCAGGAATACCTGTCGATGATGACACCGGACAATCTGCCGGGGTTCGATCTCGCGATCCGCATCGTGATCGGGGTGGCCGTGGTGATCGGATTTCTGGTGATTTTTCAGGCGATGTACACGGCCGTGATGGAGCGCACGCGCGAGATTGGAATTCTGAAATCGATGGGTGCGTCGAAGTGGTACATCATGAACGTGATTTTGCGGGAAACCGTGCTGATTGCAGCCGTCGGAATTGTCGCGGGTATTCTGATCAGCGTAGTGACCCGGCGCGCGATCATGTTCGAGAAGCCCGTCCTGCGCCTGTTCTGGAGCAACATGTGGGTGCTGCGGGCGACCCTGATTGCGGTTGCCGGAGCGCTGGCTGGGGCGCTATATCCCGCGTTCAAGGCCGCGCAGCGCGATCCGATTGACGCGCTGGCTTACGAATAGCAGTGAGCAGTGACTAGTGACCGGTGAGCCGACGAACTTCTCGCTTCTCGCTCTCATCACGTGTAGTTGAGCAATCCGCAAATCAGATCAGAACCCGTGGATTGTCGGTTCTGCAGCTTTTTTGCTGACTTCACTGTTCGAGATGACTCGTCCCACGTGGGGATGGGGAGCGGTCGCGTGCTATTTTGCCCTCGATATCGTTGCGATCGCGGTCTTTTCTTTCTGGTCGACGCGGGCAGGCTGGAGCAGCCTGCATCGCCTTGCGCTGGCTGGCGGAGCAGCGCTGACCTATGCGTGGCACGCATTCCTTCAGGCGCCGGTCACCGGCGGATCGGCAGTGCTGAACCTCATCAGCCACGTAGTATTCGGTTCCGGATTGCTTATTCTCTTGTGGTTCGCAGCGCGAGGAACATCGCGTTTTATGAGTGAGAGCGGAGCTTCACAAACAGTTCAGGTGTAAGTATTCGCCTCCTGGCGTTTTCGGAATAGCTTGATCGGTACGAATTTTTCTTCCTTCCGATCCTCTCGGCAGTATCATGTGCAACTTCCTTTCGGAATTTATGGAGATTCCATGTCAACGAATCCTGTTCCTGCCAGCCATCCGCGACGACTGCTGGCGATTGATGGCGGCGGATTGCTAGGCCTGATCCCCGCCGAGGCGCTGATTCAAATCGAAGAGCAACTCAATCAACTCACCGGCACAATCAAGCCCTTGTGCAATCGTTTCGATTTGATCGCGGGCACCAGTACGGGCGCGATTCTCGCGGCGGGGCTGGCATTGGGGAAATCTGCGACGCAATTGCGCGACTTCTATCTTCGGTTCGGTAAAGACATTTTTACCAAATCATTTCTGCCCATTCGTTTCTGGCATAGCTATCCGAGCGGGCCGCTCGAGGGACATCTCAAAGACGTTCTGGGAGAACAAACCACACTAGGAAGCAGCCAGTTGCGCACTCAGATTCTCATCGTCACCAAGAACGTCACACTGGGTAACAACTGGTTTTTTACCAACAATCCGAAAAACAAGTTCTTCAGGAACAATTCGGGATTGCCTCTCTGGCAGATTGTGCGGGCGAGCACGGCGGCGCCGACTTATTTTCAGCCGCGGAGGATCACCGTGCCCGACGATTCCGGTAAAGGCCAGAGCTATGAATTCGTCGACGGCGGAGTGAGCAGCTACAACAACCCTGCCCTGCAGGTCTTTCTGGAAGCGAGCATTCCGGCGTATGGATATGGTTGGCCTATGGGCGTGGATCGTCTGCTGTTGATTTCTCTCGGCACTGGCTTTAATTCCGTCGCGGTTGAGGAAGGGAAGGCGTCGCACTACAACCTGATTGACTGGGGCAAATATGTGGTCAAGGAATTGATGAACGATGCCAACCTACAGCAAAACATATTGATGCAACTCATCGGTCAGCGTCCGGCATCGGTGCGTTCCGCCATGGCTGAACTGAAGGATTCGGACGCCGCCTCGGGTGTTCCGGATCAGAACGCGCTCAATCTCGTAGGGGCGGGCCTCGGAGCACAGAAACTGGTGACGTATCAGAGGGTCACGATCGGTCTCACGCGAAAGCGGTTGATGGACATGGGGATGTCCGACATTGACCCGGTCAAGGTGCGCGAAATGGATGCCGCCGATCAGATTCCGAACATGCAGAGGATCGGGGCAGCGGTTGCCAAAGAACAGGTGCGCATGGACGTGCTGAAGAATTTCTTCTAGCGCTTTTTCGTCGCTTTCGGCTTCAAAGTCTTAGCGTAGGCGTAACTCATATCCAGATACTTCTTGAGCTCTTTCGTGCTTTCGAGCAATTTGTCCGGAACTGCGACATATTCCGGCATGACTGTGCCGTAAGCCTCGAACAGGCCTGTCTTGTATTTCTTCAGAAACTTTTCCCGCTCATCGTGGGGCAGGCGAATCGCCAATCTTGATTGGTGCAGCAAGGTGAACATATTTCCGTTCAGCGATGTGTAGGGATTGGCATCACCTTTACGTTCAATGGCTGGGTTGGTTGCGATCAACTTGTCGTAGAGAGCGGTTTGCGGGCTGGGCTGAAACTTTTTCTTTGCGGCTATAAGGCGTCTCCGGAAACGGAAAGATCAGGCGGGACGCCAGCGCCCCGCCTTTCGAATGGAAGAGTTATATGTCTCAGCTCTTAAGCTCTTAGCGTCCCAAATACATTACGTGTACGTACGTGCCGAGGCGCACGTTGTACGCGAGATACCAGCCGTCATGATCGGGGTCGTCGTAGAGAACGATGTCGTCGCCGCCCCAGTTCCAATCGCCGCAGTAACCGATGTCAACGGGCGCGACGCTGAAAAAGAATCCGCCGAACCAGAAGCGGCTTGGGCCTCCGCCGACCAGCCTGAAGCGATGCCCGGCACCGATGCCGCCGGGGAAGCGGCCATGCTCCCAGGGATGGTCAAGGTGGAAGCGGGCCTCATCACGCCCGTAGTTGTGGCCGACCCATTCGCCGTTATGGTGGACGTGCGGCGCTTCGGGATGTCCTGCGCGATCACGAAACCCGGGAGCGGGCGCGCGCGCGGTGCCGTGGAATGCGGGCGGGCCATGTTTGGGAACGAATCCGCCACCGACTTCGCGGTGTTCGTTGTGTTGGGCCAGCGCGTATACAGGAAGAAGCAACAACAAAGGGAGTAAACGTGCGAGAAGTTTCATTCTTTACCCTCCAAGTGATTTAGATATCATCGCAGGGCCGCGAGGTATATAGGGTTGACAAATCTTTGCATTCCTTCACTTCGGTCAAGGCAGCGTCTATCCTAGGCGCGCGGAGGTCATTGGATTTTGGTCGACGTTCATGGTGGAGTTGCATCGTAGCCGGACATTGGCGGTCTTCCTGAATAAGACGCGACCTGCCAGTAACCTTGCGTTGACAATTCCTTGCACCGTCCGGTAAATTAAAGACTTTGGCAGTCGTGTGGTTGCCCGCCTGATGTCCTGGCGTCTCCGTCGGGAGAATCAACGAGCGGTCTTCTTTCGCAGCATTGATCAATTCTGGGAGAGTTTATGTCTACCTTTTTCCCCACAGAGGGGGAAATCGTGCGCAAGTGGTACGTCGTAGATGCCAACGGGCAGACGCTCGGGCGTCTGGCTTCGCAGGTCGCGCGCATCCTCATGGGCAAGGAAAATCCGCAGTACACGCCATTTATTGATACCGGGGATCACGTGATTGTGGTCAATGCGGAGAAGATCCGCACTACAGGCTTCAAGGCGGAGCAGAAGCAGTACCACCATTACACGGGATATCCGGGCGGCCTGCGGACGGAAGATTACAATAAGCGGCTGGTGCGCAAGCCTGAAATGGTGATCGAACTTGCGGTTCGCCGCATGCTGCCGAAGAACAAACTGGCGGCGCACATGCTTTCCAAGCTGAATGTGTACCGGGGCGAGAAGCATCCGCACCAGGCGCAGAAGCCGCAGGAGTTCAAGCTGGAAGTGCGCGTGTACAAGCCGCGAAAGGTTGCGGTTTCGTAAGTAGCTACGAGCCTTGAGCTACGAGCTGCGCGAAAAGCGCGGTGAGCTACGAGTTCTAAGCGATTAGTTAGCATGACCAGAATCTTTGAAAGGTGAAGAGTGAAAGGCGGAGTTCAGAGCAATTGTTCTAGCTCGAAGCTCGCCGCTCGAAGCTCGAAGCTAAATGGCAGAGTTGGTTCAATACTACGGAACGGGACGCCGCAAGACGGCGATTGCCCGGGTTTATTTGCGTCCCGGCAACGGCGACTTCAAGGTCAACGGGCGCGAATTCGAAGAATATTTCGTGACTCCGGCGCAGCGGTCGGCGGCGAAGGCCCCGCTGGCGGCGTCGGATGCGGCGGCTTCGTTCAACGTGATTGCCAGCGTTCTTGGCGGTGGCGTGCGCGGCCAGGCGGATGCCGTGAAGCTGGGCATCGCCCGTGCGCTGATGGAGTTCAACGCGGAACTACGGAAGAAGCTGAAGTCCGAAGGATACGTGAGCCGCGATTCGCGCGGTAAAGAACGCAAGAAGTATGGACAGAAGGGCGCGCGCAAGCGGTTCCAGTTCAGCAAGCGCTAACGTGCTTGCAATCCCGAGACGCGAGTCCCGAGCGAAAAGCAGTTCCTCACCGCCGCTTCGCGCCGGTTCGGAATGACAAGGGTGTTAGGTTTACTGGCCACTGACAACTGATCACTGGCCACTGAATTTAGGTGTTCAATTCTTCCCGAGCCCTGGAGGCGCGGGGACGGGAATGGCAATCGGAAAAGTTACCGGTTGCCAGCGGTCAGCAGCCAGAGGTTCTTACTGGACACTGGCAGCTGGGTACTGGCAACTGCCTTTCCGATGCAGATTACATAAGGAGAAACGTGGCTACTATCACCATGAAGGAGTTGCTCGAAGCGGGTGTTCACTTCGGGCACCAAACGAAGCGCTGGAACCCGCGGATGAAGGAATTCATCTTCGGCGAGCGCAACGGGATTTACATCATTGACCTGCAAAAGACGCTGAAGATGTTCAAAGAGGCGTCGAAATTCGTGCAGGACCTCGCAGCCGACGGAAAGATTGTGCTCTTCGTGGGCACCAAGCGTCAGGCGCAGGACGCGATCGCCGAAGAGGCGACAAAATGTGGCGGCTTCTATATCAACCAGCGCTGGCTGGGTGGACTGCTCACCAACTGGGTGACGGTGCAGAAGTCGGTAAAGCGGCTGAAAGAGCTCGACGAAATGGCCACGGATGGCCGGTACGAACTGCTGCCGAAGAAGGAAGTGATCAAGCTCGAACGCGAGCGCAAGCATTTGCAGGCCAACCTGGCCGGCATCAAGAACATGAACCGGCTGCCCGACGCGATCTTTGTGATCGATTCCAATAAGGAACAGATCGCGGTGCGCGAGGCGCGCAAGCTGGGAATCCCCGTCGTCGCGGTCGTTGATACGAACTGCGATCCGACTGAAGTGGATTATGTGATCCCGGGCAACGACGACGCGCTGCGGGCGATCCGCCTGTTTACCTCGAAGATTTCGGAGTCGATTGCCGAAGGCGCGCAGTTGATGACCGACAAGCAGGTTGCCGACATGAGCGCAGCCACGGCCGAGGCGCAGGCGGCAGAAGACGCTGTGGCCAATGAATACGCGGGCGAAGAATCCGGGGCGATCGACGCTTCCGAGGACATCAGCATGGAGGAAGTGCTGGGTCCGGGAATGCACAAGAAGCCGGTGGCGAATGAAGAAGCCGCGCTGCCGAAAGTGGAGAGCCAGACGGTTTAGTGGCAGTTGCCAGTGGTAAGTTGCCAGTGGTTAGTAAACAAACCGGGCTTTGAATTCAGACCCGCGCGGGTCGTTTAAGCGAGCATCCGGCGCGGGTATTATTTTGCGGGTTTCAAGGTGGCAAAGTTTCAAAGTTGAAAAACGTCGGAATGTTCTGACTGCCCTTGAAGCATCTGAAACACTTTGAAATCTTGCAACTTTCAAAACCTTGCAACTTTGAGATCTGAGGTTTTATGAGCACTACTATGGCGAATATTTCAGCAGCACAAGTGAAGGACCTCCGGGAAAAGACCGGGGCTCCGATGATGGATTGCAAGCAGGCCCTGACGGAAGCCAAGGGCGACATGGAGCAGGCGGTCGTGATCCTGCGCAAGAAGGGCGTTTCGGTGGCAGCCAAGAAGGCAACGCGCGTGACCAGCGAAGGATCGGTGGGACACTATATTCACGCCGGCGGCAAGATTGGTGTGCTCGTCGAAGTGAACTGCGAGAGCGATTTCGTGGCGCGCACCGAGGACTTCAAGGAACTGGTACACGACATCGCGATGCACATCGCGGCGAGCGATCCGAAGTTTGTCCGCAAGGAAGACGTGACCAAGGCTGATTTCGACCGGGAGAAAGACATTTTCCTGGCGCAGGCCGTAGCTTCGGGCAAGCCCCAGCACATTGCCGAGAAGATGGTTGCGGGCAAGATGGAAAAGTTTTACGAAGAGGTTTGCCTGCTTGAGCAACCCTTCATCAAGGACCAGACCATGTCTATTTCGCAGCTGATCGCGGCGAAGATCGGTAAGCTGGGGGAGAACATCGCCGTGCGCCGTTTCGCGCGCTTTAAGGTGGGGGACGCAGGCGAGACCGTCGCCATTACCAAGCCCACCGAGCCAAAAGCCGAGTAAACTGAAGGCGCCCGAAAGGGCGCCTTCTTTTTCGTAGTGCCCGCCTCTGGCCTGCTGTTTTGCGGGCGTCCCGCCCGCGGCACTGGGGACAGCGCGCTACAGTACAGTTGGAAATGCATGCGCCGGAAGGCGCTCGTGACAGCCGGCGGGACGCCGGCGCTACTATGACAACTCCTGCCTTTAAACGCGTTCTGCTCAAGCTTTCCGGCGAGGCCCTGGCGGCGGACAAGGGCTTTGGCGTTGACACGGCCCGTATCCATGAGATTGCGGCCGAGATCAAGGACGTCCACAAGCTGGGCGTGCAACTGGCGATCGTTGTCGGCGGCGGGAATTTCTTCCGCGGCGTGGCGGAGCAGGCGAAGGAAATGGACCGTGTTTCCGCCGATCACATGGGCATGCTCGCGACGGTTATCAATGCGCTGGCGCTGCAGGACGCGCTCGAAAAGCAGAGTGTGTACACGCGCGTGCAAACGGCGATCGAGATGAATCAGGTGGCCGAGCCGTTTATCCGGCGGCGAGCGATACGGCACCTTGAAAAAGGGCGCGTTGTGATTTTCGCCGGAGGAACCGGCAATCCATATTTTTCGACTGACACCGCAGCCTCGCTGCGCGCCATGGAGATCAAGGCCGACGCCATCCTGAAAGCGACAAAGGTTGATGGTATCTACGACGCCGATCCGATGAAGGTCGACGGCGCCCAGAAGTTCAGCCAGATTTCCTATATGGATGTGTTGCGGCTCGGATTGAAAGTGATGGACTCAACCGCCATCAGCCTCTGCAAAGACAACGATCTGCCCATCATCGTTTTCAACATGAACCAGAACGGGAACATCAAGCGCGTGCTGATGGGCGAGAAGATCGGCTCGATGGTGTGCGCTTAAGGGTCAACCACAAAGGACACGAAGGCGCACGAAGGAAAGCGCGAGCCGCTCCTTCGTGGTACTTCGTGTCCTTTGTGGTTCACGGTTTTGTTTTTCCGGGGTTTATAATTCCACGTTTTACTGACGGAGCAGAACTATGGCAGTGATGGCCTCGATTGCCGGTCTGAAAGAGACGTACGCGCAGCTGAAAACGCGCATGGATAAAGCTGTCGAAGACTTTCGCAAGGCGATGGCGGCTACGCGGACCGGGCGTGCTTCGGTCCACATGCTCGATGGAGTTACCGTTGACTATTACGGATCGCAGATGCCGCTGAACCAGATCGCGCAGATTCACGCGCCCGAAGCCCAGTTGATCACGGTACAGCCCTTTGATCCTTCGGCGCTGGCGGCGATTGAGAAATCAATCCGCGGCGGTGATTTAGGCCTGAATCCCATGAATGACGGCAAGCTGATTCGTGTTCCCATCCCGGCACTAACGCAGGAGCGCCGGCAGGACATGGTCAAGCATCTGCACAAAGTCCTGGAAGAACACCGGACGGCCGTGCGCAACATTCGACGGGACGGCAACGATGCGATCAAGAAGGCGCTCAAAGACAAGAAGATCACCGAAGACGAAGAAAAGCGCTCGCTGGAAGAAATTCAGAGGCTGACCGACGACGAGATCAAGAAGATGGAAGAGATGAGCAAGGCGAAAGAAAAAGAAGTGCTGGAGTTGAAGTAGCTGCTAGTCCCGAGTCGCGAGAAAAACCTTCATGCTGCGGTTTCGGCGATTAAACCGGGCGAAGGCCGCTCCAGTTTCAAAGGATCAACAACCTGACCTCAGAAAAACTTACCGACATGGGCAACTCCGCCACGTTTTATCCCGTCTTGGTTGAGGTAGAGTCATCCAAAAACAATGGCTCACGGTTTAGTGGCGATTGGGCGGGGACTTCCGGGCCACTCCTCCTGGTCACTGTAAACGGTCCGAAGCATCGGGGTCGCGCTTTGGACGCTATCCCTTGCTCTACCGTATAATTGCAGTTTTCTTACATCCCAGAGGCTGAGGTCGTAGCGATTCCTTTTCGCTTTCATTCGGAGAACCTTGTTGCGCCCAAAGGCCCCAGCGTTCCCGGAGCCTTGCGGGTGCCATCTCATTCATTTCAACGGTTTTGCCGGGCAATCGCGCGGCGGGCTGGGGTGTCCTCGGCAGTTTTCTTTGCTCTGCTGATCACTGCGTCGGGTGTGGCGTGGGCGCAGTCCGACGTGATCTCGGAAATCAATGTTACCGGCAACCGCCGCATCCCGGCGGAAACGATCAAGGCCCGCATTTTCACCAAGCCCGGGGACGTTTACGATGCTGCTGCCTTGGAACGCGATTTCAACTCGCTGTGGAACACTGGCTATTTTGAAGACATCAAGTTCGTGCGCGAGCAGACGCCCAAAGGCTGGCGTATCGAAGTACAGGTAAAAGAAAAGCCGACCATCCGCGAGATTAACTATCTAGGGCTGAGTTCGGTATCGAATAGCGACGTGCTCGACCGCTTCAAGCAGGACAAAGTCGGTTTGGTGGTTGAGAGCCAGTACGATCCCACGCGAATCAAAAAGGCCGAAGTTTCCATTAAAGGACTGCTTTCCGAACACGGGCGACAGTTCGCGACGATCCGGACCGAGGTGCGGCCGATTCCTCCCGCGGCGGTGGGGATCACATTCGTCGTCAAGGAAGGCCCGAAGGTGAAGGTAGGCAAGATCAAGTTCGAGGGGAACAAGCACATCAGTAGCCGCATTCTGCGCGCTTCTATGAAGAACCTGCGGCCAATTGGCGTTCCGCACTCGATCTTCCTGGAAAATATCTTTGCCCGAACTTATGACGCTACCAAGCTCGAAGAGGATACCGAGCGCGTGCGCGCCGAGTTCCAGAACCGCGGATACTTCAAGGTGCTGGTGAACGATCCGAAGACAGAAATCCACGATACCGGACACAAGGGATTTCATATTCCGCTTCTTCAGTCAGGGCCAGGCAAGTCTGTGAATATTACAATGCCGATCGAGGAGGGCGAACAGTACCGCCTGGGAAAGATCACCTTCAAGAACAACAAAGAGATTCCCAACTCGGCGGCGTTGCGCTCGCTGTTTCCGCTAAAGGATGGAGACATCTTCAGCCGCGACAAGATTGCCAAAGGACTTGATAACCTGCGCAAGGCGTACGGCGAGAGCGGATTCATCAACTTCACCCCGGTCCCCAACACCACATTCGATGACGACAAGAAGATCGCCAATCTTGAGATTGATGTCGACGAAGGCAAGAAATTCTATGTCCGCCGAATCGAATTTGTCGGAAACACCACAACGCGCGACAAGGTGATCCGACGCGAATTGGCCCTGGAAGAAGGCGGAGTCTACAATTCGCACCTTTGGGAACTGAGCCTGCTGCGCCTGAATCAGCTTTCTTATTTCAACGAGCTCAAGGCGGATGATCCGAACGTCACCGAAAAGAAGCTGGACGAAAAGGACGGCTTGGTGGATCTGACGCTGCACGTCAAAGAAAAGGGCAAGAACAGCATCGGACTCAATGGCGGGGTCAGCGGATTAGAGGGAGCATTCATCGGGCTGAATTACTCCACGAACAACTTCCTGGGCAAGGGCGAAACGCTCCAGGTACAGATCAGCTTGGGAAACCTGGCGCGCAGTGTGATGTTCGGCTTCACCCAGCCGTACATGTTTGACCGGCCCCTGCAGTTTGGCTTCTCAGTGTTCGGCAACAGGGTCAATTTCGACCAGGCCCGCCAGCTTTCTATTTTCAGCGGACAGAACCTGAACCTTCCCAGCTCGGTGCTGCAAAACCTGCAAAACTATTCGCAGTCGAGCGTGGGATTCACCACCTCATTGACTTATCCATTGAGGCGTTCGTTCAAGCGCATAGGCATCACCTATTCTCTGGACCGCTCGACGCTGTTGCCTCTCAGCACGGCTTCGAAAACTCTCTTCGACTTCATCCAATTCCGCGGCATTTCCGGCCCGAACGCAGTGAACGGAATCATCACCAGCAAGATTTTCCCGAACTTCTCATTTAACACGCTGGACAGCGGCATCTCTCCCCACCACGGACATCAGATGACGCTGGGCATGGAACTCGCCGGCATCGGCGGAACTGTCCGGTCGGTGCGCCCTATTGTGCAATACAAGCAGTTCATTCCCATGCAGAACCGCCGCAATGCGATCGGTTTCAGCGTGAACGGATCGTTCATTAGCGGTTATGGAGGGCTGGTCGCTCCGCCATTCCAGCGCTCCTACATGGGCGGCGAAAACGACATTCGCGGATTCGACATCCGGTCCATCTCGCCGGTGGCATTCCTGCCCAGCTCGAATGCCATTCCGCTGACTAATCCGGATGGAACACCGGTACCGAAGGATCCGTCGAATCCGCGCCTGGGCAACTGGACTGTGCCAGTTCCTGTGGACCAGATTGTGTTCCCAGGCGGAGACCTAAGCGGGTGGACGAACCTGGAGTACCGCTTCTATATCGCGGGCCCCGTTGCCCTGGTTCCATTCGTTGACACTGGTATTGACGCGGTCGTGCGTCCGTCTCAGTTGCAGATTGCGCAGGTGCAATACGATCAAGTGATCAGCACGCCATTCGGCTGTCCAACGCTGGATGCGGGCTTCAATTGCACCGGAGGCAGCCTGTTGAATCCGAAGCCGGCGCAGAATCTACAAGTGCTGGGTTCAACGAACTGGAAGCCGCGCATATCGACTGGTCTTGAGTTACAGATGTTCCTGCCGGTGATTAATGCGCCGTTCCGGATTTACTGGGCCTATAATCCGCTGCGCCTGGACGAGCAGGCGAATCCGCCGATTCCGATTACACGCGGCATGTTCCCGGCCGGCGCCGCAGGGGACTATACGTACCATCTCGCGGTGAATTCTTTTGCGCCGAGTTTTCTGCTGAGGGAGCCGCGAAAGACCTTCCGGTTTACGGTGGCGACGACGTTCTAGTTTGAGAAGAACTTGCCGGAACAGGCTTGAGATAAGTAGCGATCCTGGTGCAAGCAATTGAGGCGTGTGGTTTGACTGCCAAAGAAGGGGTCACTATAATGTCAGGGTTCCATGCTCTCCCCATAGGATGAAAGCATGGAAGGCACGCTTATCTGCCCGGCGTGCAATGCTGGCAATCTAGTGCGCCTTGTCCGATGGCGGTCGCTAACGTAGCGGAGACCTCATTCAGTGCGGCCCAGCGTTAACTGAAGAAGTGATCTGAGGCGAGATTCGAAGTCATTCCCGGAACCATGTTCCAAGGAGTTCAAGCGAACCAATGAAAAGCACCTTTCTGCGTATTATGCTGGCCGCTGCGGCGACCCTGACGCTCCCCGCACTGGCCCAAACCGGCAGCGCGACCACTCCGTCAAATCGGGCAGGAGCAGCAGCTGCTAATCCCGTGGCCGCCGCGCCACCTTCCATCACAGGTACGAAAATTGGAGCGATCAACATCGAAGGCGCCGTTTTCGGTTGCAACGAAGGCCGCCGCGATATGGAAGCTCTCCAGAAAAAGTTCGAGCCCAAACAGTCCGAGCTCAAGGGCCAGAACGATGAACTGGAAACCCTGAAGAAGCAGCTTTCCACTCAGCAGGACAAGCTGAATGAAGAAGCGCTGGCCAATCTGAAGAAGCAGATCGAAGGTAAGCAGAAGACCTTTGATCGCGCGGTGCAGGACGCCCAGGAAGAATTCAATAATCAGCAACAGGAAATCTTCAGCCGCATCCTGCAGAAGGTCGCTCCCGTCGTGGTGAATTACGCGCAGGACAACGGCTACGGCATGATCATCGACACCTCGAAGCAGTGGCCGCAAGGCCCGGTGTTGATTGCGGGCGAAGGAGTGGACATCACCAAATCGGTGGTGGATCTTTACAACACGAAGTCTGGCGTGGCCGCTCCCGCTGCGGGTGGCACCGCAAAGCCGGCCGCTCCGAGACCCCCGACTGGCACAGGGTCTGGCGCAACCAAGCCTGCCGCTCCCAAGACGAGCGAACCACCGAAGTAGCTGAAGCGACACCTTTGGTGTCTGAAAGGTTCCAGCAGGCCGCGTTACTGACGCGGCCTTTTTTCTTTGCGCGCGATGTTCCGGCATGCGTATTCGCGGTGTCCATAGCAGCAAACAGGATTTCACCTTGGAGGACACCATGTTTGCCGATAGCATGCTGGAAACTTCATGGGCCCAACGCAGCCGCCGTGGTTGGATGACGCTGACATCGTTTGGATTGCAGGCATTAGTTCTTGCCTTGTTGCTGGCAATTCCACTGTTTCGGGGTGTGGGATTTCCGGGTGGCCAGGTTCTGCACACGCCGGTTTCCTGGGGAGCAGCTACACCTGCGCCGCCACCAGTTGGACATCAGCATGTGGCAACTTTGAATCAGAGTAATTTCGCTGGTCACATCCTGATGGCTCCTTCCGCGATTCCTGCGCATATTGCTCATGTGGATGAGAACGTTCCTCCCCCGCCGATCGGCTATGACGGAGCCGTCGGGTTGGGAGAGGGCGCCGGGCAGGGATCGCCAGATGGTGTGCCGGGCATGCCTGCGGACTCTTTGAGCCATTCGCTTCCGCGACTCGCACCGGCGCCGACAATTCAGCGGACTTTCAGAACATCAAGCATGATGCAGGGAAGTCTGATCCGTCGCGTGGAACCGGTTTATCCGTTTGCGGCAAAGGCGGCTCGCATTCAGGGACCGGTAGTGCTGGAGGCCCTCATCGGCAGAGACGGCTCGATGGAAAAAGTACACCTTGTTTCCGGACATCCAATGCTTGCGCAGGCGGCGATTCAGGCCGTAAGCCAGTGGCGTTACAAACCGTACATTCTCAATAACGAGGCGATCGAAGTGGAGACGCAGATTACGGTGAATTTCATATTGGGTGGAAATTGATTTCCTATGTCGCGGCGAGCGCGAGACGCGCTCACTACAGCCGGGCGGGACGCCGGCGCTAGTCAGACAGGAGTAGCCCCGGCGTAACGTGGGGCGGGGCGTGCGGGCCGCTATAATCGCGAAAGTGGCGACTACAGCAGAAATCCTGAGCCGTGTGGCGACGCGTCCGACGTGGGCGGACGTATCGCTCGGAACTTTGCGGCAGAATTTTCGGACCGTACAGAAGCATGTCGGAAAAGGCGTCACGGTGTGCGCCGTGGTCAAGGCTGACGCTTATGGGCACGGAGCGATCGAATGTTCCCGGGCACTGGAATCGGAAGGCGCCAACTGGATGGGAGTGACGTCGCTCGATGAGGCGATTCCGCTGCGTGAGGCGGCCATTCGAGCCAACATCCTGCTCATGACGGGCTTCTGGCGTGGCGAAGAGAGTGAAATCGTCCGCCTGCACCTTACGCCGACGGTATGGGAGCCGTGGCAGATCGAATCGCTGGACAAGGCGGCCGCGACGCTTGGCGATCGCCAGCATCCGGTACATCTGAAAGTCGATACCGGCATGGGACGGCTCGGCGTCGCGGTCGAGCAGCTTCCAATCGTGCTTCAAGCTTTGATCTCGGCAAGACATCTCAGGCTCGACGGCCTTTCCACGCACCTGGCGTCGTCGGAGATCATGGACGCGCCCTCGGTGGCCGAGCAGGAACGCAGCTTCGACACTGCTTTGCGCATGGTGTCGAAAGCGGGCCTGCAACCGACATTCGTTCATATGGCGAACACCGGCGCAGTCATCTCGCGCAGGGAGACGTGGAATACGATGGTGCGTCCCGGAGTTGCGCTCTACGGCTACTATCTGCCGTTTCAGCGTGCGGGGCGCGAAGTGAGCGGCGGCACCTTGCGCCTGCCGGTGAAGCCGATTCTTACCTGGAAGACACGCATTCTCTCGTTGCGGAATTTCGGGCCCGATCAGCCCCTTGGTTATAACGGAACTTATGCGACGAAAGCTCCCGCGCATGTCGCCGTGCTGCCGGTGGGTTACGCAGACGGATACAACCGCCAACTTTCGAATCGGGGGCGCGTGATTGTGCGCGACCACTATGCGCCGATCGTCGGCAGAATTTCCATGGATCTTAC
>DATAUY010000052.1:0-13870 GCA_036268025.1 Candidatus Sulfotelmatobacter sp. | reverse complement strand
TGAACTGGCGCAAGCGAAATCAACACTCGAAACCGCAGGGCTCACCGTCCAGTGCGACGCCGCGACCACGATGACCCTTCCGGCCATGCAGGAAAGCGTGCTCTCCCTCGCAGTGCGTGAAGGAGTGACGAATGTCGTCCGTCATGCACAGGCCCGCAGTTGCCGCCTGCGCCTCGAACAGCAGAATGGCTCGTGCCGTCTCGAAATTCAGGATGACGGTCAGGGCTTCGCCACTGTGGAAGGCAACGGCTTGCGCGGAATGCGCGAGCGCGTCGAAATGCTTGGAGGCACCCTCGAACGTATGAACCGTTCGGGAACAATGCTGGTCATCACCCTGCCACTGAAAGAAGTCGCCATCAAAGAGGAAGGCCGCGAAGCTTGAACCCTCCCCCCAAAGAGAGCTCGAAAGAGAACCGTAAAACCATTCGCGTGGTGCTGGCCGAAGATCAGGGCATGGTGCTTGGCGCGCTGGCGGCGCTTCTCGAAATTGAAGGCGATATATCCGTCATCGGCAAGGCGCGCAACGGAAAAGAAGCGCTCGACGCGGTGCTTGCGCTGAAGCCCGATGTCTTCATCACAGACATTGAAATGCCGCACATGAGCGGCCTTGACGTCGCCGCAGAGTTGAAGCGTCGCAAGACGGGAACACGAGTAGTGATCGTAACTACCTTCGCCCGCGCTGGATATTTACGTCGCGCGCTGGAAGCCGGCGCTTCCGGATATCTGCTGAAAGACATGCGCGCCGAAGAGCTTGCCGACGCCGTGCGCCGCGTGCATCAGGGCCTGAGAGTAATTCACCCTGAACTGGCGACCGAAGCCTGGGCAGAAATGGACCCGCTCACTGATCGCGAACGCCAGGTTCTGCGCCTGGCTGGCGAGGGACTGGCCAGCTGCGACATCGCCAGCGAGTTGGGCCTCTCTGACGGCACCGTACGCAACTATCTCTCCGAAGCCATCAGCAAACTCGGCGCTGGCAACCGAGTAGAAGCGGCAAGGATTGCAAGAACCAAAGGCTGGCTATGAAATATGCATGTTCGGTGGCCCACTCAAGCCCGATTTTGGCTTGAATGGGTATGGGTCACAGAAAAGGCCGAGACTTCTAGTTCGCCGGCCCTCCCGAGATTCTCCACGCATACATCAGGAACGAGCTTGCTGTCAGGTCGACGGCCGGTTCGTCAGTCGAGTAGGACTGCATGTTGTCCTTATAGACAGCCCCGTTCCCATTGAATTGCCGGTAGACATCGCGTCCGCCGACCGGACACAGCACCATGCCGTCAAGTAATCCGAAGGTTGGAAAACTATTCGCGCCTTCGACGACTGCGCCAGCTAGCACAGGCGGCTGTCCATCAGTTGAACCGACAATATTCGCCACCTGATGCTGCATGCAGTCAGGGAACGTGTCGCCGTCCCCGACTGTGAAGGTCACGCCCCAGGCGTTCGCGCCCGAGATATTCGCCAGCCAGTACCGCGAGTCATCATCGTAATTCGAACTGCGGCGCAGATAGTTGTACTCGGCCGCCATCACGGAAAGACCCGACCCATGCGAGATGCTGTCGTAAGTTCCCCATTGCAGCCCGAAGCCGAAGGGATCGCCTCCGTTGTTGGCAACGGAATTCGTAATCTGGAATGCCATATCCTCCAGCAGACGCTGCTTCGATACAGCCAATCCCGTGGGATTTCCTGCTTTTTCTATTGCGCGATACAACTCGAAGTGCGCGAGTCCGCTCACGTCGTAAAGATTGAGCGTGTCGCCTCCATCGCCGGGTCCGCTGATGTAGGCGCGCGCCCAATGCGTCGCCAGCTTCAAGTAGTGCGTCGCATCTGTATGCGGCAATCCCGCGGGCAGATTGCCCTTCGCCAGCGCGTAGTAGAGTTCGGTTGCGCCGAGTTCCATGTCATCGCGCCATTCGCCCTCAGGGTAGAAATCGAACGGAGCGACAGTCAGCAGATTTCCGGTCGGCGCCGTGTCGGCGAGATCGAAAACGTGCTCGGCAGAGAAGATGCACTGCTTCGCGAGCGCCGGATTCGTCTCCTGGAAAACCTGAAAGCACTCCGCGAAATCGGCGGCAAGACGTCCCGCGAGGTTAGGGCTGACCTTCGATCCGGCAGGCCCTGCCTGAAACACGGGCCGATGGCGGATGTACTGAAACGTGGGATCATCGCCGGCGTAGGTGTCATCCACCTGCGGCAGCCGCCAGATGTCGTGGTCGCTGAGATAGTCAAAGTCTTCGAAGTCCGTGCCGATGCCGACCTGGTAGTAGAGCGTGCGCGAGTCGTCGTTCCACATGCGTTGCAGCCAGTGCACGCCGAATTCAGCCTCGTTCGTAAAGTTCGAAGTTGCTGACTGCGCGCCCATCTGATGCGGGAAGTCGCGCACGCCGGCCAGCATCAATGCGACAACGTAACTTTCCGTCTGCACGAATTTCAGATAGTCGCCGGCATCCCACCAGCCGCCTTCCGCATTGATGGTCGCGCCGGTAGGAACGAGGCTGCCGATAAAGTTGTCATCGTCATCGAGTGTCGGCGCGAGATAAACCGTGGCCTTCTCATCGTTGAGATGTCCCGGCGCGCTGCGCAACGCAGTCGGGATGAAGTCTGCGCCGTCGCGCTCGTTCTCGTAGAAATAAAGGTTGTTGGCGAGTGGCGTCGTGTAGAGGTTTTCCGGGGTGTCGACTCGAAAGACCGGCGACGTGGCCGAGACCCCACCGCTCATGGTTATCGCGTAGACGTCATGTTTGCTCAGCGTGAAATCGATCGGATAAACGCTGTAATGTCCCCACGTCCCCAGCAGAGCGCCGACCGATCCTGAAGCCGCAGTCGTGCCTGAAGAGTCGATGATCGAAAACTTCGCGTTGCCGGAAGCTCTGGTCATCAGATAGGCGCGTGCCGGGAGGCCGGCTTCATAGCCGATCTGGTTCACGCGGACGTAGCCGTTGGCCGCGTGCGCTGTTAGTCCGAGTAAGGAGACGACTAAAAGGATAAGAAGGCTGCGATTCAGACAGAGCATGAGAGTCCTCGCGATTCGGAAGGCCAGACGAATAATTCGGGAAGGCTTGGAAACGGCCTATTAAAACGTTTGAATGTTGCCGCAGATGCGACGGGCTGTCAAGAGAGAGAAAGACTCCATTTGGAGAACTGTCGCCATTTCCAAACGGCTTCGGTCGTTAAGGAATCTGCTTTGCAGAAGATGTCTTCCAAAGAAAAGCAGATTCCTCGCTGCACTCGGAATAACAAAGCGGCTGCTAGTTTTCACGGACTACTCCGGCGTCCTGTTTCTTCATCGTCTTGTACGCCCAGGCCATACGCGGAGTGTTGTGGGCGATGCCGATGTGGCCTTCGGTGTTGAGCACGATGATGCCGCCGTGTCCGTTGACGCGCTGCTTCAGATAATTCATCGCCTCCTGCGCGGACCACTCCGGCAGATTCCCCGCGGCGACTCGGTCGGCGGTCCATTTCGCGAGCACGAGCTTCATGATCGGCTCGCCCCATCCTGTTGTCGACGCGGCGGCGCTTTGATTGTCGGCGTAGCAACCGCATCCGATCAGCGAAGAATCGCCGAGGCGTCCGGGAGCCTTGTTGAGCGTGCCTCCAGTCGAAGTCGCGGCCGCGATGTTGCCATCGCGATCAAGCCCCACAGCACCGACCGTATCGTGCGAGATCGTTGGATCGTGAGAGCTGGGATCGCGCTCCGCAGGCGCAAACAAATCGTTGCCGTCGTAATTCGATCCCGGCTGAGGGTGGCCCATTCTAGCCGCGTCTTTTGCGGCTAGAATGGGGAACTTGGCTTGATACTCCTGCAATCTCTCGACTTCACGCGGAATAATCAGATCCTCGTTGTTGCAGAGCGGAACCCCGTGCTCGGCGGCGAACTTCTCCGCGCCTTCCCCGACGAAATACACATGCGGACTCTCGCTCAGAATCTTGCGCGCCGCTCGCACCGGATTGCGCAGATGCTCGACGCATCCCACGCCGCCGGCGCGAAGCGTTGCGCCATCCATGATGAGCGCGTCGAGCTGGACGCGTCCGTCGCGATTCAGAAAGCTGCCGCGTCCGGCGTCGAAGGTCTCGTCGTCTTCCATGATGACGACCGCTTCTTCGACGGCATCGAGCGCCGTGCCGCCTCGATCGAGCACGGCCCATCCCGCAGCCAGCGCGTTGTTGACGCCGCGCATGTGCGCCTCGACCATGTCATCGGGCATGGCCCATGCGCCTCCGTGAACGACGAGTACGGGATCCATCTAGTCGCTAGTCCTGAGTCCCGAGTCGCGAATACCGGGTCGCGAACTATGAGCTGCGAGCTTCGAGTTGCGAGTCACATTGCGAATCGGGAACTCGCTAGTTTAGCAGGGAGGCGCGTCGCCCATCCCGGATGGCTCCGATTCCCCGCCTCCGATCTCATGTCCCGCGGTCACAGCGACGAAAAAATTTACCCGGCGTTTTCAATCTGCCACGGCCCGTACGGTACACTACCGGATTCGATTCCAGGAGGAAGAGGAAGACTATGGCCGATGCCACGATAAGCGGATCCGAATTCAAGAAGCAGCTTCGCTCCGGCAATCCAAAGATGGGCTTGTTCCTGAACGCCCACAGCCCCACCGTCGGCGAGCAACTCGCACATAGCGGGTACGACTGGCTACTGGTCGACACGCAGCACGGGCCAATGGGCTATGAACGTCTTTCGGCGATGCTGAGCGGCATCGCGAACGGCGGCGCGAAATCGCTCGTCCGGGTCGGCGGATACGACGACCGCCCCGGCATCCAGCAGTCGCTCGACATGGGCGCGGACGGCGTTTTGGTGCCCTACATCAATACGGCCGAGGAAGCGCGCCAGGCCGTGAGCTGCATGAAGTATCCAACGGTTGGAACGCGCTCGGTTTACTTCCCGCAGCGCAGCATGAACAAGAATGGACTGCTCGGCTACGCCGGCAACTGGAACAATGAGGGGATCGTCGCGCTTCAGGTCGAAACCGCCGACTGCATCAAGAACATCGCCGAGATCGCCGCCGTCCCCGGCGTCGACATTCTTTTTCTCGGACAGAACGATCTCTGCATGTCGATGGGCCTCTATAACAAGTACGAGTTCCCGCACATGTACACCTCGCCCGAACTCGACGCCGCCACCAAAAGCCTCATCGAGAACGCGCGCAAAAACAACGTCATCCTGGGGCTTTTCCTGTTTGGCACTTCGCGCGTCGGCGAATTCCTCGAAAAAGGATTCACCTTCATCAGCATCGGCAATGACCTCCATCACGTGCTGACGCAAGCCGGAGCCTACGTCGGCGACATGGAAAAAATCGCGGCAGACAAAGGCAAATCCTGGAAGCGCCGCCCAACCGCTTTGTTCTAACCACCGCCTCCAAAACGAAAATGCAGGAACGATCGACCGATCCAACGATCAAGCGACCGTTCCTGCATTCTCTTTTCTCGCGGATTAGATCTGCCCCCGTCCGCCATCCACGTCGATCTCCACTCCCGTGATGAATGACGCGTCCGAAGATGCCAGGAACGCGACCGCCGTCGCGACTTCTTCCGGCTTTCCGAAGCGCTTCATCGGGACGGATGCCAGCATGGCCTTGGCAAACTCATCAACCGCCTCTTGCGGAAGCCCGGTGCGCCCGAAGATGGGAGTCTCAATCGGCCCCGGCGCCACGGCATTCACGCGAATGTTGCGGCTGACCAGTTCCGCAGCCGCGGACCTGGTGATCGAGCGCAATGCCGCCTTGGTCGCGGCATATACCGTGGCGCTGGCCACACCCTCATGGCTGACGACGCTCGTGTTCAGAATAACGGATGCTCCGTCGTTCAGATAAGGCAGCGCTTTCTGCAGCGTGAAGTACGCGCCCTTGGTGTTGATGTCGAACAATTCGTCGTAGTGCTTTTCAGAAACCTGGTCCAGCGGTGTAAACTTTGCGACTCCCGCATTGATGAACAGGACGTCAATCTTTCCCAGCCGCTTTTCCACCGCGGAAAAGAACCGGTCGATCTCGCCCAGCTTCGACACATCCCCTTGCAGCGCGAGCGTGCCCGGCCCGATGATGCCCACCGCCTCGTCCAGCGTCTGTTGGTTGCGCCCGGAAATCGCGACCCGAGCTCCCTCGTCGTGAAATTGTTTGGCGGTGGCCAGTCCGATACCGCTGTTTCCGCCTGTAACGACTGCAATCTTGCCTTCTAATCTCTTCATTTAAGTGCCTCCAGGGCCACGCTCCGTGAAGGGCGCCCGCCCTCACTTAGGCATTTAGATGAGCGTCTAAGTCTTAGGATGCATCTAATATTTAGACAACTATCTAAGGGAAAGATTAGGCTGAAGTTAGGAGTCAAACCGAGATATGGACCGTGCGCAGATGGAACGGATTTCAAAAGCTTTGGGCGACCAGACCCGGCTCATGATTTTTGAGGCGATCGCCTCATGCGAACAGATGAATTGCTCCGAAATCGTCTCCTTGCGCGAAGTTACGCCGGCCACCGTTTCGCACCACCTCAAGACCCTGGCGGACGCAGGACTGATCGAGTGCCGCCGGGAGGGCCAGTTTGTTTACAATAAAGTTCGCCCTGAGACGATGGAAGAATACGTCCACTCCCTCGCCGGAATTGTTCGGAAGAAAAAGCCGGCCAAGCGGAACTAAGTTTGGCCCCTCAGTCGCTGTCAATCAGTCTTGCGGACTTTTCACGCATGAATTTCGTTCTCACCGAAACTGAAACCCGAGTCCTCGGCTCGCTGATCGAAAAAGACATCACGACACCCGACTACTACCCGCTGTCTCTCAATGCGCTGGTCAACGCCTGCAATCAGAAAAACAACCGCGACCCCGTGATGATGCTTGACGAGCCTTCAGTTCGCGACGCGCTTTCGACGCTTCAGGAAAAACGGCTCGCCGGACCGGCGAGCGGAGCCGATAGCCGCGTCACTAAATTCGAACATCGCTTGCAGGAAGTCTTCAATTTCGACCGCCGCGAGATCGCCGTCATCTGCGTGCTTCTGCTGCGCGGCCCGCAAACTCCCGGAGAACTCCGTGGCCGCACCGACCGCATGTATCACTTCGATACGCTCGAAGATGTGGTGTCCACGCTCGACCGCCTCGCGCAGCGGGAACCGCCGCTCACGGCGATTCTTACGCGTCAACCGGGCACGAAAGAATCTCGCTACACGCACCTCTTCTCCGATGAATCGCCCGAAGCAAATCCGGAGCAGGCGCTCCCTTCGACAGGCCCAGGCCAGGCTCTGCCCGGTACTGCCGCCCCCACTCCAACTTCCGGCCGCATCTCAGCCCTGGAACAGGAAGTTGCAGCACTGCGGAGCGAACTCTCCGAAGTGCAGCAGCAACTTGCGGCTTTTCGCAAGCAGTTCGAGTGAATCTTGCGGTGTCTAATGTGGGGACATCGGACCCGCCGATCCGTAAAGCGAACCTCGGACCCCAGGCTGGATCGCCGCGGAACTTTCTCCATGCTCGGAACGTACAATTACCCAGAGGAGGTCCCCCATGTTCACTTTCTTGCTCTGGTGCATTCTCTTCATAATCTGCTGGCCTCTGGCGCTCGTAGCGCTCATTGCCTATCCGTTTATCTGGTTGCTGTTGCTTCCATTCCGCATCGTGGGAGTGGCTGTGCACGGAGTTCTCGAAGTCATCTATCTCGGAATCACGCTGCCGTTCCGCCTGCTGGCTGCCCCATTCCGTGCGTGATGTTATGTCTGGCATCCCGAACGGAGGGAATTGCGTCTTCGCACCGGGAACGTGACGCGCGGTCGAAGAATCTCTATCACCGCGCGCGCGGCGTGGTGTAACCTCAATCGACGGCATCAGGAGGTTTCTCATGCATCGTCGCGAATTCCTCATTCGTTCTGCAACTGCCGCCGGAGTTGCGTGGCTCTCATCCAAAGCAATCTTTCAGGCCCTCTCCGAACAGTCTCTGCCCCGCAAATTCGCCGCCTCTGACACCATCACTCTTGGCAACACCGGGATCAAGACCAGCCGCCTCGCTATGGGCACCGGCACGGTCGGTTCCGGACATCACTCGCACCAGACCGACCTCGGCGTAAAAGGACTCAGCGATCTTCTGCTCAACGGATACGATCACGGATTGCGCTTCTTCGATGCCGCCGACTCCTACGGAAGCCATCCTCACGTGGCCGAGGCGCTGAAGCATGTGCCTCGCGACAAAGTCACGGTGCTCACGAAAACTTTCTCGCGCGATCCCAAAGAGGCCCGCGCTGATCTTGACCGCTTCCGCCGTGAACTCGGCACCGACTATCTCGATATCTGTCTGATTCATTGCGTCACCGAAGCCGACTGGACGGACCGCTATCGAGGCGTACTCGACGTGCTCTCCGAAGCGAAAGAAAAAGGCGTCATCCGCGCACACGGATGCTCCTGCCACACCATCGAAGCGTTGGGCGCCGCAGCAAAGTCTCCCTGGGTTGAAGTTGATCTCGCACGGCTGAATCCGGTTGGCGCAATCATGGATTCCGACCCCGCAACGGTGATCGGCGTGTTGAAAGAAATGAAAGCGTCGGGAAAGGCTGTGATCGGAATGAAAATCCTGGGCCAGGGCGCTCTGCGCAACCGGCAGGACGAAGGCATCAAGTTTGCCCTATCGAACGGCGTGCTCGACGCCTTCACCATCGGCGCCGAAAGCAAGCAGGAGCAGGAAGATCTGATCCACCGCATCGCCGCTGCCTGAACCGACGCGAGAGGTGGAAGAGCGGCGCTTCAGCGCCGCGTAAAGCTGCGAAACGAAATAAACAGGTGCCCTACTTCTGGCGTTTTATGCGAGAACTTAAGGATTTTGACTTTGAATGTGGGGACAGCCGCCCTCGGCTGTCCAGCCGCACAGCGGCGTTAGCTCTCCATCACTTTCAACTGTGGGCTGAGAATCAGCCGCGCTTCGGTAGCCTTCTGCACATCCTCCGCCGTCAAACCCGGCGCAACTTCCTCTAACACCAAACCATCCTGCGTCACGCGGATGTAAGCCATCTCCGTCGCGATTGTATCGATAACGCGAACTCCTGTAAGCGGCAGCGTGCACTTCTTCAGGATCTTCGGTGCCCCGTCTTTGGTCGTGTGTTCCATCGCCACGACGACGCGCCGCGCGCCAGCGACCAAATCCATCGCGCCGCCCATTCCCTTCACCATCTTTCCAGGGATCATCCAGTTCGCAATGCTTCCCGTCTCATCGACTTCCATCGCGCCCAGTACACTTAGATCGATGTGCCCACCGCGGATCATGGCGAACGAATCCGCGCTAGAAAAGTAGGCTGTGCCTGGCATCTCGCTTACGGTTTCCTTGCCGGCATTGATTAGGTCGGGATCTTCCGTTCCCTCGACCGGATAAGGCCCAATCCCCAACATTCCATTCTCCGATTGCAGGGTGACCTCAATCCCGTCAGGCACGTGATTCGCAATCAGCGTAGGCATGCCGATGCCGAGATTCACATAGAACCCATCGCGCAACTCGCGTGCGATGCGCTTCACGATGCGTTCGCGTTTGTCGGTGTCTTTAATTGATTTCGTCATCTTTGCACTCTGTCATCCTGAGCCAGGATTTTGCTTCGCGAAACGCGAAGCAAAACCGCAGTCGAAGAACCCCAAGATCGCTTGTACCGCCAAAGGCCCGTACGGATTTCTGGATCACCCCAGCCTGAAACAAGAACTCGCAACTAGGCCTTCCTCACCGTCCGTCTCTCGATCCTTCGCTCATAAACCTCGCCCTGGAAAATCCGCTTCACATATATCGAAGGAGTGTGAATCGAATCAGCTTCCAGTTCACCGACCTCAACAAGATGCTCGACCTCTGCGATCGTCACCTTCGCCGCCGTCGCCATCATCGGATTGAAGTTCCTCGCCGTCTTCCGGTAAATCAGATTCCCCTGACGGTCGCCCTTCCAGGCTTTGACGAAAGCAAAATCTGCTTTGAGTCCGCGCTCCATCACATATAAGCGTCCATCGAACTCGCGGGTCTCTTTGCCTTCGGCAACGACGGTACCTACGCCAGTCGGCGTATAGAACGCCGGAATACCGGCGCCGCCGGCTCGAATCCGTTCTGAAAATGTCCCCTGTGGTACGAGATCCAGCTTGATCCTTCCGCTAAGCACCAGATCTTCCAGCAGCTTATTTTCGCCGACGTAGGTACCGATGTGATGGACGATCTGCCCTGCTGCCAGCAACAAGCCGTTACCCACGCCGTCGACACCGACGTTGTTGCTGATGGTATGCAGGTTCTTCGTGCCCTTCTTCACCAGCGCGCGAATCAGGTTCTCCGGCATGCCGCACAGTCCGAAGCCGCCGATCATGATCGTCGCGCCGTCAAAGACGTCGCGTATGGCTTCATCCGCGTTGGCCACTACTTTATTCATCACGAGAATTTTAAACGATTACTCACCACGGAGACACAAAGACACAGCGACGGACATTTCGCCCTTCTATTCGGACCAGAAGGCAATGCGCAGAGCAATAACTCACCATCGTAATTTCTCTGTGCCTCAGTGGCTCCGCGGTGACAACTTATTTTTCTTAGGCACGCTTTTTCGCAGCTGATGCGCTTTTTCAAATTCTTCCGCCAGTTGGCGTGTCGAAAGATTTTCCCGGATGTGCGCCATTCGCTGCTCGACCTTCCAGAGCGCGCTCTCAAGATTTTTCTTATTGCTGATTGCCACGTCGCGCCACATGGAATAAGGACTCGCCGATATGCGCGTCATCTCCTGCAACGCACGCCCACCGGCAGGCAGCAGGGGCGCTTCCGCGCCAAACTCTTCCACCAATGCCGCGGCCAGCGCCGTCGAAATCATCTGCGGAACGTGGCTGATCCACGCGCACAAGCGGTCGTGCTCATCGGCGGGCATCATCGCGATGCGCGCGCCGATGCCATCGATCCATTCCAACCATTCTGCGAACAGGCCTTCGTGGAGATTCTGGCCGGGCAGCGGAGTGAAGAACCACGCCGCGTTCTGAAAAAGATCGGCGTCGGCGAAGTCAACTCCACTCAATTCCTTGCCGGCCATCGGATGCCCGGCCAGAAACTGCTTCTCCGCTTTTTTCCCAAGCACCTTGACGGCGCGCTCAACGATGACCGATTTCGTGCTTCCGACATCGGTCAGCAGAGTCTTCGCAGGAAGCACGGGGCCGACGCGCTCGATCAAATCGACAATCGCCAGGACCGGGGCAGCCAGCACCACGACCTGGCTTCCGCGGATCGCATCTCCAGGCTCCGTCGTGCCATCGTCAATCGCGCCGCGATCGCGCGCCTTCTCAAGCGTCGCTTCGCGGTCACAACCTACGATCCTGCCGGCAAACTTCTTCTTCCGGAGCGCCAGCGCGAGTGACCCGCCAATCAGGCCCGTCCCGATGATCGTGATTTGGCGAATAGCCATAGAAAATATCGAGTAATTGAGAAATTCAGTAATTGAGGAATTTGAAAGCGTAAGAATGCCGCAGCTACAGAGGTTTTCAATTACTCAATTACCAGATTTCCCAATTACTCAATCTCTAGATCTTTCTCCCGACGGCCGGCGCAATCATCCGCAGCTCATCCATCAATTTGGAGAACTGCTCCGGAAACAGCGACTGGGCTCCATCCGACAACGCCTTGTCGGGATTGCAATGCACTTCGATCAGCAGCGCATCCGCACCCGCAGCCACCGAGGCACGCGCCATCGGCGCAACTTTGTCACGCCGTCCCGTGCCATGTGACGGATCGGCCGTCATTGGCAGATGCGAAAGCTTGTGAATGATCGGGATCGCGGAAATATCCATCGTGTTGCGCGTGTAGGTTTCGAAAGTGCGAATACCGCGCTCGCAAAGGATCACGTCGTAGTTGCCCCCAGCCATGATGTACTCAGCCGATAGAAGCAACTCTTCCAGGGTCGCCGCGATGCCGCGCTTCAACAGCACCGGCTTCCGCACTTTTCCCAACTCGCGCAGCAGGTTGAAGTTCTGCATGTTGCGCGCGCCGACTTGCAAAATATCTACATAAGGCAGCAGCAGCGGAATCTGCGAAATCTCCATGACTTCGCTGATGACAAGCAGCCCGAATTTCTCTCCCGCTTCACGCAGCAACTTCAAGGCTTCTTCGCCGTGGCCCTGAAACGAATATGGAGAACTCCTCGGCTTAAAGGCCCCGCCCCGCAAAACTTTCGCCCCGGATTTCGCAACCGCCTCGGCGGTGCTGAACAACTGCTCGCGTGATTCCACCGAACACGGCCCCGCCATGACCACAATTTCATTTCCCCCGACACCGATTCCATTCGCGAGTTGAACGATCGTCCCCTCCGGACGAAAGCTCCGCCCTGCCAGCTTGTATGGGGAACTGATGCGGTGAACTTCCTGCACGCCCGGCAGCAGTTCCAAAATACGGATATCAAAGTCGATGCCTGAGCCTACCGCGCCCAACACAGTCATCCGGGCTCCGGTCGACCGGTGCACTTCGAATCCCATCTTGACCAGGTGTTCGATCACCTGCTGTATGAGCGCCTCATCCGCGCCTTCCTGCATTGCGACAATCATGAAAAGCCTTCAGCTTTCAGCCGTCAGCTATCAGCCAACTTCAGCTCGCTGAGAGCTGAAAGCTGACAGCTGTGAGCTAGTCTCAATCATTTACTTCTGAATCCAACTCCGTCTCCGCTTCGATTGCCTCGCTCTTGGTGACAATCTCTTCCTTCTGAATATTTCGCATCACGTCGATAATGCGCTCATAAATCCGGACCAGGTCGCGCCCGGGCAGCGGCCCCGGATTCGCCTCCTGCACGTTCTGAAACACGACCCGCTCCCGGTCCGGCTCATAGATTGGCATCGATGTATTTCGCTTGAGCTTCCCAATCTCGGCCGCCGCCCTCGCGCGTTCGCTGATCAGCGCCACCAGCTTGCGATCCAGTTCATCGATTTTCTTGCGCCAATCTTCGATATCCATAAAGAAAGCTCTCAGCTTTCAGCTCTTAGCTATCAGCCACATCACTCGGATGTCCGATCTTTCTCGGGTATTTTGCCAGAGGGGGGGACTCTGCGTGGCAAACCGGCTGCGAGCTGACCGTCGTCAGCCTCCTGACGAACTCCCCCACTGCCATTGCCTCTCGCCCTCGGCTCCGCTCGATCGTCTCCACAATCGCGCTGCCTACGACGACCGCATCGGCAAACTCGCCGACTTCGGCAAACTGCGCAGCACTCGAAATCCCGAACCCCAAAGCGATCGGCAACTTCGTCACGCGCCGCAACCGCTTCACCAGAGTCTTGGCGTCGTCCGCAAGCTGCTGCCGTTGCCCCGTTACGCCCGTCCGCGACACGGCATATACAAATCCTCGCGAAGCTTCAGCGATTCTCCGCAATCGTTCTTCCGGACTCGTCGGCGCAGCCAGAAATATTGGCGACAGATCGTATTCGCGCATCGCCCGACGATAGCCGCCAGCCTCTTCGACCGGCAAATCGACGACTAGAGCGCCATCCACTCCCGCGGCCCGCGCCACTTTGCAGAACTTCTCCATTCCCATTCGCAAAATCGGATTTAGATAAGAAAAAACAATCAACCCCGTCGACTGCTCCTGCACTCGAATCTCCGCCGCCAGCGTCAGCACTTGCGCCAGAGACGTTCCATGCTTCAGCGCACGCTCGCTCGCCCGCTGGATCACCGGCCCATCCGCTACCGGATCGCTGAATGGCACTCCCAACTCGATCACGTCCGCGCCAGCTTCAATTGCGGCCAGTACAATCTCGCGGGTCGTCGCGAGATCCGGATCGCCGCAGGTCACGTAGGCCACAAACGCCGGTTTCTTGTAGAAGGTCAGAGGCATGCCAAGGTTATATCGAAAAAGATCTGTCATCCTGAGCGAGGAGTCGAAGGCCTCGCATACGCCGCAGTCACCAACGCCGCAAATATGAATTCCGATGAC
>DATAUY010000051.1:0-7697 GCA_036268025.1 Candidatus Sulfotelmatobacter sp. | reverse complement strand
TCCGAAATTAACAAACAAATGGACGCTGCTCTGGCGCAGCTCGAAAGGCTGCAAGGCCAGAAGCTCGGCGAAGGCGACAATCCGTTGCTCGTAAGCGTGCGTTCGGGCGCGAAGTTCTCCATGCCCGGCATGATGGACACGATTCTCAACCTGGGCCTCAATGACAAGAGTGTGCAGGCGCTGGCCAGGAGAGCGAATAATCCCCGCTTCGCCGCTGATTCTTATCGCCGCCTGATCCAGATGTTTGGCAACGTAGTGCTCGATATCGAGAAGCACGTATTCGACGAGGTGTTCGACGCAAAGAAGAGGCAGAAAAAAGCCAAGATGGATACCGACCTCGACGCGAAGGCGTTACAGGAAGTCATCGTCGAATACAAGAAGGTTGTGAAGAAGCACGCGAAGCGCGACTTCCCGCAGGATCCGCGCGAGCAGCTCACCATGGCGCGCGACGCAGTGTTCCGCTCGTGGCAGAACGACCGCGCCAAGCACTATCGCCGCATCAACAATATCGATGACATGCTCGGCACCGCAGTCAACGTGCAGGCCATGGTCTTCGGCAATCTTGGCGAGACGAGTGGAACGGGCGTTGGCTTTACGCGCAATCCTGCGATCGGAACGAAAGAATTTTATGGTGAATTTCTTCTGAACGCTCAGGGTGAAGACGTTGTTTCAGGTGTGCGCACTCCGGTGCCGATCCTGGAACTGCACAAGATCATGCCCGAGGTCTACGACCAGTTGCGCGACACCACAACGCGGCTGGAGAAGCACTACAAAGACATGCAGGACTTCGAGTTCACTATTCAGGAAGGCAAGCTCTACATGCTCCAGACCCGCAACGGTAAGCGAACGGGCCTTGCAGCCGTTCGCGTTGCGATTCAGATGGTGGACGAAGGTCTGATCACGAGAGAAGAAGCGATTTTCCGCGTTGAGCCGAACCAGCTTTACGACTTCCTCGTTCCGCGGCTCGACGAGAAGAGCACCAAAATCGAAGTGTTGGCGACGGGCTTGCCGGCATCCCCCGGCGCGGCCGTCGGGCAGATCGTCTTCACTGCCGATGAAGCGGTCGAAAAAGCAAATGGCGGGAAAAATCCAGTCATCCTCGTGCGCGCCGAAACCACGCCCGAGGACATTCACGGGATGGAAGTCGCAAAGGGAATTCTGACCTCTCGCGGAGGCATGACCAGTCACGCTGCGGTAGTGACACGCGGCATGGGCAAGTGCTGCGTCGCGGGTGCTGAGAAGATCACCGTTGACGAAAAGACGCGGGAGATGCGCGTGGCCGGTCAGACCTTCAGGGAAGGCGACTGGATTTCGCTCGACGGGACGACGGGCCGCGTGATCAAAGGCAAGCTGAACACGCTCGATCCGTCGCCCGACGATGCGGAGTTGCAGAAGTTTATGGACTGGGCTGATCCGCATCGCACGATGAAGGTCCGCGCCAACGCCGATATTCCGCGCGATGCAATCCAGGCGAGGACGTTCGGCGCAGAGGGCATCGGACTTTGCCGCACCGAGCACATGTTCTTCGGCGAAGAGAAGATTAAGCACATGCGGGACATGATTCTGGCGGATAACGAGAAGGACCGCCGAATCGCTTTAAAGAAGCTGCTGCCGCTGCAGCGCAAAGATTTCGCGGGTGTCTTCAAGGCGATGGACGGCCTGCCGGTAACGATCCGCACGCTCGATCCACCGCTACATGAGTTCCTGCCACGCCGCGAAGACCTGATGGTCGACATCGCGCTTCTCTCTTCCTACAGCGCCAAGCAGAAGAAGGATCTGGTTACAAAATACAAAGATTATGGCGTGAAGGGGGCCGGCGACTTGAAGAAAGCTCTACCGGCGCTTTTGGCCCGGGTCGAGCAGTTGCACGAATTCAATCCCATGCTCGGACATCGTGGCTGCCGCCTGGGCATCACGTATCCCGAAATTACCGAGATGCAAGCGCGGGCGATCTTCGAAGCTGCCGTCGATTGCACGAAAAAAGGAATCAAGGTTTTGCCTGAAGTCATGATCCCACTCGTTGCCACAGTGAAGGAAATGGCGAACCAGGGGGCGATCGTTCGTCGCGTGGCCGAAGAAGTGTTCAAGGAGAAGGGAACAAAAATCGAGTACATGGTCGGCACGATGATCGAGTTGCCGCGTGCGGCGCTGGTAGCCGACGAGATTGCCAAGGAAGCCGAGTTCTTCTCCTTCGGCACCAACGATCTCACGCAGACCACGTTCGGATTCTCGCGCGACGACGTCAACAAAGTTCTGCCGACGTATCTTGCGGAAGGAATTCTGAAGCAGGATCCGTTTGCTGCGCTCGATCAGGAGGGCGTCGGACAGCTCGTGAAACTCGCAACCGAACGCGGACGAAAGACGCGTTCGAACCTGAAGGTTGGAATCTGCGGCGAGCACGGCGGAGAACCATCGTCAGTGGAGTTTTGCTATCGGACAGGGCTGAACTACGTTTCGTGCTCTCCGTTCCGCGTGCTCACGGCGCGCCTAGCTGCCGCACAAGCTGCCGCTGCGGATGCGTTGAAGGTCGAGGGCGGAAGAACGAAATGAACACCGCGGAGGACGCAGAGGATTGAGGGTAGGCCGTGGAGACTAACGACAACACCGGGCTCATTGTCGATTGAGCCATGAAGGTGTATACGGCACTGGGCCCGGGACTGTTAGAGAGCGTTTACGAAAAGTGCTTGAAGCACGGACTCATCAAGCACGGCTTGCGGGTCGAATCGCAGATTTGGGTCCCGGTCCCGTACGACGGAATGGAAATCGAAGGCGGCTACAGGATCGACTTGCTGGTCGAGGGGAACGTGGTCGTCGAGTTGAAGGTGGTTGAACACTTACTCGATATTCACAAGGCACAGCTATTGTCATACCTCAAGCTATCGAACAAGCAAGTTGGCCTGCTCATCAATTTCGATGTAGTTCATTTGCACCACGGAATTCGAAGGCTGGTGAATCACTATCAGCCCTTTGCGGCCTCGGCGTCCTCTGCGGTTGTAGTTTGATCCTGGGAGAATGTCTTACTGAACCTTTTGCAGACGGGCGATCAGCTTCTGCGCGAGATTTTCGTCAGAATCAGACCAGAGCCGGCGCGATGTTGCTCGCGTGTTCAGTTCCACTTTCCGGATGAACTCCACCAACTTGGCCACGTTGTCGCGAATCTTGGCCTGTGTTTCATCCGTGAGTTCGACATTTTCCTGAACGAAGAGTGAATCGAGGCCAAAGTCCACTTCAATGTGGCCTGCTTCCTCGTGCGCTCCGTCGTCGAACTCTTCTCCCTGGGCAATGATTTTCACCGGGCTTGGCAGCAACCGCCAATGGCCGGAATCGTCTGGGGTCCAGAGGTCCCAGAAGGCATCGAAGGAGTAGGCAAAATCATCGTGAATGAGGTCGGCTATGACCACGACCGCTTCTTCCGGACTTATGCCCGGCGAAAAGCGGCGTTCAAGCACGCTGGCTTCATTCCACGACACGGGCTGCACTGCGATGTAGGTGATTCCCGGCCGCTGCTCCGAAAACGAAAACTGCTGCAAAACGGCAAGAATATGCGGCAGCATTGCCGGACCGGCGAAATCGGAAAACCAGAAGCTGGCGTAAAGAGGATCGGGCATAGGGACAGGTCTCGCTAGCAGTATTGTAACGAAGCTTTCTTGCAGTGGAAGAACGAGGGAGAACGCCCAAACAAAACGGAGATCAACCTCCGCCCAGAGGAGAGTTTCTCATTCGGGCCGTGTTCAAAGAGGAAGTCGCCTCGTAGTTCGCGGGTTGCTTTTGACACTACTGAACCGCACTGTTAACATCAACTCTTCGCTGGGATTCCTTCCTCCATCGTCCCCGTCGTCTAGCCCGGCCTAGGACATCGCCCTTTCACGGCGGTAACACGGGTTCAAATCCCGTCGGGGACGCCAATAAAACACAGAGCTTACAGAACGCATACATCCATGAGTCAATGTTTCCGTCCTGTCAAGGAGATCTGGAATTCGCACTCGTCCTGCTTCAGGAAGAGGCTCGCGAAGGCTTCTTGTAGGGAAAAGGTGAAGGCCCGACCCAGCGCCAAATTAAATCCTCGGCGGGAAATCCCCATAAGCCAGGTTTCCGGCCAGATTCCGGTTTGCCGACGGTTCGGGAGTTGATGGCGAAATGGTGCGGATTTCGAGCGACGGCCCGCTCATAGCTAGAGTGCTCATTCCGGCATTGATCGCGCCAGAATTCTTGTTGGTGCGCGGCTTTCTCCACCACTTCTCTGGAAAACCTCATAAGAAGCGGGTATATACTTCCAGACAGTCTAGTGCGGGCTTTTCGGGGCTTTTCGGTCTGGTCCCCAGCCAGTCGAGGTCATGCAAGAGCAGAATCCAAGGGTCGACTCCCAGGATCGATCCAGCGCCGGTCGGCCGACGGTCAGCGTCTCAGCAAGAGGCGACAGTTCTGGCTCGCACCCGACACCCGACCCTGACGCTACTTTGGTCGATTTCCCTCAATCGGCTCCTGATTCCGCGCCGATACCGTTCGATTCGCAAGCGACTCAGATGGATATAAGTCCGCCTTCGCGTCTGCCAGGCAAAGGCCGAAGCCGCATTCAGACTGTCCTCCCGGCGCTGGAGGTGGGCGACGTGCTGGGCGGCCGCTACGAAATTTTGCAACTGCTCGGGGAAGGCGGAATGGGAGCGGTCTATAAAGCCATGGATCGGGAGTTGGATCGTCCGGTGGCTCTGAAGTTGATTCGGCCGGAACTGGCGGCGAATCCATCGATGCTGGCGCGATTCAAGCAGGAACTTCTGCTTGCCCACCAAGTCACCCATAAGAATGTGATCCGCATCTACGATCTTGGCGATGCCGACGGCGTCAAGTTCATCACAATGGAATTCGTCGAGGGCGAGGACCTGCGGGCCCTCATTCACGAGCACAAGAAGTTCTCGCCGGAGCAAGCTGTCGAGATCACTCAGCAAATCTGCCGCGCTTTGGAAGCTGCGCATGCCGTGGGCGTGATCCATCGAGACTTGAAGCCTCAAAACGTTATGCGCGACTCGAGCGGCCGGATCCTGGTCATGGACTTTGGATTGGCTCGGACCCTCGAAGGCGATGGCATGACGCAAACTGGAGCTCTCGTCGGGACGATGGAATACATGTCGCCTGAACAGGCCCTGGCCAAGAATCTGGATCAGCGCTCCGATCTTTTCACGTTAGGCCTGATTCTTTACGAGCTTCTGACGGGCGTCACTCCGTTCAGGGCGGATAGTGCGATTGCCAGCCTGCTCCGGCGCACTTCCGAGCGGGCAATTCCGGTGTCCGATCACGACGGAACGATTCCGGCCGAACTCAGCAACATTGTCAGCAAGTGCCTGGAGCGCGAGCCCAACCTCCGTTATCAGAGTGCCAGCGACTTGCTGCGTGATCTGGAGGCCTGGCAAGGCAATCGCGCGGGCGCAACTTTGGGTTTTCAGCCGGCCGTCGAGCCCTGGGGCCGCACGATCAACTGGCCGCTGCTGGCGGGCATTGCTACCGTCCTTTTATTGGCGATTGTCGGTTATCTGTTTCGAGCGAAGCTTTTTGCCCCGTCGGCAAAAAAGGCCGCATCTGGAGCTGCCTTATCGCTGGCGATATTGCCGTTCCGCAACGCGTCCGGTGACCCAAGCCTCGATTGGCTGGGACCGAGTCTTGCCGATATGTTGAGCACCGACGTTGGACAGTCCGCCAGCTTGCGGACTGTATCGCAGGATCGTCTGCATCAGGTGTTTTCCGATCTTCGTATCGTGCCCAACGCTTCGATAGATCCGACCACGCTGCGAAGCCTCGCCGAATTCAGTAGTGCTGACACGCTGGTTTCAGGACAGTATGCGAGATTCGGCGGCCAGATACGTATCGACGCAACGTTCGAGGATCTCAAGCACGATCGCAGAGTACCGATCAAGATTGATGCCATGGACGAGAAGGATATTCCAGGTGCTGTGGACCGCCTGGCCGCCTCCATTCGCGACAATCTCGCTATTTCGGGCGATGCCATCGAGGAACTAAAAGCAAGTTCTTTCCAGCCGAGTTCCCGTTCCGCGCCGGCGCTCCGAGATTACAACCAGGGAGTGCAATTCCTGCGAGATGGGAAGAACCTCGATGCTGTCAAAATCTTGCAAGCCGCGACGAATGAGGACGCAAACTTTGCTCTTGCCTATTCACGTCTGGCGGACGCGGATTCCGCCCTTGGATACGACGGCGATGCCGAGCAAGCTTCGCGCAAGGCGATTGAGTTGAGCCAATCGCTTCCCCCTGTCGAGAAATATCTGATCGAGGCGGCGCATGCGCGAGTCGTCAAAGACAACAAGCGAGCGGTCGAGGCTTACGAAAATCTCGCCAAGAGCATGCCCGAGAATTCCGACGTCGAGTCCGGCTTGGGAGAACTCTATACGGCGACCGGCAATTACGCTCAGGCCCGGGCCGAGTTGTCGAAGCTTCTGGCAGCAGATCCGAAAAACATCAAAGCACTGTGGCAGATGGGAGTGCTGGAAATCGTAAGCGGCAATCCGCAAGCGGCGTTCGAGCCGTTGAACAAGGGATTGTCGCTCGCGGTGCAGGTAGACGTTCCGGAATTGAAGGCGTTGATCCTGCAATCGATGGGTATCTCGTACCGGCTGATGAACAAGCCGGAGGAAGCCATGCGTAATTATCAGGAGTCGATGGCAATCAACCAGCGGCTCGGACTGAAGCGCGCCCTGGCCAGCAATCTGGTCGAACTGGCTGTGGTTCAAAACACGCAAGGAAAAGTCGATGCCGCTCTCTCCGACTACACACAGGCTCTTCAATTGCAGCGCGACATTGGAATGAAGAAGGAAGTAGGCGACACCCTGATTGATATGGGCGTTGTGTACGAGTCGAAGGGCGATTACGACAAGGCGTTGCAAAACTACAAGGAGTCGTTACAGATCCAGCGCGATGCGGGAGACGAGAACTATCAGGCGTTGTCCCTCAATAACATCGGCGTTGTCTACTTGGCCAAGGGTGATAGCGATAATGCTTTGACATATCTGCAGCAAGCCTTGCAATTGCGCGAAAAGCTCAATGCTCCAGGCTCCATTGCCGAAACTCTGTCCGCCCTCGGGCAGGTCTACATCAGCACCGGCCAGTATGATCAGGCGCTTACCACTTCGATGCGGGCGCTCGATCTCTGGCGCAAAGCCGGGGATGTACGCGGCGCCGCCGACGAGTCCCATGACATCGGGCTTGTGTTCCAGCGTCAAGGACGCTTCGGCGCAGCTGTCCAGGCGATGCAGGATGCGGTTGGGGGCTATCGCAAGGTGGGGGATCGCGGCTCAGATATGGCAGGACTTCTAACCGATCTGGCGGACGCGCTCGCGCAATCCGGCCGTGGCTCGGAGTCCGAGCAGATCTTGCATGAAGCCCAATCTCTAGTGGATGACCTCAAGAATGAAAGCCTGAAAGCCCAGTTGCTCGTCGTGCAAGGAGACGTTCGGCGTTACGCTGGCGATACAAAATCAGCGGATACACTGTATCAGCGGGCGCTGAAGTCGGCGTTGGATGGCAGCGCCCCTGAGCCGATTTTGATCTGCCGCCTACGTGTGGCAGAGGCTGCTCTGGCGCTGAACAAGACGAATCCCGATTCCTCGATCCGCGATTTCCGCAAGTTGACGCAGCAGGCCGATAGTCGCAACCTGAAATTCCTTTCGCTGGAAAGTTCGGTCGACGCGGCAGAA
>DATAUY010000050.1:0-6699 GCA_036268025.1 Candidatus Sulfotelmatobacter sp. | reverse complement strand
GGCCTGACCCGGTAGCAGTTGAAGCCGTATTCGGCGCGGTGATAGCCATAGGTCTTTTGGTCACCCTTGAGATGTGAATCGCGAACGGGGCCATCATACATCGGCAGGGTTATCTTTTGCCGCTTTTCTTGGTTTGAATGGTGATTGAGCCTCTACAAAATCGTTTCTCTAGCTTGACATCCCCGGTTCGTTGCCGGACACTGCACTCATTTCTGACTCTGCAACTTCGCCGGGTACTATCTATGCGTAAAATCCGAGTCTTCGCACTTGTTACGTTTCTTATCATTGCCGCGGCAGCCTTTGGCCAAAACAGCATGCAAGCTGTCGTCGTGTTTCACGAGCCGCAGTTCCCGTCCGCCGATTCCGCCGGGCCGTCTGGCTCGCAACTTGAAGCTCTGTTTTCAGGAGCGAAGCTGACTGTGGCCGATCGTCTTCGAGAGTCCCTTGCCGATTCTTCAGCTCGACTGCTCGTTCTCCCTTACGGTTCAGCCGTTCCAGAAGCAGAATGGCCAGCCATTAAGAGCTTCCTGGATCGTGGGGGAAATCTCCTGGTTCTTGGCGGGCGGCCGTTCACGCGCGCTGCTTACCGCGCGGACGACGGATGGCATTTGCGCGACTACAGCGTGCGCTTTATTCGTCCGCTCATGATCGATCAGTACCAGGAAACTCCGGGGTCAGATGGCATGCAGTTCCAGACGAATGCTGAGATTCCCTTGCAGCTTGCCGCGTTTAAGTGGGGAAAAGCATTCAGCCCGGTGATCCGCCTGAGTGCGGTGGATTTGTACCATCGCGGAGGTGCAACCGGCTCGATTGACGCGCGGCTCGACACATTAGCGTGGGGCACTCGAGACGGACACAAGATGTCGGCGCCGGTCATTCAAGTGGACCACTATCGAAACGGCTTTGATGGCGGGCGATGGATTCTGGTCAACGCGGAATTATCGGGCGATTTCCTCGACAACACGCAGCTTGTTCATTCGCTGATCGAGCGAGCATTGCAAGGTGCGGAGGAATTTACCGTAAGGCCGGTTCTCCCCCTCTATCTGCCTGGGGAACCGGTTGAACTGCAAGTGAACTGGCACCGAGCCGACTCAGATGCAAATCGGTTTTCGGTGAAAATTACGACCTATCCAGAATCTGAGCCGTCCCACCGCAATAGTTTCACAGCGAACATTCCTGCGGTTACGCCAATTGTGATGCCTGCGCCTTCGGAGAAGGGGCTTCACGTGATTGAAGCTCAGTTGCTTGACGGAGACCGCGTGCGGGCGATCTACCACTCCGCTTTCTGGATTCGCGATGAATCTTACCTGCGCTCCGCGCCGCGTCTCTCCGTCAATCGCGACTACTTTAAACTCGATGGTCATCCGCTGGCCGTAGTAGGCACAACGTACATGTCCAGCGAAGTGCAGCGGTTGTTTTTCGAGCATCCGAACGTCTATGTCTGGAACGAGGACTTCGCGCAAATCCACGAGGCCGGGCTGAATATGATTCGCACCGGCTGGTGGACCGGATGGGACAAGTTCTGCGACGAAAATGGCCAGCCGTATGAGCGGACAATGCGCACGCTCGAAGCCTATCTGATGACTGCGCGAAAGTACGACTTGCCGGTGCAGTTTAATTTTTTCGCATTTCTGCCTGAGGTGCTGGGAGGCGCGAATCCGTATCTTGACCCGGAAGCTATCCGGCGGCAACAAACGTTGATTTCGGCTGTCGTTACTCGTTTCCACGACGTTCCTTCCCTTGCGTGGGACCTGATCAACGAGCCCAGCATCTCGCAGCATTTGTGGAAGACGCGGCCAAACGGCGATCCAATCGAACTGGCAGCGTGGAATCGGTGGTTGAACGTCCGCTATCCCGATCGCGCAAAACTCGCCGCTTTGTGGAATGTGCCGGCCGATTCGGTTTCGGGGACGGTTTCGTTGCCGAAAGAAGATGAGTTTGCCCAGCGAGGAATGTACACGGGTGTCAATTCGCTGAGGGTTTACGATTATTTCCTGTTTGCGCAGGAAACGTTCGCCAAGTGGGCAGCCACAATGCGCGACACGATCCGAGCCACGGGTTCGCGGCAGCTAGTCACTGTAGGACAAGACGAAGGCGGAATACAGGATCGACTCTCGCCGGCATTCTGGGGAACTTCCGTGGACTTCACGACAAACCACTCCTGGTGGCAGGACGATTACGTCTTGTGGGATTCGCTCGCGGCGAAGCAACCGGGGGAGGCGATGTTGATCCAGGAGACGGGACTTCAACGCGGATTGAACGTCGATGAGACGGCACGGCGAACCCCAGAAAACGAAGCCGCACTTCTGGAGAGGAAGATCGCGTCGTCATTCATTCAGGGAGCGGGAGCGATCGAATGGCTATGGAACACGAATTCGTACATGACCGAGAGCAACGAGACACCGATCGGAGCCGTGCGCACCGACTACACTGAAAAGCCCGAGGCGACGTTGCTGCGGGCGTTTGCAAAGTTTGCGCCTTCGCTGCGCGAACATCTTCGTGATCCGCAACAGGCTCAAGTCGCGATTATTACTTCGCAGGCCGCGCAGTATTCGGTCATTGGCGATTTTCAACTTGAGGCGCAACGGCGGGCTGTGCGGGCGCTGGCGTACTCTGACCACATTCCGCCTTACGTCATCGCGGAAAATCAAATTGAGAAGATGGGATCCCCCCAGCTCGCGATTCTGCCGTCCCCCCAGACTCTTAGCGACAACACATGGAAGGCCCTCTTACGCTATGTAGATGCCGGAGGCAATCTGTTGATCACTGGCGCGCTTGACCGCGACGAACATTGGCAGATTGTTCGCCGCGCCGCCGATCTGGGCCTTGCCGTACATGCTGAACCGTTGGTGTATCACAATGCCGCCCTGCAAATGGGAGATCGCCTGGTTCCATTGGTCTTCGGCCAGCAGCAACAGAACTGGCTGGATTCCCTGCGCTTTGACGATGGTTCCACCTTCAAGGAGGTTTCTCGCGGCAAAGGCCATATTTTCTGGGCTGCCTATCCGGTTGAACTGAGCGAAGATTTGCAATCTACCGCCGATTGCTACGCATACGTCGCCGCTCGCCTGAACATTGCACCGATGTTCAGTTCAGAATCTCCCCTTCCGCCCGGGATTTTGGTATTTCCGACCGCATTGGCGGACTCGATGCTTTATGTCCTTGTATCGGACTCGGTTGACGATGCCGCAATAAACCTGCGTGATGGAGAAACCGGGACGCAAATCACTCTAACTCTGCCGGCTGAACATGCTGCGATTGCCGTGATTGGGAGGAAAGAAAAGAAAATCATCGCCAGATACGGTTTCTAACCTGCCGCTATCTCACGCTCTGCTGGAAACACCTGATTGCCATTCCCATCGTACGGCTTTAAAAGTTAGACTTGCACGTGCTCTCAGAGCAGTCAGATACTTCCCGACCTCCTGCATCTCGTAACAAACCTCGCCGCTCCCTTCTCTGGCGATGGCGCTGGGCATTTGCGTTTCTTGGGGCTCTTCTGGTGGCCCTGGCGGTCGCCGCTCGAATCATCATCGCCCGGGCCGAGCCAATCCTGCGCACTCGTGTGACGGAAACTCTCTCAGCTCGCTTTCATAGCCGCGTGGAGCTAAGTGAACTCCAGGTATGGGTAGCGAACGGAATCCACGTGGACGGCAAGGGCCTGAAGATTTTCGGAGCGACGGATCCGAATGCATTCCAAGCCGGAGTGCAACCGCTCCTTGAGATCCGGGAATTTCGCTTCCAGACCATGCTGCGCGGTCTGTTCCGCGAGCCGATGCACGTGGACACGATCTATGTAAGCGGCATGACAATGAACATTCCCCCCAAGAACGATCGCGCCCAGATCCAGAACATCTCAGGCAAGAAGCCAAAGATGAGCATTGCCGTGGACCACCTGGTGTGCGAAGACACGAAACTCCTCATCAATACCGACAAGCCGGGCAAGGCTCCGCTGGAGTTCGATATCGCTGACCTGCGGATGAGAGATATTGGCCCGAACCAGCCGCTTCAATTTGACGCAAAGCTGATCAATCCCAAGCCTACCGGTGACATTCACTCTGTTGGCCAGTTCGGCCCTCTGAATGACAAAACCCCGAAAGACTCCATCGTTTCCGGGGACTACTCTTTTACAAACGCCGATTTGGGGACCATCAAGGGCATCGGCGGGATCCTGTCATCCACCGGAAAGTATGACGGCACGCTGGGCCGGATTGAAGTCAACGGGACGACCGATACGCCGGACTTCCGATTGACGATCAGCGGTCATGCTGTCCCTTTGCACACTGACTTCCATGCAATTGTGGATGGGACCGACGGAGATACCTATCTTGAGCCTGTGAAGGCGCGCCTGTTGAATTCGTCATTCACTGCCAAAGGCAAAGTGGTGCGTGTGGACAATCCGCACGGGCACGATATCGAACTCGAGGTCATGCTGAATCGCGCCAGGATCGAAGATCTGCTGAAGCTTGGGGTCAAAACGGACCCGCCGATCATGAGCGGGGTAGTGAAGATGAAAGCTTCACTCAGCCTGCCGCCCGGCGAGCCGGATATCTCCGACCGAATCAAGCTGAAAGGGCGGTTCGACATCCCCGCTGCGGAGTTCTCTAGTGAGAAGATCCAGAATAAAATCAACGCGTTAAGCCTGCGCAGCCGCGGCGAACCCCAGTTCGTGAAAGAAGCATCCGAGAGAGATGTCACTTCCGATCTGGAAGGGATATTCAACCTGCAGCACGGTCTGCTTTCGTTCTCCCTTCTACACTTCAAAGTTCCCGGCACGCACGCCGACATGACCGGGCAGTATAGCCTGGACGGCAAGACATTCGATTTTCACGGAACTCTCAAACTGGACGCGAAGCTTTCGCAGATGACGACAGGGTGGAAATCCATTCTGCTGAAACCGGTCGACCCCTTCTTTCATAAGAATGGCGCCGGAACCCAGATCCCCTTCAAGATCACCGGCACCAAGGATGAGCCACACTACGGGTTGGACTTCGGCCATAAGGACGATCCCAAGGGCGACTCGAACGAAGCATCTTCTGCACACAAGAAATCACCCTAGATTCAACAAGCCAGACCTTACGGTTTTCGTAAGTAAAGTCAGGCGCAAGAGTTGCGTGCAATCCTGTATTGCTGCTGCTGCCCTTTAATCATAAATTGCAGAAAGTAAGAACGGAGTCTCCGCCCATGACAAACGAAACCCTCTCCCCCTTCGCGATGACAAACAATCTCAAGCGCAGTTTTGAGCATGCGGTGCGCGATATGTATGAAGTTGGAGCGACGGGCAAAATTTCGTCCTACCGAAGCCCGATCGGAAGACGCCGCAAGGCTGCGGAACCCAGCGCCAACGCCGAGAAGCGCGCGCTGTCGGACGCGGCGCGCGCACTGGCACAACTGTGGAAAGTCGCCCCGTATTCCAGGTAATCGGTGACGTGTTGACTACGCGAAAATCCAGCGTTTAGATCGTTTCTTTGTCGATCTACCAGACTCAATCCGTGTCGCGATTAAGTCCCTGCCTGGGCGGATGAGACTCGAATCGTTTTTCCGTGTAGCGTTCCGACAAGGCGGGCGCGCTGTCCGGCAAATTTCTTTAGATCGCCCAAATCACCTTCGAGTAAATAAGTGGATTCCGAGTTGACCAGCACGAATCTTTCCCCTCCATGAACGCATGTGCGAACGCAGGTTGTCGCAGACGAGTTCAGCGATGCCGGATGTTGTGCGCCACACCGCGAACAGGTGACCATCCCTTCATAGGCTTGTTTCTGCCGCTCAACTTCTTGTTCTTGTTGTCCTTTCGGATTCGTCGGCGACGGTGAATTTCGACCGTCCACTGCGGACGCAGCAATGCCGAAAGTCGCGATCAAAATTGCGAGGGCGCAGGCAATCGCGGTTGCAACCAGAACAATTTCAATCCAAAACCTTTGAGCTCTCATGACGAAGACTCCCATCCATCAACCGGTGAAGGATGCTACACAATCGGTAAAGGGTTGATTACAAATCACTGCAGCAATTCGCTTGCCAGACAGCGTCGGAGGATGTCTCTCTAACTCGGTGAATTCAAACATAGCCAAAGAAGCAGGGCAGATCTGGAGAATGAGGGGATTAGTGGGGAAGGAAGAATTTGCTTCGCGGCATCTACGCCGTTACAACGTCATTTTCCCAGTGATGCACGCTGGCCGCTTCGCGCGCCCCGGTGCTTCGCAGCAGTTTGATCGCGCCATCCGCATGTGCGTTTTCCTTACACGCAACGTAGACCATTGCGCCTACATCGCAAAGCTGGTGGTCCAGCCTTTTGGCGTCATCGTGGGAGAACCCAAGGCCTACTAGCGTGCGCGAACCGCGAGATAGCGAAGGTGTATTTTGATCCGCAAAAAGTGCCTGCAAAAAGGCCTGAGAACGGACAAAGAGTCCCACGGTAGGGATCACTACCGCGCCAAAACCCGAGAACCAGCCGATCATGCGTGCGCTGGTTGCATTGTCAGCTCGACCGGCATCGAGGACATTGCCGTCGCGGACTGCCGCGGCATCAGGATGTGCCGGTGAAAGCACCATGCAGATGTCTTCCTTGCCGAATCCGGCGCTCTTGAGAGCGCCCACGACCTCGGGAAGAGCAACGTTCCGCGGATACATTCCGTAAGCGGCAGCGGCTACATGCATACTCATATCGATTGCTTCAAAGGCGCGCTTCCGGCCGAAAGGAAAGTT
>DATAUY010000049.1:0-38805 GCA_036268025.1 Candidatus Sulfotelmatobacter sp. | reverse complement strand
ATCCGCTGGTTCGACCAGATGAATTTCATCGAGCCTGGCGGGCGCACTTCGATCATGAAGTCATCGTCTCTCCCTGCTCCGCTCCACACGGCTCCATCATTCTGGAATTTTTCGTTCCTCGGAACCGCCGATAAGTTCTCGATCTCACGGGCGCTCATGCCCCTCGCACTCACCAAACAGTGCGATACAGGAGAATCCTTCCAGCAATGGCTCGATCGCCGCGGCCAGTCGCGCACCGCAGTCGAACGCTTCTGGCGCCCGATTCTTGTCAGCGCACTAAGCGAAGAACTCGACCGCATTTCGATTTCCGCGGCGGCGCAGGTGATCCACGAGTCGATGAAGTCTCCCGGCGCAAGGCAGATGGGTGTCCCAACGGTCCCGCTGACCGATCTCTACAACGCAGCCGGGGACTACGTGCAGAAATGCGGAGGCGTTCTGCACTTCCGCCAACCGATTGAAGGCTTCCATGCCGGCAGCGCACAAGTGAAGCTCTGTCTGCGAAGTCGAAACCAGGGCGCCCCACATCTCGCGTCTTCTGCGAGAAGTGGGGATTTCCCTGGCCTGCCCGACAACTCCTACGATTTCCTGGTCGTTGCTCTTCCCTTTGACGCCCTCGATCGTGTCCTCCCAAACACGCCCGAAAGCGCGCATCTTCGCGAACAGATCTCGCACTTCGAGAATTCCCCCATCACCGGCATCCATCTCTGGTTCGACCGCCAAATCACCGATCTCGACCACGCAGTTCTGCTCGACCGCACGATTCAGTGGATGTTCCACAAATCGCGCCTGCAACCGATGCGACGCGAGCACAACGAAGCCGGGAACACTGCCGCGAGCAACCGTGGAAGAGCGGCCCTTCAGGGCCGCGTAAACGAACAACAAGTCGGGGCTTTAGCCCCTGAGGGAGGGAGCTACATCGAACTGGTCGTCAGTTCTTCAAAGACTCTGATCGACAAATCCCGCGCGGAAATCGTCGAACTCGCGCTGAAGGAAGTCCGCGAATTCTTCCCCGGCGCGCGCGAAGCGAACCTGGTGAAGTCCACGGTGATCAAGGAAGTGAACGCGACCTACTCGCCGCAGCCCGGCATCGACGCGCATCGTCCGTCGGCAATTACCGCCTGGCCGCGTGTTTTCCTCGCCGGAGACTGGATCGCCACCGGTTGGCCCGCGACGATGGAAGGAGCGGTCCGCAGCGGATATCTCGCGGCAGAAGCCGTCGCGCAAGCGGCAGGAATCAGGAACGCCCGCTTCATCTCGCCGGACCTGCCGCCGAGAGGATTGATGCGCCTCTTCGCCTAGGTCGAGACGCTTCAGCGTCCGCCCAGAACATTTACCCAGAGCCTTGTCATTCCGAAACGGCGCAGCCGTTGAGGAACCTGCTTTCCGCCGACAGCGCCGATGCTCCCGCCAAAAAGCAGGTTCCTCGTCGCTGCGCTCCTCGGAATGACAACAGGTGAAGAGTAGTCCTACTTCACTCTGCGGCAGGCCACCAGCAATCGCGTCCACGGATCATCGTCCAGCTTGCTGATCTGCACCACCGGATGCCCGTTGCTCGTGGCCTGAATGAACTGCCCATCGCCGATATACATCGCGGTGTGCGTGATCTTGTTTGCCGACGATCCAAAAAAAAGCAAGTCGCCTGGCTGAAGGTTTTTGCGCTCCACTGGAGCAGCGCCAGTCCATGCCGCCTGCTGATCGGCGTCGCGCGGCATGTTAACCCCTCGCACGCGCACCAGCATCTGCGTAAAGCCGGAGCAGTCAAAGCCGAAACTCGAGCTTCCTCCCCACAAGTAGGGCAGGCCAATGAATCGTTTTCCCAACTCGATTGATTCCGGAACGGTCAGCGGTTTGGGATCGGCGATCACGTCGCTCGACTGGATCCACGCCAGACTCTGTCCCGGAAGGCGCACGTGCAGCCATCCTTCGGTGTCCTGCTTCTTTGCCGCGGCTGATGCGGACGCAGCCGAGGCATCTTCCGGAACAACCTCGAGCTTCGTCTCAAACGGAACCGTGATCACTGGCTTGTGCTTAGTTACGTCAGGCTCTGAATACACATTCGCAAAAAGACTTTGTACCTGCACGGTCGGCCCTGCAGTGGCGTAACCATTTCCGGTGAGTACCGTGCGCACGTGGCGGCTGGGAACCCATCCCTTGTAATGATCGGAAGTTTGAATCCTCGACCACTCGCCGCGCGCAACCAACAAGGTCACGTTGCTGCCATAGATCGCCTGAGAAACCACATCCGTCTTGTCGCTCGGCCCCGAGTACATATTGGCCACAGGCACAACCACAACTTCGATGGAATTCTTTGAGGAGGCTGCGTTGGCAATCAACGCAAGAAGGAGAACGATGCCGCCAAGAGGACGAAGACCGGTACGATAGATGCGCATTCAGAGATGATCGTGGAGCAACCCGAGGCTGCTCCGTGAAGTCCGATGGTACCGGATGGAATGGTTGATCGCCAGTGAAAATCAGAAATCGATACGCTTTTTGCGTGTGCGCTCCGCCATGCGTCAGGCTGACAACAACTCTTCGCGCCTCCACGGCGCCCGTCCATCTGCGCGAAAGCTCTTCCTGAATCGCTTTCCACAATTACTCTGTTAGAATGCCTGCCGTGAAACGACGAACTCTGCTCCAGAAGGTTCCCGCGGCGGCAATGTTACTTTCGCCGGCCGTTTGGGCAACTTCGCAAGCAGGTGGCTCTGAAGCCGCGCGAAGCTCAACAGGCGTATATGAACTCCGTGTCTACCACGTTGCGTCAGGAAAATTGCCTGACCTTCTGGCCCGCTTCCGCGATCACACGATTAAATTGTTTGAGAAGCACGGAATGAAAAGCGTGGCTTATTGGGTTCCGCTCGATGAACCGGAGAGGAGCAGCACGCTGATTTACATCCTCCACCATCCCAGCCGCGAGGCCGCTACCGCGAACTGGAAATCGTTCGGCGACGATCCCGACTGGCAGAGCGTCCGCGACAAATCCGAGGCCAACGGCAAACTTGTCGAAAAAGTCGATTCTACCTTCATGTCACTCACGGATTTTTCGTCGCATCCTTCTTCCAAGAGCTAAAAGGCCAAAATGTATTCCGCACCGGAGAGAACATGGTTCCCAGTCCCATAACCGACATGAAGGCGTTCGTGCCTGCCAAAGATCTCGAAGTGTCTAAAACCTTCTACACCGACCTTGGCTTCACCATCAACTTCAGCAACAATGACATTGCAGAACTACAGATCGGTCCCTTCCGCTTCTTATTGCAGAAGTTCTACGTCGCCGAACATGCAGGCAATTTCATGATGTTCCTCGGCGTTGAGGACGTGGACGCATGGTGGGATTACATCCAGCAAACAGAGTTCACCAGAAAATATCCTGGCATCATGTGCAAGCCGCCCGCAATGCAGCCCTGGGGGCTACGAGTACTCTACTTGGGCGACCCTTGCGGCGTTCTTTGGCACATTACCGAGAACCGCAAGGCCTAACGGCCCCGGAATGATCTTGATGAATATGTCCGGAGAGGAAGTAGTAGTAGTGAACGTACGCGTCAACATGTATTTACACTGTCCTCATCTTCATGCGAGTAGACTCTGTTAGGCGAATCAGTTCGGAGCGATGACGATGAAGAGAGGATTCACTTCCCATGAAGAGACCCACCCGGCTCTCCCTGCTCATTTCAATATTGATGCTGACCGCTGTCGGCTTTGCTCAGTCCGGTCAGTATCGCGTGACCAAAACCATTTCTATCCCTGGGGATGAGGGCTGGGACTATGTCTCCGTCGACAGCGCTGCGAGACGGGTCTATATTTCGCACGGATCGCACGTCGTCGTGCTCGACGCAGACTCGTATAAAGTAGTGGGGGACATTCCCGATACGCTGGGTGTACACGGCATCGCCATCGCCGCCGACCTGGAGCGCGGATTTACCAGCAACGGCCGCGCGAATACTGTCACCATCTTCGACCTCAAGACTCTTAAGACCCTTGGGACCGTAAAGACCGTACCCAATCCTGATGCGATTGTTTACGAGTCAGCCAGCAAGCGCATCTTCGCCATGGACGGACACAGCCAGGCCACAACTGCCATTAACGCGGCCGACGGTACCATCGCGGGAACTCTCGCGCTCGGCGGCCGGCCAGAGTTTGCTGTTGCCGATGGTAAGGGGTCGATTTATGTGAATATCGAGGACAAGTCAGAACTCGTCCAATTCGACGCAAAAACCCTGACTCTTTTGCATCGCTGGCCGATGGCGCCCTGCGAGGAGCCTTCGGGCCTCGCCGCTGACTGGAAATCGCAGCGTCTGTTTGCCGGTTGCGGTAACAAACTCATGGCAGTCATCAACGCCGACAATGGCAAGGTTGTTGCCACGGTTCCAATCGGCGACGGCGTCGACGCCAATGGCTTCGATCCTGAGACAAGCTTCGCATTCGCTTCCACAGGAGACGGCAATCTTACGGTCGCTCACGAAGACGGACCGGACAAATACACCGTAGTTGCGACCGTTCCCACAAAAAAATCAGCTCGCACGATGGGGCTCGACCTCAACACCCATCACATTTTTCTGCCGGACGCTGAATTTGATCCTCCCGCTCCAGGAGAACGCCGCGGAAAGATGAAACCGGGATCGTTTGTCGTGCTTGTGGTATCGCGCGACTAGGGAAGGTCGGTTTGCACGATCCCTCATCCTCCAAACTCGTCGCCAATTGTGGCGCGGAACCGAAGAGCGCCCACGATCATCCAACCCCGCAAAAATGGTGCAGAGTGGGCGCGTGGAGAACCGCAGGAGGTGCCCAAGTACGCGCAAAGGTGCGGATTTATTGGCTGCCCCCCAGGGATTCGAACCCCGATAGCCTGCTCCAGAGGCAGGTGTCCTAGCCGTTGAACGAGGGGGCAACTCCCTTGTCGCGGGTGTCTTGATTGTAGTGCGAGACGATTTGCGGGTCAATGAAAGGACGTGAGCGAAACCAGGGCATTAGAACACGTGCTAGAGCATGTTTCAGCCCGGTGATCAAACGTCACGCCCGTCTCGGGAGGCTCACTAGAGCACGTCCGCGCTCACCCGAAGCGAATCCGACAATTTACTGTTCCTTTTACTGTTCTTTCTTCTTCACCCGCACGACCGTGATCTTCGCGAAGCCTTCTGGAAACGTGGGCGGCTTCAGCTTGGCCGCCATGCGGCGCATGATATCTTCCGGGACCACTCGGTCGCGCCGTTGATGCCGCTCGATGCAAACCTCCAGCGGGACGTCGAAAAACACGGCATGCACTTCGTATCCATAGTCTTTCGCCAGCTTGATCCAGTGCTGGCGCTCCTGCGGCGTCAGGTTGGTTGCGTCCACGTAGTTCATGGGGCGCTTGGCGATCAGGCGGCCCTTCAGCATCGAGCGCAGATTGGAAAACACAAGGTCCTGATACCGCTGCTCGCGGACATCGTCGAACAAGAGCGAGCGCACCATATCACTGGAGAGCGGAACTACATTCTTTCGCTTGAACCATGAACTCTTCCCCGATCCCGGCAGCCCGATGGCGAGAACGACGATCCCTTTCGGCGGGCGCGCTGGCGCGGCAGGAGCTGCCGCGGGGGCCTGGGGCTCTGGCGGCGCGACATCCGCATCTCCGCTTTCTGCGCCTTCTTCGGGAGCTTGTCCGGGCATTTCCGGAACAGCTGCTTTTCCCTCCGCGGGAGCGAATGCCTTCGCGACAGATTGCTCCCTTCCCCGGCCGCCGCGTCCGCGACCCCCGCGGCGGCGGCGTCCTCCAGACCGAGACGCGCCCGACTTTGCCGGTGACGGCGACCCAATCTTCTGCGCTCCGCTATCCTCGGAAGCAGAATCTTCCGCAGCCGCAGGCGCTTCGTATTCGCGCTCTGCCATGGGCGCTTCGTTGTTGCTCGACCCCGGTTCGGGCGACGAGCCGCCAGCTTCCTCGGCGTCAAAATAGGCCGGCTGCAACGGCGGGGGCGCAGCGGCCTGACTTGGTTTCTCCGGATCTTTCTTCTTGCGGCGCTGCAAGCGCTCGCGCATCCATTTACGCATGTTCAGGCTTGTAACACAGTTGATGCGACCGGAGCAATCGGCGGAGGCAAGTCGCGAACCACAAGTGACAAAGAAACATGTAGCGGCAGCCGCCCTCGGCTATCCCTCGAGCGGAGCTCGACATTTTAACCAGAATTTCTCGTTAGCTCCTGGGTTATCTAAGAAAATTAGCGGGAAGGAGTGACCGCTCCACATTCTCTGCAACTACAATCAATTCATGGCCAGCCAGATACCGCCCGCGATTCAAAAACAGAAGTTCATTTCGCTCACAACGTTTCGCAAGAATGGCGCAGGCGTCGCAACCCCGGTGTGGTTCGGAGAAGAAGATGGCAAGCTCTATGTGATGACGCTCAGCAAAACGGGAAAGACCAAGCGCGTGCGCAATAATCCACAGGTTCGGGTCGCGGCCTGCACGTTTCGCGGAAAAGTCACCGGCCCGGAGTTCCCTGCGACCGCGCGCATTCTGCCGCCAGAAGACGAGAAGAGTGCGCGGCAGACCATCAACCGCAAATATTTGCTGGCGCGGCTGACTTCCCCGTTCTCGCGTGCCGATGTGTTCCTGGAGATATCGTTCGCCTGAGACTTTGCCACTCGTGCCAATTTGCTGCCGAAATGACATATTGATCGAGATATGACATTTCTATGCAATATTGCCATAGCCAGGAAGAATTGCCATGCTGGAAAACCCGAATCAAAGTGAATGAAAGCGGCAGGGTGGTTGTCCCCGCCGCATTTCGTAAGGCCTTGGGGATTGATCCCGGGGGAGAAGTCATCCCGCGGATGGAAGACGGCGAACTGCGCATCACCACAATGAAGCGCAGCATCGTTCGTGCACAGCGGCATGCCCGGAAATACATCAAGCCAGGCGTATCGCTAAAGGTTGGGGGCCAGACGAAGCGTGGCAAGATACGACCGGGATGAGGTCTTGGAAAAAGCTGAAACTTGGCATCCGGGTTCGCGTGATCCGGTAAATTGATTTTCGTCCAAGAAATCCTGCGCTGGGCGGTTTGAGGAATACTCATTGCGGAGCGCCAGAGACTCCAGCAGAGAAGATTGCAGACAGGGACGAACTCCTATTCACCAAAGTCGCCAGCGCCGCCAACGGCGAGGTAAATCGGTTTAATTAGTGCCGCTAAGCTGTTGAATCAAAAAGAGTTAAATAACTATATTTCCACAACCGAGTTCCGCCCGAATTCCTTTCAACTCACGGTCTTGCGCTACTGTTGCACCACTTCTGATGCGCCGCATTGTGGAAGATTTTCGGCCGTTGACGCCTCAAGCGTGCGTTCAACGTCGTCCGCAGTTTACTGCGTCAGTTCGGCAGTCATCACGGCTCCTCCCATGGAAGCCAGCACGGCGCTGACCTTGATCACTTTGTGATCGTCGGCGACCCAGATTGTTTTCTTGTCTGCGCCGCCATCGGCCGACGATATTTCGACGCGCAGCGCATTGAAGATGCCCGCCGGAACTTCCACTTTCTCTTTTGCGCCAACCGCGAGTTGCAGCAGCTTCACCTTCTGCGACTGCACATCGAAGTTGCGGAAGGTCGCGGTATAACCCTCGGCTAGCGGCAGGCAGGCGATCACCTGGTCGGAGCCGGCAGCGTCTGCGAACAACGGGCCGCCGAGATCGACCGCAACCGGTTTGTCCTGACCGTTCATGCTCATCGTGCCGGCGGCCTTGTTGCCCGCGAAGTCGAGATCAATCGCAACCGGGCCTTGCTTGACGTTGCGCTTGAGCAGAATCAGACTTCCCTTCTCAATCATTGCCGTGTCGGTCGCCACGCCTTGCGGCGTGTCAAGCTTGTCGAGCGCCGTCCAGCCACCCGCGCCGGCTTGAATCGCCGTAGACAGCTTCATGTTCATCTGCTGGCCTCCGATTTCCAGTTTTACCTGATAGTTGTAAGTACCGGGCTGCAAATCCATGGCCGGCTTCGGCGCGGACACAGTCGCCGCGTCCACGTTCCTGGCCAGCACGACGCTCTTCGGATCGACTGTGATTTCTTTCAGGCGCGCAACTTCTTCCTGCGTGCCGCCTTCCTGATATCTTCCGCCGAGATGATTGGCAAAGAATTTTTCGGAAGCCATGAACAGGGCAAGATTGTTAATGGGCCGCGCGAAGCCGTGGCCCTCGTCGGGAGCAAGAATGTATTCGACCGGGAATCCGCGATCGCGCAGCGCGATCACAATCTGCTCGGCCTCGCGGCGGTTGACGCGGGGATCGTTGGCTCCCTGCGCGACCAGCAACGGCGTCCTGATCTTGTCGGCGGAGTTGAGCGGCGATTCTTCCATGAGGAGCTTTTTGCCTTCCGCATTGCTCGGGTCACCCATGCGCTTGTAGAACATCTTGCGGATCGGCTCCCAGTAGGGCGGAATGGAATCGAGCAGCGTGATCAGGTTCGACGGGCCAACGATGTCGACCGCGGCGGCATAGACTTCGGGAGTGAAGGCGACGCCGGCGAGCGTCGCGTAGCCGCCGTAAGATCCGCCAATGATTCCAACCCGCTTGGGATCGGCGATGCCTTCAGCCACTAAATACTTCACGCCCCAGGTGATGTCGTCCTGCATCTTGCGGCCCCACTCGAGGTTGCCGGCATCGAGGAATTTCCGTCCGTAGCCGGTTGAGCCGCGGAAGTTCATCTCGAGCACGGCATAGCCGCGATTGGCAAAGAACTGGGCCAATGTGTTGTAGCCCCACTGATCGCGTCCCCACGGCCCGCCGTGCGGAAGCATCAGCGTGGGCAGATTCTTCGAAGGGACCCCTTTCGGAAGCGTGAGGTAGGCAGGAATCTCAAGACCATCGGACGATTTGTAGGCGACCGGTTTCATCGCCGCCAGGTCGGCGCGGGGGAGCTTTTCGCGGACTTTGTATTGCGGCGTAAGCGTGTGCGTCTTGCGATCGAAGAGCATGGTTTCACCGGGCTCGACATCGCTCTCAGCCGTCACCAGCCAGAGTTGCTCATCGCGGGTACGAGAAACAACGAGAATTTCGCGGTTCGGAAATTTCTTTTCGATCCAGTGAACGTCGTCGCCGAAGGCTTTGTTCTTGTAATAAGTCTTGACGCGGGCTGCGGTGTACCAGGTCTCGACCAGTTCGTCAGTCGCCTCAGAGAAGAGCTCTCCGCCAAGATCAACCTTGCCCAGCGGATCTGATTCCACGATTTCGGTCTTTCCCGTCTGCGGATCGATCAATTGCAGCGAGGTAAGGTCAGCGTCTTTGTTGCTTTCCATGTAGAGACGCTGGTTTCCGGGCTGGAACTGGACCGGTCCGCAGGTCTCAAAAACGTTGCAGGAGTAAATCTTGCTGAAGCCATCCGCATCCACGCGAAGGAATTCGGTGTCTCCGTTATCCGCACTGCGCGTTGCCAGCCGGAGAGCGCCCTTGCGATCGAAGACCCATCCGGTGATGCGCTCTGTGTTTTTGCGCACCAGTTCCTTTGTTCCGCTTGAAAGTTTGAGCTTGTAGAGATCGTGCCAGGCCTTATCGCGATCGTTCAGGCCGATGTAGATCGTGTCGGGGTCGCTCTTGGGAACTTCGAATATCTCGACGCGAACGCCCTTCAGTCCGGTGAGATCGCGCGAAGGCGGAGCTTCGGTGCCTGCGGCAGGCTTGGCGGCGGGATCGACAGCGAAGATGTTGTAGTTTTCATCTCCGTCATTGTCTTTCACGTAGAGAACGTATTTGCTGTCGCGCGTCCAGAAGAATCCGGCAACCGGGCGATGGGCTTCGGTCGTAAGCAGGTGCGCCGCACTGAAAGGCTCGCTCACCGCTTTAACGTAAATATTGCGCGTGTCTTTCCACGGCTTGAGGAAAGCAAGGTACTTGCCATCGGGAGAAAGCTGGGCGCCTGCAATCTCGGGATTGCCGAAAATCAGGTCGCGGTCAATCAGCGGAACTCCGCCCGCGTTGTCGGCAGCGGCAGCAAAAGACGCAAGCAGAAAAACACACACGAAGGCTAGCCGGATTTTCATGCGGAACAGTTCCTTTCGGCACAGGAGAGCGCGGATCGTTGAGCGATGGGACCGCCGACATTGTCCTCCAGGCCCACACATGCACGCAAGTTAAGTCGCTCCTGCGGAATGCCCGGGTTCTTCTTACTCCATTCTCAAGACCCTCATAGGGTCCAGTCGAGACGCCCGCCACGCCGGAACCATGCAGGCCAGCGCAGCTGAGGCCATCAGCAATGCTGCGACGGCAGCGAATACTCCGGGATCGAGCGGTTGGGTTTCGTAGAGCATGGACTTGATGAACTGCGTCGTCGCGGCGCTTGCCGCCAATCCCAGCACGAGTCCGATCAGCGCCGGGCGTAGCCCGTCGGCGAGCATCCCTCTCAACACCTGCTCTCGCTGAGCGCCGAGCGCTATGCGGATCCCGATCTCACCCGAGCGCTGAGCCACAATGTAAGACAGCACACCGAAAAGGCCCGCAGCCGCGAGCAACAGTGAGAGCACTGCTAACGACGTTATTAGAGTGGCGTCGAAACTTTGGTCAAGCGTCGACTTGCCGAGAAGTTGATTCATCGTAAGCACATCCGAAACGGCCAGGTCACGATCCTGACTTTGAACGATCTGCTGCACCGGAAGTGCGAGTTGGCTCACGTCCTGGCTGGAGCGGACGACGAGTGTTCCGTAGTTTTGATCACCCGCAAAGAGCGGATGGTACAGCATTGGCTGAGGCGCTTCGCCGATTTCGTACCGGGTGTCGCCGACGATTCCCACGATCACACGTACCTTGTTTCCGTCCATTATGTGCAGGTGTTTGCCAAGGGGATCTTCGCTGGGAAAGAATTCCTTGGCGAACGATTCGCTGATGACAACTTGATTGACTTGATCGAGCTTCTGGTTATCACCGAAGGTGCGGCCGCGCAAGAGCGGAATGCCCATGGCCGCGAAGTAGCCGGGGTCGGCCGAGCGATAGATTGCGAGAGTGCCATTGCCCGGCGGTAGTGGCGGATGCTCCACGATCGTGAATCCTGAGTCACCCATGTATCCCTGTCCCGGAACTCCAGTCACAAATCCCGCCGCTTCGACTCCCGGCAGCGCCCGCACTCGCTGCAATAGCGTCTCAAAGAAATTCTCAGGCGCTGGTCCTGGCGTCTTGTAGCGCTTACCCGGCAGTTTAATGCGCATAGTGAGCACGTTATCGGTGACGCATCCGACGTTCGTAGAACGGAGGCGCTGGTAACTTTTCACCAACAAGCTCGCGCCCATCAGCAGAACGACCGTGAGCCCGACCTCAATGGCCAGCAGCGTCTTGCGAAGGCGTGCCCGTGTCCCGGTAGAACTGTGGCTTCGCGAAGACGCGTGCAGGGCACCGAGCAAACGGGTGTCATCCGTCTTGAACGCGGAGACCAATCCAGAAAACAGCGCGCAGAGGATGACTACAGCTGTGGTAAACGCCGCAACCACGCCATCGAAATGGATAGCACCCACGCGGGCCATGTCAGGGCGGGTGTGCAGAAGCCAAGCGATTGCACCATATGCCAGTAACAGGCCGGCAATTCCACCTGATGCCTCGAGCAGGAAACTCTCCGTCAGATGCTCGCGCAGCAGCCGCATGCGTCCTCCACCCAGCGCAGTGCGAATCGCGAGTTCCTTCTGGCGTGCCGCGGCGCGCGCTACGAGAAGATTGGCCACATTGAGGCAGGCGATAAGTAACAGGCAGACAGTGGCCGCAAGCAGTATGTAGAGCGGGCGCTTCACATCTCCCACCAAGTGGTCCAGGAGGGGCCGGCCGTTCGCTGCCGCCGCGACAAACGAGTTGTCCAAGTGTGAGTCATGGATCTGCCGAGAAATGACGCTCAGATTCGCCGCTGCTTCTTCACCCGTTACTCCTGGCTTCAGCCGCCCTACGACACGAAACATGTGGTTGTCGAAGGCGGACATTATCCTTTCTGGGAATTCGTGATAGACGGGCGTCCAGAGCTGCGTACTGGAATCCGGAAACTCGAACCAGGCCGGCATGATGCCGATGACTGTATAAGGCTTGGCATCGACGTAGATTGTGCGGTTCAGGATGGCTGGATCAGCGCCGAACCGACGCTTCCACAGGCTGGAGCTCAACACAACTGTGCCGTTCGCTGAAGGATTATCGTCCGCCGATGTGAAGCCGCGCCCCAGGGCCGGATTCACTCCGAGTGTGGGGAACAGATTCCAGGAGACATGGGCTCCATTGAGCGTTTCCGGCAGTTGACCACCCGACGCCGAGAGATCAGCACTGTCATCTCGAACCAGGGCCAAACCGCTAAAGCTGATGTTCTCTCTATTCCACGTAGCGTAGACACCGCCGGCAACCTGGTTATGAGGGAAGTCGCCGCCGCCGGCAGCAGGGGTACTTCGCTCGTAGAGGGTTAGCAACCGATCGGAATCTGGGAAAGGCAGCGGTCTAAGCAGAACGCCTCGCACTACCGTAAACAGCGCGACGCTGGCGCCAATGCCAAGCGCCGTGATGAGAATGGCAACGACTGCAAATCCAGGAGTCCGGCTTAGCGTGCGAGCCCCGATGCGAAGGTCGCGTAAGAACTGATCCAGTCCATTCCAGTTCCACGTGGCTCCCGTCTTTTCGCGCACCAAATCAGGATTGCCAAACACCCGCAAAGCGGCGAGGCGGGCTTCTTTCTCGCTCATGCCGGCAGTCCGGTTTTCGGCAATCTGTTGCTCCATGTGAAAACGCAGCTCTTCGTTGAGCTGTGTACCCGCCATTCTCCGAAACAGGAGCATTCGGACCTGCATCACCAATTGATTCAGCCACCGCATTGCGTCTCCTTTAACCATCAGCTGACCATCAGCCGACTAGGTTCTGAGCCTTCGCCGCGTTCAATCTCCGGAGCCGTCAGGCTAATCAATCGACCCCGCTGGAATCACACCTCGCTTACGACCAGGTTGATGGCAGTGGAAAGCCGCTTCCAATCTGCTGTCTCGGCGTCCAGTTGCTTACGCCCGGCAGCGGTCAGCGAATAGAACTTGGCCTGGCGGCCGGTTTCGCTCTCCGCCCATTTGGCTTTGATCCAACCCTGTTGCTCCAACCGGTGCAGCGCCGGATAGAGAGACCCTTGCTGCACCTGCAGCACTTCGCTTGAAATCTGCTGAATGCGTTTGGCGATTGCCCAGCCGTGCATGGCTTGGAGCGAGAGTGTCTTGAGAATGAGGAGGTCGAGCGTGCCCTGAACGAGATCGGTAGGTTTACCCATACTATGATTATCTACAATACATGTTGTAGATAGTCAAGGTATACGCGCGAAAGCAGTTTGCCACCGTAAACAATCGTTATTTTGCTGGATGATGCGCAACCTGTAAACAATAACTTAAAGGGCTTATGGAGCGCTTCCCCGGCTGGAGCCGGGGTCTACCAAGCGTGGGGCTTGGTGATGACCTGCTCTTCCGAAAGCTCAGGGTTCGGGATTTTTCACCGTTCCTTTGGGTTCCTGTTTTGATGTCCGGAAACCAAAATCGCCACAGAGAACCTAAGATCTCTGTGGCGAAGAATTGCGAATTTCAAACTAAACTGCGGCCCTCTAGTTCAGTAGCCCATAAACCGCCAGACTCTTCTGTGTCGCTACGTACACTTTCCCATTCACGACGGTGGGTACCTGGAATTTGACCGCCCCACCAGGATTGTCGCGTTTGGCGTTGGTGGTGCTGACATAGAGTCTCTTGCCCAGGTTATTCGCCATGTAGGCATTCAGAACGGCGTTGCCGCTTGCATTCTTGTAGGTTGAATTGTTGAGCGCCCAAAGAATGCCGTTGCTGGTCTGATTGGCCGAGATCGAAACTGTCGTTCCAGGGTAGCCGTAGCTGGTGGAGGTCTTCGAGGTTGGAGCGGTGGAAAGCAGTCCGGTGGTCGGATTGAAAGTGAAAGCCTGAATCGGCTGCGCCTGGCCTCCGAGATACACGAAGTTGTTCCACCATGCGGGCGAACTCCACATGCCTTTGTTGACCGCCGTCAAAGATTGCACGATCTGGCTGTTGCTTCCGGCGTTGAACTTGCCCATGTTGTCGCGATTGATAAGATAGAGATCACCGGCCTTGTCGCTCTGCACGAGCAGATGCTTGTGCGGGCCTGTCTGATCGGGCAGCAGGACGAGCCCCGAAGAACCGATGTCGAGGTCGGTCGTGTTATAGGTGAGCGCATTGAAGGGAGTGAAGTAATCGAGAACCGGCAGGGTGTCTGCTGCGGGGGGACCGGCCTTCACGACGCTTTGTCCGTAATCGATGCCGCCGCTGACGTTGGCATCGAAAGTTCCGTTGCCAGTCGTGATGAAAGTGTTGAACGTTGAATCCCCCGCGGGACCGTCGCCGCTCTGCCAGATTCCTCCCTGCTTGCCATTGGCGGTCGTCAGCCAGACCGCGGTTTGGGCCAGCGTCTGCGCACTATAAGCCATGACCCAGCCGTGATAGCTGCTGAAGTCACAGAGAGACGCCCACGAAACGTACACAAGTCCATTCTGGTACAGCAGGGCGGATCGCTGGTTTTCGAGCTGCGGATTGAAACTGATCATTCCGTTCTTCGCTCCGTTGCCTTTACCGGGAACACTGGCGGTGATAGCGATGGGGCCGCCAAATTTTTCCGCTCCACTGGTAACGTCGAGCGCATGCAGGCGGTGGAAGTATTTTCCCGACTCAAGCGTGCGGGCGAGTACAAAGATCGTTCCTCCGATCGAATCGATCACCGGCGTGGACATGATGCCGATTTGCGTGGTGATGACATCGGGACAGTTCACATCGCTTTCGGGGACGGCGGTGATTCCTTTCCCGGAGTTGGTGAAATTGACTTTCCAGAGCGGTTGCGCGTTGGAGCCAGTTTTATTGTCGGCATCGAAAGCGTAGACGCTGTCGTTCATAGTCGTGACGTAAACCACGTTGTGTGAGCCCTTGTTTGGGATGGACACGTTCGACAGGTAGAGCGGCTGGGAATAAGGATATCCGTCGATGGTCTGGGAGAAGAGTTTGCCGAAGGTCGTGGTGTTTACATTGCTGGTGGTGAGAATCGTCTCTTGCAGGTTCTGACCAGTGCGGCCGTTGTCGTTGTGATAAGTAGTGACGTTTACCTGTGCATAGGCGGCAGTTGTGCAAGCCAGGACAAGCACAGAGATCGACAGACCTGCAATACGATTAGTTTTCATGAGAGACGCCCTCCAGCGTCTGAATTTCGCTCAATTTCCCAAGTGCGGTACGCACGCGTTCCGCATGGAGGGAAGAAAGGCTTTGGATCGTATCCCCGGGCTCGCGATGGAGGGAGGAATAGGGCCAAGTAGAGATGGAGCAAGCCCACACCATCGTCTATCGCAATGTAGATAAGTAACTTAGGCGTGTCAAGGTGAAGGAACTTGCATACAACAGGGCCATGGGGTTGAAGTGAAGGAAGAAGAGGAAAATGGAGCGGGAGACCGGGATCGAACCGGCGACATCCAGCTTGGGAAGCTGGCGTTCTACCGCTGAACTACTCCCGCTCGGACGGGAGTAGATTACCACTGCGCGGGGCCTAAAGCCCAGTCTTCTCGACCCCTCCTAACGCGGCGCTAAAGCGCCGCTCTTCCACGGCTCTACAAGGGGCGTTGGCCGGACCAAGCTAGCTCGTTGCTCTATGTAAGAGCCTTGTGGCTCTGCAAGAGCCGTCGTGAAGATGAACCAGGTTTCATGCTTAAATGATGTGCCCGCGAACCGCTTCATTGCTTCGAACCAATTATGCCCTCATCTGGATCTCGCACCTCCCGCCGCAACTTCATGCAGCAGACTTTGTCCACGAGCGCGGCTGCGATTCTCGCTCCTGCGCTGAGCGCCGGACGCGTGATGCCGTCTCCTGCTGATGCCGTCGTTCCGGACGTCAAGACTTTTGAACTGGAAGAAATCACCCTCGCCGAATTGCAGGACGGAATGAAATCCGGCGCGTACACGGCACGGTCGGTGGTCGAGAAATACTCCACGCGCATTGAAGAGATCGATAAACACGGCCCGACCGTCAACGCGGTGATCGAGATGAATCCGGATGCGCTCTCGATTGCCGACGCGCTCGATCAGGAGCGCAAATCCCAAGGCGCGCGCGGGCCGCTGCACGGGATTCCGATCCTCATCAAGGACAACATCGCGACTGCCGACCGCATGATGACCACTGCCGGATCGCTGGCGCTGGTGGGATCGAAGCCACCGAAGGATTCGTTTGTCGCGCAAAGGCTTCGCGCCTCCGGTGCGGTGATTCTGGGCAAGACGAATCTTAGCGAGTGGGCGAATATCCGTTCGAGCCATTCCACCAGCGGATGGAGCGGGCGCGGCGGGCTTACGCGAAATCCGTATGCGCTCGATCGGAATCCATGCGGATCGAGTTCAGGCACCGGTGCGGGAATCTCTGCGAACCTCGCGGCTATCGGCATCGGAACTGAGACCGATGGTTCGATTGTCTGCCCTTCTTCTTCGAATGGGCTGGCTGGCATTAAGCCTACAGTTGGCCTGGTAAGCCGCGCGGGCATCATTCCGATTTCGCACTCACAAGACACAGCCGGGCCGATGTGCCGCACGGTGCGTGATGCGGCAATTCTGCTCGGCGCGCTTGCCGGGGTGGACAGCGCCGATGCTGCTACAGCAGCCAGCGCCGGTAAGTCACAAACAGATTATTCGCAGTTCTGCGATCCGAATGGCCTGAAGGGCGCGCGCATTGGCGTGGCACGAAAATATTTCGGATTCAACGATGCGGTGGACGCGCTGATGAACCAGGCGCTCGATGTGATGAAAAAGCTGGGCGCGACACTCATCGATCCGGCCGACATCGAGACGCTCGGCAAGTTCGACGACAGCGAATTGCTGATCTTCATGTACGAACTTAAGGCCGATCTAAATGCCTATCTTGCGCAGCTGGGACCGAACTCTTCGGTCCGCACATTGAAAGACATCATTGACTTTAATGAGCGCAATCGCGAGAAAGAGATGCCGTACTTCGGACAAGACCTGTTCATCAAATCGCAGGCGAAGGGGCCTCTGACTGAGAAGGAATATCTGGACGCGCTCGCGAAGAACCATCAACTGGCACGCGTGGAGGGCATCGATGTGCTGATGGACAAACACCATCTCGATGCGATCGTCGCGCCGACAGGCGGCCCGGCGTGGCTGACCGACCTGGTGAACGGCGATCATGTCGCTGGAGGCAGTTCCAATGCCGCGGCGGTTGCGGGCTATCCGAATATCAATGTGACCGCAGGTTCGATTGCCGGGCTGCCGGTTGGCATTTCTTTCTTCGGGCGGGCATGGAGCGAACCTGCGCTGATTAAGCTGGCTTACTCATTCGAACAGGCGACCAAGGCGCGACAGGCGCCGAAGTTTGTAGCGAGTATTGGCACCGGGAATTGTAATAAATCGTAAAGAAGCTGCGCTTGTCAGCTATCGCTTGCCAGTTAGCGGAGAGATATAATCCTGACAGTTTGGGGAGGAGAATTCCCTGATGCACGTTCGTTTATCGGATCTGGCTCCCGTCGCTTCTAAGTGTTGCTTTGTTGCTCTGCTCCTCTCCGTATCTTCCTTCGCGCAAGGTCAAATCCTCTACCAAGACCAGGAAGTCCAGGTCCACAACCTGCCATTGTTGACGGCGAAGTCGCACGATCCATCCGGTGTATTGCTGGCCTCGCTGGAGACTATTCTGAATGACAAGGATGTCTGCTGCGGCAAGGACTCTGCGCTGGTGGACAGCCTGGCGACTGCCGACCCGAGGTCGCTGAAAGATATTGCGGGCAAGCTCGATGGCAGGCATCTGCTGAGTGATGGCCGGCCCATTCAAATCAAGACCGACTATTTCTCTCCGGAAGCAGTGAACGGCGGAAACATCCTGCACATGATGCTTGACCAGCGTGCCGCGCTGATCGAGTGGAACTCGCACTTATACGTGCTCCATGCAGTCGTTTTCTTGTGGGACTCGGACAACCAGGGCGGAATCTTTCCGGTCGTTCATAAACTGTTGTTCTGGGACACGCGCTATTCCGATGCGCGCCGGGAGGTCGTCTTTACTCACGGCGTCGACGATGCGGGCAAGTTGCAAGGTCTGCTGTTCGTTCAAGTAGCGCACTAAATCGGGATCAACGGTTTTTCTAATCGACCTTTTTCGCCAGTGCCTCTAATTTTCTCCTCCTAAGTGCAATTGGCATGTTATTTTCTTAGTCACGGAGGGGGTATTTAATGACCAACCTGAGTAAGGTAGTCTCTTCTCTGCGCAGTGAGTACTCTCGTCTTGAAGCTGAGATGGGGAGAGTAGGGAAGGCACTAAGCGCTCTCGGCCAGGCTGGCGGCGGCAACAGGTTTAAGAAGCCGAAACGCTTCTTAAGCAAAGACGCCCGCGAGCGGATCGCCGCAGCGCAACGGCTTCGCTGGGCCAAGGTGCGGAAACAGGCCAAGGCAGCGAAGGCATAACTGCTGTTCTTTCGCAAGCACCGCAGAAGGCCTCGTTCGTAACTTCTCCCAAGATCGTACGGCGAGGCCCACGCGGAGCCGACTCATCTGTACTGAATCAATTTGCTACAAATGCACAAACTCCTGAGATGGAAGCACCCGGCCTCCAGATACCGTTACTCTCGATTCACGATTTTGGTCGTTCTGGCGTCTTTTCTGAGTTTATCGGCCGCCGCGCAGGACCTTTCCGTACAGGGAATCGTGACACCATCCACGATAGTCTCCAAAGACCGCAAGCCCGTTCTATTCGCGATTCACGGGTTCATAGAATTCAAGTCGCTGGCCGAAGCATTCCCCTACATCGAATCTCAAACGCAGCGCTGGAAGGGCGATGCGCGGTTTGATAAGACAGCGCGGCAGAAGCTTGCCCGCGAGTTAGTACGGCGCGCCGTCGAGAGCCGTGTGATTTCCATGGTGGACGAGCGTCCTCTGGAATTGCTCGTGACTCACACGGAGGATGAACTCAGGCGGGCACTGGCGCACGTAAAGGAACCGATCCCTCCTGGCTATGCCGAAGCATTCCTTGACGTGCAGACGAAGTGGAAGCATTCGATCAACTGCTGGAGCGCTTCGCCATCGATTCCCGGACGAGTGCTTTCGAACTGGTATCCGATCGCCGAAGGCATTGAACTCTACGGCGCGACTTATGACACAACGGAGCACTTCTGGCAGGCCGTGAAGTACCATCCGGATGTGACGGTTGGGCAGGTAATGGAGTTGGTCGACGTTCTGGCGAAACGAGATTGGAAGCCCTGGCTGGCGCAGCTGGATGACGACCCGAATCTTTATCTGCCGAATGCCTATGCGGTGGAGTTTCTACGACACAATCTTGCGCTGGAGAGGTTGCATTGGTTTCGCGAGCAGTTAGGGGCGCATGGATTACGTCTGACGGAGTATGGGCGGGAGGCTCAGCAGCGGCGAGGCGCCTCCTTCCGATTTACGGCATTCGAGGAAAAAGTAATCTGGGGCGATCTGGCGGATGTGTTTCACCTGGTCTACATTTTTTCGCCGACCAACGATCCGATAAGGGCCACACTGGCGGAACGCCATTTCGACGGGATTTATCTGGGCGACCGCAAGATGGGCTTCATCAGCGAAGAGTTTCGCTCGCTGATGTTGGAAATCTGGAGAGTGAAGTACCTGCGGATGCCACGCTTCCGCGAGGTGATCGCCTCCGTTCCGATGCAGGTCCGCCTGGAGCACTTTCTCAACGATGGAGATTCCCCGGATATTCCGATTCCAGTCTACGTCGGGTATCTGAACCAGATGCGCGAGATGGCGCGCGGGAAGTAACTTGCGCTCTTTTCGCGGAAAGAACGCGCGAGAAATGGGGCACCTACCGAATCTTACGTCCAGCGGAATAATTTCAGCGCGAGGGCGAATGACACCCCTCCCCAGACAATCATTACCAGCAGACGCGGCCATTGATGCACCAACGGCGTGCCTTCAAGGATGGTGGCGCGCAGGGCGTCGTTGAGAGCGGTGAGGGGCAGGGCCTTGATCAGTGGTTGCATAATCGCGGGAAAACGCTCGTAGGAGAAGAAGACACCGGAGAAGATCCACATCGGCATCATGACGAGGTTGATGAGGCCGCTGACGGATTCGATTTTCTGGGCACGGCTGGCGGTGAGCAGGCCGACGCCGCCGAACGTGAGCGAACCGATGGCCGCGATCAGGGCGATCGCCGGGATCGATCCCATCACGCGCATGTGAAAGAAGAATGCGCCGAAGGCCAGTAGCAGGCCGACTTCAATGATCATCAGGATCAGCCGGCTGGAGGCGAGCGCCATCAGGAAATCACTACGGCGCATGGGCGTACCGACGAAGCGCTTGAGCAGTTTGCGCTGGCGCATGTCGACGAGCGCGAAGCCGATGCCCCACATGCCGGAGTTCATGAGGTTCATGCCGAGCAGGCCGGGAATGAGGAAGTCGATGTAGCGCGAGCCGGGCTCGGAGGATGTGACGGTCGTGGTCGCAACCGCGTCTTTACGTCCGGCAGCAGATTGCAGTGCTTCGTTCACTTCGGACTTTGCGAGAACGCTTTCTGGCCTCGCAGGGTCGTAGCGGTAGGCGAAGCTTCCCTTTCCATCGGGCTCGATGACGACATCGAATTTGCCGAGACGGAATCCGTTGCGGGCGTCGTCCTGATTCAAAGTTTGAATCTTAAACACATGATGCTGGGACGAACGCGCGAGCAGAGATTGGGCGTCCTGCGCACCGGCGGAATTCACGATGGCGACCGAGACGGTTTCCTCAGGCTTGTTGCGAAAGGCGATGCCGAGGCCAAGCGCGAGCAGTAGGGGAAAAACGAATACCCAGAAGACAACTTCGGGCTCGCGCTTGAGTTCGAGCATGCGGGCGGCGAGGAGATGCGAATATCCCGCCCAGCGGCCGTTATGTGGTGGAGGAGTCCTGGAACGTTTGATTTCAACCGCGGGTTGTTCGGCTACGCTCATAATGAAATTTTCTACCGCCCCTTCGTGGCTCGATAATTCCCAACCTGGAGCACCCACGGCTTATGCCGTGGGCTGTATTATTCTGCCGCTTTGCGGCTGAGTTTACTGGGCAGCGGGCTTCCACTTATTCAAAAACTCCGCCAGGTACTCGGGGGTCAATTGCCTTGCATCCTCGAACTCACCATTTTTCTGGCTGACTACTAATTTGCCGTCACTATCGGCGATGGCGATTGCCGGAATGCCTTTGTCCAGCGGGACTTCATACTGCTTTACGAGATCGGCGTTCTTCTTTTCATCGGGACCGAGATCCACGTGGACAACTTCATAGTTTGTGTCGACCACTTGAGCGAGAGCCTCACTGTGAAAGGCCATATCGAGCACGTGGCAGTCGAAGCACCAGTTCGCGCCGAAAACCAGAATCAGACGCTTGTTCTCTTTCGCGGCCTTCTCTTGAGCTTCTTTTATGTCGGCGTGCGCATCGGCGGTGTCCGGGTAAATATTTTTCTTCATGTCCGAGGGCTGCTTGAGTTGCGGCGCGTCGGTGCGCTCAACGGATACGATGCGCCACTGATCTCCCTGTTGCTGCCAGACCTGATCGTCGGTGATTGAAACTGGCTGGCCACCGGATGCGGCAGTCACGACTTCCAAATGAAGAATCAGGTGCGTAACGCCCGGCTTGGGCAAAGTACCACGGACGATTTCGGCCTTCATGGTGAGCACTTTGGGTTCGAGCCAGAACGAGATATCGGCGTCAGCGTCGTGCATTGCCGTTTTCACGCGCACCTTCGCGGGCGGCTTCGTGCTGTAGAACGCCTTCAGGGCTGCTGCGTCGTTGGTGAGGACCGCGGCCATCCATTGATGGAACGGTTCAAAGTTTTCGGCGTCGACGGGAGCAGCCTGCACCCATGCGGCTGCAAGAAGCGCGATCACAATGGGAATCTTGATGGCGGTTTTCATTTCAGGTCCCTGATCTTTCCGCGTTCTATTCGCTATGTTCTATTCTTCCCGCAGATGACGCCCGGTCAGGCGCACAAAAACATCTTCTAGGCTGGCCTGGCGCGTGGTGAGGTGCTGCAACTGGCCGCCCTGCCTGTCGATCACGTCGAGCAATGCGGGAATCGTCAGGTGCGGCTGCTTCACGTTGAGCGCGATCAATCCCTCGTCTTCGCGCACAGATTCGACGCTTGGCAGGCCGTTCCATCTATCGAGAGCCGCGCCATCCGACCCGGCGACGGAAAACTCGACAACGTGATTCCCGCCGAGGCGGTTGATTAAATCGGCCGGTGAGCCTTCGGCGATGACTTGTCCGTGGTCCACGATGGCGAGGCGGTCGCAGAGGCGCTCGGCTTCGTCCATGTAGTGGGTCGTTAACAGCACCGTGCCGCCGTTGCGCTGGAATCTCCGGATGAGTTCCCACAACTGGCGGCGGCTCTGAGGGTCGAGACCGGTAGTCGGCTCATCGAGAAACAGAATTTTTGGATTGCAGACGAGAGCGGTCGCAACGGCTAGGCGTTGTCGCTGGCCTCCGGAAAGTTTGCCGACCCAGGAGTCGGCCTTCTCGGTGAGCTGCAATTCCTCGAGGACTTCATCGGTCGAGCGAGGTTGGCGGTAGAAGCTGGCAAAGAGTTCGATCGTTTCGCGCACGCTGAGCTTTTCTGAAAGGCGCGTCTCTTGCAAAGAGATGCCGAGCCACTCGCGCATTTCGCGCTCATCCTTGTTCCAGGAATGACCCAGGATCGAAACGTCCCCGGATGTGGGCGTGAGCAGGCCTTCGAGGATTTCGATGGTCGTGGTCTTGCCCGCCCCGTTCGGTCCGAGCAGGCCGAAGCATTCTCCGGTCTGGATTTCGAGATTCAGTCCGCGCACGGCTTCGACTCTGCCGTCGTAGGTCTTGCGCAGGTCGCGGCATTGGATGGCCGTGGGCATTGAGAGATTTTACCGGATGCGGCTTACCTGGATTTAAAAAACCTCTTTCACCACAGAGGATACAGAGGATCACTGGGAAACATTCCTCAATCTGCAAGGACACAAAGGGCCACAAAGGAACTGCTAGAATGTGTTGGTTGTTGTTAGGACTTTTCCCGCCATGCGCATTCCAAAGCGCGGCTTTACTTGACATCGTTCCCTCTAAAACGCCCGTGTGTCGTTTAGAGCAGTTCTCAGTTGCCAATTCTCGGTTAAAACCTGGAAAGGATGCCGCCATGGCGCGTGCGCTTTGTGCATTTGTCTCTTTGATTCTCCTGGGCCTGAGTGGATTTGCGCAGGAGTCGCGTTCTTTTACCTTTCACTACACTTTCAGTATCAAGGATCTGACCATGGGAAAAAGAGTTCGCGTATGGATCCCTGCGGCACACGCGGATGCGTTTCAGGAAGTAAAGATAATTTCCGCGAAAGGTGATTTGCCGATCCGGAAAATGCATGAATCGAAAAACGGCAATGAGATGTACTACGCTGAGGCTTCGAAAACTACGCAGCAGGAACTGCATTTTGACGTCGAATACGAGGTCACGCGGCACGAACGCGTTGCGCTCGGCGCGACGCCGCATACAACTTCGATTGCGCTGACGAAGACGGAACGACTGGAAGACTTACAGCCCGATGCGCTGGTGCCGATTACCGGGCTTCCGGCTGATCTTGCCGCTAAAGTCACTCAGGGCGAGAACGATCCGCTCGACAAGGCGCGCGCGATTTATGACTACGTATTCACGACGATGAAATATGACAAGACCGGCGCTGGCTGGGGACGGGGCGACGTCCTCTATGCCTGCGATGCGAAGAAGGGCAATTGCACCGATTTTCATTCGCTATTTATCGCGATGGCGCGGTCACAGGGAATTCCGGCGCGGTTCCAGATTGGATTTCCGCTGCCTCCTGATAAACATTCGGCCGAGATCGCGGGCTATCACTGCTGGGCCGATTTCTACATCGATGGCAAGGGATGGATTCCGGTGGACATCTCCGAGGCGTGGAAGCATCCGGAGAAGCAGCATTACTTTTTTGGCTCACATGACGTGAACCGTGTGCAGTTCAGCATGGGGCGCGATTTGAAGTTGAATCCGCCACAGGATGGGAAGCCGCTGAATTATTTTGTTTATCCGTATGTCGAAGTGGATGGGCAGGAATATTCGAACGTGTCGCTGGGGTTTTCGTTTAAAGATGCGGAAGCAACTGTAGCTTTGAAGTAACGCTGGTTTCGTTGGATGCTGCGTTCCCTTTCCAAATCCCCATTTCTCGCGCAAAGGCGGCGCGAGAAATGGGGCACCCGATCCTTAAGAGTGAGTTTCGAGATCGTCGCGAGTCCAGGAACTCTATGATTTGGTTATTGCTTCGGTTCGCCTTCATTCAGTAGCGATGCCATCGTCTGTTTTCTGAAGTTGGATGCAAGGTTTTGCGCGAGGAGAGGATCAGCCTTGGCTCCCGCCATCGCCTGCTCGACGTGATGCTTGTGCTCGCTCTCCGGTCCGGCGAGCGTGATCATCGCCGCTCCGAATTCCATTTGCGGGTCGGAGCCTTTTTGCGCGATAGCTCTCTTGGCCCATCCGTAGCCGTCCACGCCACGTGCGGGATTAGATTCGCCATTGCCCATCATCCACTGCTTGTAGGCTTCGGCGAGATAACCGAAGTCGAACAGCGCATCGGGCTTTGCGTCAGACCTTTCCGCGCGAACGTGCAACTGGACGAGCAACTGCTTCGCCACCTGTTTATCCTGGCGGGCGTAGATCGTGGCGCGGCGTAGAGTCTCCATTTGCACGAGAATGGGTGCGTTGGAATCGAGGATGGCGAGCGTATCACGGGTGAGATTGTCGAGATCGTAGCTGCCACTTCCCTTTCGATAGTTCAGGTCAACCCATGGCAGCGTTTTGGCTGGACCGATTTCTATGGCATGACAGATAAGCGGCGGCCCCGCGAAGGCAGCGTTCGAGAAGCCGAGTACAAGCGCGATGATAGCGAGGGCGAGGCGCGAAAAGCGGTGTGAGTTCATGAGTGGGTCTCCTTCGTTTCAATTTGCACCACATTGAAAGAGACGGCGGTTCGACGCTGGCTGTTAACCGCGCTTTCAAAATATTGGCCCGGCAAACAAAAAGCAGGTTCCTCCTTGCTCGCTGCGCTCGCTCGTCGGAATGACAAATTTGGTGGTAGCACGGTCGTCTGAATTTATTTCGTGCTATTTCGACGTTTCTGACCAGGAATGCTCCCAGTGACGCCACACGGAGATATCGTCGAAGCCGAGCGAATTCCACCATGAGTCGAGCATCGGCTGATCGAGACGCAGAATGCCATCTTTGGTCACGTCCATCGGCGGGGTGGCGAGTTGCTCGAGTTTGTCATAGACCAGGCCGCGCTGGTCGGCGTCCACGCGCGATAGCAGGTGCCAGAGGGTGAGGGCGTCGTGTGCGCGGGCCTGGGCGAGAATGATGGCGAGGTCCGCGAACCGTTGTTGTGGACCGGCGTCGGTGAAATCGAATCGCGCCAGGGCCGCGCGAAATTTCGCCGGCGCGTTTTCAAAGTAGGGAGTGCCCGGGCCTATCTTCGGACGAGTCGCGCATGCGGCTCCAGCGGGGATGAACGCCTCGCGGCCGTTCAGCTTGAATCCAACCCAGCCTAGAGAGGTGCGGACGATACCAGCGCCGGAATCATCCACTTTCAGCGTGTAAGCGCAGCCCAGATCCACGGTGACGGCCGAAGGCGTGTCCACAACAAATTGACCGGGAGGCGCCCAGATGTGCGCATGGATCGTTCCGCGGTCGAGGGCAACTCGCTGCCGATCCTTGCCCATCGCGAGCAGGCGAAGACGGGTGTCTGCGTCCATTTCGATCAGGCCGACTCCTTCCGCATTGAGGCTGGCGTGCGACTGATCTCCGGTCTCCAGCGTCTGTCCAACATCAAGCCGACCGGACGCGCTATGGCCGTTGAGGATGCTCGTTCCAATCCGCGCGGTTCCTGCAACGGTCGAAATATTCCAACCGGCTTTCTCATCATTAGAGCGGCCATTCTGCAAGAGAAGTACAGTTGCACAGAGAATCAGCAAGGCTGCGGCGGCGGCACCCAAAACCGGAAACCATGAAATGCGAAATTGGGAAAATAGCTTCCTGGGCTGGGCGACAATTTCAGGGAAGACCGGTTCCGGAGAATCATGGCGAAATTCCTTAAGAAGTACTTCAATCTTTTGGATTTCTGGATCGACTGGGCCCGAGCGGTCCCACAGGTAGTCGTCAAGGCCTCCTGCTTTTCCTGCTTTCGGATTGTTGTTCTCATCCATGACTACTTATTCCCCTCATCACAACTTTCTTTTTCCGCCGCCGGCGGCAGCTTCAGCCTGGCGCGCAGTTGCTGCATGCCGCGGTGGAGATTTACCCGCACTGAGCCGGGAGTGAGGCCGGTGCGGGCGGCGATTTCGGGACCCGTCATGCCTTCCACCAGGCGAAGAATCAACGGCTCCCGATAAGCTTCCGGGAGCCTCCGGATAGCGTCGAACACACCAGCGGCTGACATGTCCGGCCCCGGAAAACTGCCGCCTTGCGCCGCCATAGATTCGTCATCCAACTGAGTCTCAGGCACAGAACGGCGATAGTGATCGTTCGCGAGGTTGCGCGCGATTGCCGCCAGCCACGGGCCGAAGCGGCCGTTCTCGCGAAGGCCTGACAATCCGCGCAGCGCTTTCACAAACGTGTCGTGAACAAGATCGTCCACGTCTGCGAACGGAACTTTCGTCAGCAGGACTCCGTGAACCATGCGGGCGTAGCGCTCGTACAGATGTCCGAATGCGCTGCGGTCGCCGTTGCGCGCAGCCTGAATGATTTCGGCGTCTTCCGCAGCCTGATTCGCGGAGGGATCGCTCACAATCAAATCCAAACCTGCGGCAAATAAGCCACCCCGATCTCCTGGACTCGAGACCATGTGTGCACGCGATGATAGACGGAAAAAGCAGGTCGAGTGTTAACAGAAACTGCCGGCTGACGCCCTACTTTACAAATTACATACGCCCAATGACGTATCCCGGACCAGGATTTCCGGAAGGCTGTGGCACATCAGGGGGCGCCTGGGGCGGCATCGGGGCTATTCCGCCAGCGGGTTTCGGAACTTCTTCGGAATCTTCGCCTGGACGGCGCAAGCTGGGCGCGTTCGCCGGACGTTCCTCCTGCTTCTTCGCCTCGGTGTCTTTGTCCGGCTTCTCGAGGATGACTTCTTTTTCGGTGCGGACGATCTTTTCGCCGCCCACCTTCATGGTTTCGACGCGAACGACTTCGTCGCCGACAATGCGGACAAAATTCACGTCTTCGGGCGCCTGACCATAAATCCACTCTTCGTATTCCGTGTCGCCGTCCTTCTCGCGAACTTTTCTGGGCGCCTTACCCATGGCGTGGACGACCATCTCACTATTCATTCCAACCAGCACGTGATGTGCCTGAATCGCTTCTTTCACCTTGGGCGGGACGCTGTCGAGATAGGCCTCCTCTTTGTTGTGCGCGGTGAAGTCAAGCGCGGGAAGGAGCACATTGCGAAGCTGGGCCGCCGTCATCTCAGGCACGTATTTATTGAAGTAGATATCGAGATAGCTGCCGTGAGGATTGTCAGTGGATTGATCGTTCGAGAGAGGCACAGGAGTTCCGCCGGTTCCGGAAACCTCAATGTGCTGGTACCATTTTTTGCGGCGGATCGCGCCGCCGTTGAGATCGAAGTGAATGTAATCGCTTTTGATTTGGACGTAAGAGATGTGCGCGGGATCACCGGGCCGGATGGACGGCCCCCAAAGCGCAAGGAGTTGTTGCAGGTCCAGCCCATTCGGCGTGACTACGCCATCGCGCAATTGCAGGCCCTTCGTGCCCATTGGAAAAAGCGTGCGCGAATAGACGATCTGGGTTTCGAAGTCGCGGATGATTTCCAACCTCGTCTGCTTTGTCATGCGGGGAGCATTGGGTGCGATTTTCGGCGCCGGACCGGCGGGAGGGGTCGGCGTTGCCGAAGCCGAGGACTGACCCTGCTTTGGACTGGCCGCTGCATTCTGCGCACACAGCGGAAGTGCCCCAAGGATAACCGAGAAGAACAAGCAGGACGCAACGGTTAAACGCTGCATAAAGCACCCCAGTACAAGTTGGATATATTATAACGCCCCGGGGATGGCGGTCATTTCAAACGAAAGGCTCGTTTTCTGCGCTGCTTAGGAATGAGGACGCGACCGGAAACGCGCGCTTATTGCGTCGCAAAATAAGCGACGCATTGCGCGTCATGTCTCGGTCCCGCCCTGTGTAAAGAACGCTTGCTCGGAAACAAGCAAACTACCGCTTCGGTTTTGCGTTGACAGAGCTGCGCTTTTGCGAAACACTAGCGTGCAATCGCGCTTTTCGCCACGTCCCTTCAGGCGACTTCGTCTCTGGCCAATCTTCTATCTCGGTGAGCTGTGTCCATGGGAGATCTGCCGCTTCCAACAACTTCTGGTTCCATTCTATTCGGCGAGGCACTTCCCTCGCCGGACGACGCGTATGCATCTGATGCGAGGGACGCCGGCGAGAATCTGGCGCTTCTCGATGTGCTGCGCCAAGCAGTCGTGGTCGGGACGCAATCGGCCGATTCGATCCTTGAATCCATCGCCGAAGCTGCCGGAGTGCTGAGCGGCGCCAACGGGATTGCGCTTGCCCTACGCCAAAATGGCGTGATCGTGTGCAGGGCGCGCAGCGGCGATATTGCTCCGGAGCTTGGATCTCCACTCAATACGGATTCGGGTATCTCGGGCGAATGCCTGCGGACGGCAGCGATTCTGGTCTGTTCTGACACCGCAACAGACAAGCGGGTGGACTCGGAAGTGTGCGATCGTCTCGGCGTACGGTCGATCGTGGCGGTGCCGTTGCGCGGGCAGATGGGAATGGTCGGAATCCTTGAAGCCTTCTCGGCCCGAATGGATGCGTTCGAAAAGGACCAGATTGAAGCGCTGCGTGCGCTGGGCGAAATTGCAGAGCATGCGTACGAACGCGAGCGACGGCGATTGGATCCTACTGCGCCACCGAGGTCTCGCGTTTCCTTTGCCAGCGCGGCGGAGAAGCCGGACCGAGCACAACGCACAATCGCAGGAATTCCGCTCAAACGCGAATACTGGATCATCGGCGCCGTAGCAGCGGCGGTGCTTCTCGTCAGCCTGGTTATAGGGCTGAGTTGGCGGCAGACTGGCGCTGACATCGCGGCGAACGAACCTGGCAAGCCGGCAAAATCGATGGCGCCGCGGAGTACATCTCGGGAAAATCCGAGTTCGGCAGCCACCGGCGTTCCGGCGACCGATCGGGGACCAGCAATTCCGATCCACGAATCGAAGCGCGAAACCAGTGGCCAGTTGGTTCACAAGGCCGCCGAGATTTCCCCAGCCACAGATCAACCGAATTCTTCGAGTTCCGCTCCCGATACGGCCGCCACGAATGCTTCCACAGCACCTGCCGCGAACACTGGATCGAGCAACGATGTCGCTCCTGCGATTGCTTTAATGCCATCGCAGACTCCTGACAGTCTCTCCACAATTGGGAGTGGAACCGCGGCAATGCCGACTTTCGGTGGAAACGTGTCACAAGGACTTGCACAGGCCACCCTGGTCAAGAAAGTTGAACCGGACTATCCAATGCAGGCGTTGAAGCAAAAAATCGCCGGAACGGTGACCCTGGAAGCAATCGTTGCCGACACCGGAAACGTGCGCGCCGTCTCGGTTGTCAGCGGGCCCCCTCAATTGGCCTATGCCGCGAGGGATGCCGTGCGCCAATGGAAGTACAACCCTGCCGTCCTGAATGGAAAGCCGGTGGAGTCACAAAAGCAGATCACGGTTATTTTTAAGCTGCCCTGAGTAGATTTCGATCAATCCTGTCCTTCGATGCGAGAGGAACCGAGCTGTAGTGCCCTATCAGGGAAAAAGCAGGTTCCTCGCTTTGCTCGAATGACAAAGTCTGGGTAGCCCGGCCAAAGTCTGGGCTTTGCCGGAATGGTAAAGTCTGGCTGGTTGCGCGGCTATCTGGCGCTACACGATGTTCAGGGCCTTCTTGATCGTGCCGCGTTCGTTCTGGATCTTTTCCTGAAGAAGAGTGATCGCGTAGATTAACTGCTCGGGGCGGGGCGGACAGCCTGGAACGTAGATATCGACTGGAATCACCTGATTCACGCTCTGTACCAACGCGTAGTTCTGAAACACGCCGCCTGAGGTCGCGCAGGCCCCCATCGACATTACCCACTTGGGTTCGGGCATTTGCTCCCATAATTGGCGGATGACTGGCGCCATTTTGTTCGAGACGCGGCCGGCGATGATCATCAGGTCACTTTGCCGCGGTGATGGACGGAAAACCTCGGCGCCGAAGCGGGCAATATCGAAGCGCGACGCGCCCATCGACATCATTTCGATCGCGCAGCACGCCAAGCCGAAGGTCATCGGCCAGATTGAACTCTTGCGCATCCAGTTGACGGCAGAATCGAGCGTCGTGAGAACCACACCTTCCGGCGTGGGATTGCCAAAGGTCAGGTCTTTGACGATCTTCTTCCCGTTTTCGAAGTCGACGTAGGGCCCGAAATTTAATTCGCGGGACATATCAACTATTCTAAACCATGTCCGCGCCACAGATTTTCTTCCCCGACATCTCACTAATCGGGAGCGGATCCTACCTTCCTGTCCCGGCCAAGACGACCGACTGTTTAGCAGCACTTGTGTTGTCCGTCACCGTCAGGGTTGCTGAACGCGCTCCGGATGCGGATGGGGTGAATGTCACTGTTACGAGACATGTCGCAAGAGGATTGATCGTGCCCGCGGATGGGCAGGTACTTGCCGGCGTCAGCGTGAAGTCCGAAGGATTCGTGCCGGTGATGGTGATGCTGCTGATATTCAAGGCGACCGTTACGCTCGTGTCGGTCAGCGTAGAGCTTTTGGCTGCACTGGTTGTGCCGACCGTTACTGCTCCAAAGCTCAAGGAGGCGGGAAGCAGCGTGACCGTGGCTAAGGCCGTGGTACCCGTGCCGCTGAGGGCGACCGTTTGGGATCCGGTACTGGTGTTGTCGAAGACGGTCAGTGTTGCCGACCGTGCTCCTGCAGCAGCGGGACTGAAGGTAATTGAAACCAGGCAAGTGCTCTGAGCATTGATCGTTCCCGAACTCGGGCAGGTACTCGACGAACTTAGCTTGAAGTCGGCAGCGTTCGTTCCGGTGATGGTAATGCTGCTGATGTTCAACGCGGACATGGTACTGGTGTCAGTGAGCGTGGAAGATTTCGCCGCACTCGTCGAGCCAACTGCGACCGATCCGAACGAAAGGCTAGCCGGCAACAGCGTAGCGGTGGGCGTTGACGCGCTGCCGGTCCCACTTAGGGAGACCGTCTGCGAGCCTGTGCTGGTGTTGTCGAAAACGGTCAGGGTTGCAGACCGCGCACCTGAAGCCGTAGGACTGAAAGTGATTGTCACCAGACAGTTGCCTTGAGGATTGATGGTTCCAGAACTCGGGCACGTACTCGATGCACTCAGCTTGAAGTCCGCAGCGTTCGTTCCGGTAAGGGTGATGCTGCTGATGTTCAACGCAATGGTCGTACTGGTGTCAGTCAGCGTGGAAGACTTGGCAGCGCTCGTCGACCCAACGGCGACAGTGCCGAATGAAAGTGAGGCCGGCAATAGCGTGGCTGTGGCGGTGGATCCACCAGTACCTGTGCCGCTTAGCGCGATTGTTTGCGAGCCAGTACTGGTGTTGTCGGAAACGGTCAGCGTAGCAGACCGCGCGCCTGACGCACTCGGACCGAAAGTTACTGTTACGAGGCACGTCGCGAGAGGATTGATCGTTCCCGAACTCGGGCAGGTGCTCGATGTGCTCAGCTTGAAGTCAGCCGCATTGGTTCCGGTGATGGTGATGCTGCTGATGTTCAATGCAATTGTTGTGCTGGTGTCGGTCAAAGTAGAGGATTGGGCCGCGCTGGTCGAGCCGACGGCAATTGATCCGAAAGAAAGTGACGAAGGCAGCAACGTGGCGGTGGTGGTTGAACCACCAGTCCCTGTGCCGCTTAGCGCGACCGTTTGCGAGCCGATACTGGTGTTGTCGGAAACGGTCAGGGTTGCAGACCGCGTACCCGAAGCACTCGGACTGAAAGTTACTGTTACCAGGCACGTTGCGAGAGGATTGATCGTTCCCGAACTCGGGCACGTGCTCGATGTGCTCAGCTTGAAGTCAGCGGCGTTCGTGCCCGTAATCGTGATGCTGCTGATGTTCAACGCGATCGTCGTACTGGTATCAGTTAGCGTGGACGATTTTGCGGCGCTGGTCGAGCCGACGGCGACCGAGCCGAAAGAAAGCGACGAAGGCAGCAGTGTGGCTGTGGCCGTCGAACCCCCGGTGCCGGTGCCAGAGAGTGCAATTGTTTGCGAGCCCGCAGTTGTGTTGTCGAAGACGGTCAGGGTCGCGGATCGAGCGCCCGACGCGGTAGGACTGAAGGTGACCGTCACCAGGCAGGTTGCGAGAGGATTGATCGTACCCGCACTCGGGCAAGTGCTGGAGGTGCTCAGCTTGAAGTCGGAAGCGTTCGTTCCGGTGATGGTGATGCTACTGATGTTTAACGCGACTGTGGCGCTGGTGTCGGTCAGCGTGGAAGACTTTGCCGCGCTGGTCGAGCCGACGGCGACACTGCCAAAACTCAAGGTTGCCGGAAGAAGCGTGGCCGTAGCAGTGGCACCGGTTGATCCAGTGCCGCTCAGAGCGATCGTCTGACTGCCACCGCTGGCATTGTCGGTGACCGTTAACGTGGCGAGCCTCGCTCCTGAGGCTCCGGGCGTGAAGGTCACGCTGATAATGCAAGTTCCGAGAGCATTTAGCGTGCCGGAAGACGGACAAGTCGTCGCGGTTGAAAGTGTGAAGTCAGACGCATTCGTGCCGCTGATTACGATGGACTTGATATTCAGGGACAGCGTGGGATTCGTCTCGGTCAAGGTCGAGGTCATCGCCGCGCTGGTCGAGCCAACGTTGACCGATCCAAAATTCAAGGAAGATGGCAGCAGCGTCGCAGTGGGTCCGCCTGAACTGATTCCGGTCCCGGTAATGGTGACTACCTGAGGACTGGTGGAATCGGCGTCGATAAAAGTCAGCGTGCCAGAGAAAGGCGCGACCGCATTCGGCTTGAAGGTGACGTTGACTGTGCAGCTTGCGTGGGCAGCCAGGCTGATGCCGCAGGTATTGGTTTGCGTGAACACCGTGAGGCTCGGCAGGATGCTGGTAATGGATGTGGCGGTCGACGCGTTGTTGGTCAATGTGACCGTGAGAGGAGAACTGCTGGTGTTCAGGATCTGACTGGGGAATGCCAGCAAAACCGTCGACAGCCGGAACCCAGCCGGCGGCACCGTCACCTGTGAGGTCACCATGTGTGTGGTGTTGCCGTTGTTGGCTACGACCGTGAATGGATAGGTACCAGCAGGAGTAGTGGTCAGTCCGGTGAAGGTGAGGGCAGAACTGGCGGCGTTGCCGCTGGAAAGAACGATGCTGGCCGGACTGAACGCTGCGGTAAGGCCGGAGATTCCGCTGGTTCCATCCTCCAGGAGACTCAATGTCCCTGAGAAGTTGAGCGGCGTTCCCGTCAAATTGAAGGTGGCCTGCCCGACTGGATTCAGCGTCAACGCAGTGTTGTCGATGAAGAGCCAATAATCCGGCTTGTCAGGAGTGATTGCATTGCAGGCGGCCGCCGGATCGGTGGTGGGCGCAGAAAAAGTTGAGGCCATGTCCTGACCTGTCGTGCTCTGCCAACCGGAGAAAGTCAGGCCCGTGTCATTCTTGGGGACGGGGACTTCGAACACCGTATTTGAATTGCTCGCATTCCACCAGGTGTTATTGTTCGAGTCCAGCGTGGTCTGAAAAGAAGTCCAGTCGCTGCCACCGAGCGCGGCATCGTTAAAAACCTGCTGGGTTGTGCCCACGCCCTCGATCACATTGCCGGTGTTGGTGAACGTGCTCGTGATCAGGTTGAGGGTTTGTCCGGTCTGCCAGTTCGTGACTTCAATACCACCCGGCGTGCCGATGATGGCGATTTGGGCTGGCGGATCGTTGGCGATCGTACTGTTCAGAAAAGAGATGTTGGTCGAGTTGCGGATGGAAAGACCTCCGCCACCAAGCAATGGGTTGCTATTGCAAAGATGACTGGAGGAGATCGAAAGCGGTCCTTCGTTTTTTTCGCTGAAGGCAGCGGAAACCATATTGTTAGTGGAAACAATATTCGAAGCGGTGATATTGGCATTGTCGGTGTCCCAGTGGATGCCATAACTCTGGTTGTAGGCGAAGGTCATGCCGTTCAGAGTGTCCACGTGGGCCTGGAAAGGATGCGCGCCGCCGACGTTGCAGGCATAAAACGCGCCCTGGGCGCCGCGCCAATTGTTGAAGCTCGCGGTATCGTTGGTCCAAAGGCCGTTCAGCGTCTGAGTTTCCTGGAATCCGCTATCTCCGTTGTGATTGGAGATAGTGTTTTGGACCGTGAAATTCGAAGAGGGATTCGCAATCGATAAGCCCTGGCCGTTATTCCACTGGATGGTTAGCGTGTCGAGCAGCACGTTCGTGCTCGCGCCCATAATATTCACCGCGGAATTGGCGCGGCAGGAATTGGCATATTGAAATGTAAGACCCCGTAGCACGATGTTGGACGCCCCCACCAGAGTCCACAGCACCGGCTCGGTAGCGGTTTCGATGGTCGCAGTGTTGACGTTGGTCCCGCTGGGAGGAAACAAATAGATCGTGTCTCCCGTCTGATCGACGTAGAAGCTGCCGGGCTGCAATTGGGCGATGCTCAGCACCTGCGTCATCGCAACGCCACTCACAATGAGCATCGGTTGCTGAAGAACAATGCTTTGCGCGCCGGGACATCCCGGCGCTTGTGCGCAGGTTGGGAAGTTAAAGGTCCAATTGTTGGTGAAGATTTTCGAGTTGCCCGAATCAACCGTCCAGCCCGTCATGATGGTCGCCCCGTCGATGAGGACCGTTCCGTTCGTTACCGCCTGAAAGGTCATGGGCAGCGATGTGGATTGAACGGAATTGCTGATCGTGAGGCTTTCACGATAGGTTCCCGGCTGAATATTGACCTGGGTGCCGATTCCGGCGGTATTGTTTGAGACGGCCACACTAACTCCCTTACCGATAGTCTGGTATGGGTTGGTAATGGTGCCGGTGCCGGTTGTGTCGCTGCCGTGGACTACGTCCACGTAAATGAAGGCAGTTTCGAGTCCCTCATTAATATTGGCTTGCGCCAGGCAAGTCGACGAAGTCGAGGCGAACGCACACACCAAGAAAAGCAGGGGGAGAATTTTTTTCATTTTTTCTGGGACTGCGGACCGGGGATGTGGGACAGCGCATGAGAGTACCGTTCGACTGAGACTTGGTCAAGATGAATGATTTTGCTCATAGCTGCATTTGCTTGCACTCGGGAAGAAGCAGCGGGTGGGTTCCCTTTTGGGAATGTCAGAAGTCGGGCTCGCGTTCAAATATTCATCCGATATTCACATGCGGGAATCTTGGCAATTACTTGCTGGTGGCTGATATCTGCCCGACATTAAGTAGTGGCGGCGTAAGCCTCAGGGGGGAATGTGCAACCTATCGTGTGCCTGCGATGCAGGCGGGAGATCGAGACTGGGCGGAAATCGGTCGCGGTGTACATGTTCGCGCAGACGGTGGGGGTGAAGCCACGGCAGAAGTCGTCGGCGAACCGGATTTGTTTTTGTCCGCAGTGCGCGGTGTCGCTGGCGATGGGGCCTCCGCCGGAGGGTGCGTTGAATATGGTCGCGTGGGAGATGATCCGCGACATCGTTAGCGCTGAGCCGAGCTTGAACCAGGCGGCGTGGGAGAATCTGCGCGGGATTGTGGGATTGCTGCCGGCGGGGGATGAGGAGTCGAGACGGTTGCGGCGGGCGGGGTGAACACATTGGCGAAACCGACAGTGTTGTCATTCCGAACGAAGTGAGGAATCTGCTTTTCCTTTGTGCCGAAGAAAAAGCAGGTTCCTCACCGCCGCTTCGCGCCGGTCGGAATGACAAACATTAAGACACGCTTCGGGTGAAGCAAATCAGGCGTTCAGTGATGCGGCCACCTGCTTAACCGCCGCTTCGATCCCTTCCACGTTTGTGATGCCTCCCTGCGCCATGTCTTTGCTGCCGCCGCCGCGGCCGCCTAAAGTCGCCATTGCCTGCTTTAACAACGCTGACATATCGAAGGGCTGACCGGAGGATTGGGCGAAGACCAGTGATGGTTGCGGCGACGTGGACGCCAACAGCGCGACGACGTTGGAGGCGGATCGCGTGAGCTTTTGCGCCATCAGTTTCAGGAAGTTCATTTCGCGATCGGCGAAGGTTCTGACGACGACCTTTCGGCCGTTCGTTTCTGGCGTCTCGGCGAGGATCGTCGTGGCTTGCGCTGACGCCAGTTCCTCCAGCGATTGTTCGCGCTGCTTCCGGAGCGAACGAATTTCTTCCAGCGATTTGTGCGCCTGCAGCGGGACATCGTAGATGTGGGCGGAAAAGAACCCGGCTGTCTCTGTTAGCGCGATGTAATCTTTGCGGGCGGTGGACACGGCCCGCTGCCCGGCGACGAATTCTACACGCCATCCCTGGCGGACTTTTTCGAACTTGCGGAGAAGGATGCAGCCGATTTGTCCAGTTTGGTTGACGTGCGTGCCGCCGCAGGCGCTGACATCCACGTCGCGGATGTCTATGATACGCAACTCATCGCGGTCGGTCTTTGGCGGCTTTCGCAGGCCGAGCTTTTCTATCTCTTCGCGCGCTACGAAGCGAATTTCGACCGGGTGGTTTTCGAGAATGATCTCGTTGGCCAGGCGTTCGGCCGACTCGACTTGCTCTTTCGTCAGAGTTGGAGTGTCGAGATCAATCGAACAGTAGTCGTCGGCCATGTGGAACGACACCGTGTGTATGTCGTAGAGGCGGATGAAGGCGGCGCTGAGCACGTGCTGTCCAGAGTGCTGCTGCATGTGGTCGCGACGGCGGAAGCTGTCGATTCTGGCGTGGATGTGCGTGCCGGGCTTTAGCGTGGCCTTGTCGAAGTCGCGCTCAGCTTCGAAGTAGTGGACGACCTTGCCGTCTTCGGTATCGGCGACTTCGATGATTTTGAGCTGCGTGTCTCCGGCGGTGATCGTGCCGGTGTCGTGAATCTGGCCTCCGCTGGTGGGATAGAAGGCGGAGCGATCGAGGATGAGAGCCGGACGCGGGGAGTCAGCGATCTCCGAGATTTCGGCTTCGAAGTCGTAGAGGAAGGAGTCGTGGTAGTAGAGGCGGTCGGTCATGGGGAGTGTCCATTCTAGCTTTGGGTACTATGGGAGTGAGATCGCGCCGGGGATTTGACGGTAAACGCTCGTCGGAGTAATCAGCCGTCCTAGTGAAGGGAGCGTAAAGACGGAACGATGATGTCGCGCAGCAATTTCCCGTCGCCCTCAAATCCTGTGACCTTCTTTGACGGCCCGGAATGCATTCCTGTGAACTCGAGGCAAGAATTCTCGTCCAACACGGCGAACGCGTACTGCGTTGTGTATCTGGACTTTGATTTTGGCGGCCACGGCAACGGACATGGCGAATTCATGCTGCATTCATACGCGTTATCGACAACACTCCACCCGTAATAGACGTCTCTTTTCCCTGAAATCTCGAAATAGTCAGTCAAAGGGGGAAGGCCCCCGTCACACTCAAAGGGCAACTGAAACCTTCCTGTCTTTTGGTCGATCGGGATTATGCCTGCGCGAGGCAAAACGGACACTCGGATAGTTGTGTAGTGAGGCTTTGGAGCATCGAATGAATACATTGGAACCGCTGTTGCTGCCCCATCCATCCGTCTAAGAATGAAGTAATCCGGGACTTGAATTATGTATTTGCCTTCCAATTCGACTGATTTCAATCTGGCTGGACGGTTAATACCATTCTTCGGCCTCTCTGAGGCCGCACTCTTCCGGGCGATTGAAAAAATCAGCAGGACTACGAGGACGAAAACAAGTTGAAGTGGACGACCGCGCATCATTTCCCACCCAAAAGAGTATAACGGGATGCTCGGCAGTGAGCCGATCATTGAAGGGTTCTTGACTGCCTGGCTCTGTTCGCCGAGACGGCACTGATGACACGGACGAATACATCCGCCCCTACACAAATCAATATGGGCTGAATCAATATGGCCCGATGATGCCGCCGATTTGGCGGGGGGCTGGCTTCTGTGGCGCTGCTCCTCGGACGGGGGCGTCCGGGGCTCCATGTTTCTTGGTGGCATCCAGCACCTCGAGATATTTCAAACCACTACCGGTGTTGAAGAGGACTACCGTGTCTTCGGGCTTGAAGAACCCGTTGGCGCGAAGTTTGCGGTAGGCGACGAGACTGGCTGCGCCTTCGGGAGCGGCGAAGATGCCTTCGGTTTTGGCCCAGTGGCGGGTAGCTTCGACGATTTCTTCGTCCGTGGCGCTGACGGCTGTGCCTTTGCTCTTCTTTAATATGTCGAGGATCAGATAGTCGCCATACGGCTTTGGTACTCGCAGGCCCGCCGCTAGGGTCGCGGCGTTCGGCCACATTTCCGCTGAGGATTTACCTTCATCCCATGCTTTCACGATGGGAGCGCATCCTGCTGACTGGGCACCAATCATCTTTGGGCGTTCTGAACCAATCCAGCCCAGGGCTTCCATCTCTTCGAAGGCCTTCCACATGCCGAGCAGGCCCACGCCTCCACCTGTGGGATAGATGATGCCCTGCGGCATGCGCCAGCCAAGTTGCTCGGCGACTTCGTATCCCATGGTCTTCTTGCCTTCGACCCGGTAGGGCTCTTTGGTGGTGCTGACATCGAACCAGCCTTCTTTATTCCAAGACTCGGAATCCTTTAGCTCCGCGACTTTCTTCGCGCAGTCGCTGATCAGGCCGTCGACCAGCGTGACCTGCGCGCCGTAGTAGTCGCAC
>DATAUY010000048.1:0-10500 GCA_036268025.1 Candidatus Sulfotelmatobacter sp. | reverse complement strand
ATCTATTTCTTCCCGCCAACGACTTGCCCATGTGCGAGTGCCGCCACCAGGGAAACTCCACCGAAAATATTCCCAAAGAGAGTGGGGACGAAGAATTGTGTGAAATAGCTGCCCAGCGATAAGTGACCAGATACGACGAGGAAGAACACATTCGCGGAGCCAGCGATGACGTGGCTGAGACTGGCAATGCTGATTAGAAATGTGATGATTAAAATGGTCGCCACGCGCGAGGACCCGGCATTGGGCAACATCCAGACCATCAGAGCAATCAGCCACCCGGCAAACACTGCGCGCATGAATACTGTCCAGAATCCCGGGCCAATATGCGCCTGCGAGATTTCCAGCATGCCCTGCTGCAAGCCAGGTTGCAGGAAATGTAATCTCCCGACTGTCAGCGCGAACAGAAATGTCCCCGCCACATTGGTGGAGAGCACGATCGTCCACAGGCGAAGAACCTTTTTCAGGGTTTCGAGATCCTTGTGGAGCAACAGCGGGAGGACCACTGTCAATGTATTTTCGGTGAAGAGCTGCTGCCGCCCCAGGATGACGACCAGAAATCCTACCGAGTATCCCGCATGGGAAACTAACAAGCGCCAGGGACGGTCTGGAAGAAAAGAAAACAGCGCCGCCTCGGCCAACAAAGAGAATCCCATAGAAAGTCCCGCCGCCAGGCCGGACCACGCCAATGCAACCGCAGGCCGCTCGAGTTCGTCCTCGCCCTCAAGCCGGACGGCTTCGTAAACGACGTGCGCGCCGAGCGCCACGCGCTCCTTCACTTTTTTAGCTTCTTCCAGGTTCGAAACAGGACTTTCCGGATCCTCCACGATTTCCTGCGCTGCTTTGGATGAGGCGGGCATGTTCGTCTTTGGAGTGCAAAGGACACGCTTGCAGTTGCACATCAGATGCGCCCCTTCACCGTTGTCCTGAGAGACTTTGGGACGAGATTAGCAACGATGCGGCGCGCTGGTAATGGCGGTTGCGTCGCGGTGGGCCACCGGCGGACCGCTGGACGAATCTTCATACCCAGCCTCACGCCATTCATTGAGCCTGACTTTTCCTACTTCTCTGTAGGCGTAGGTGCGATAGCTGCTCCTCGCCCATTGCTCCGGCTCCGCCGCCGCTAGAGGCTCGCTCTGTACCGGAGCGGACTGACAAAACGCCACTTCGGACGATACTGTGATTTGTTTGACTGCCCGCCAAATGAACCAGCGACTGAACGAGAAACAATACCTCACCGAAGCCGCCCGAAAGCTCCAGCAGATCAAGAAAGAACCGCGCTGCTCTTACTGTGTTTCGGGCCAGGACTTTAAGCCAATGAAGGTTCTAGAAAACGGGCAACAAATTTGCCGAAAACTGCGGCCATATCGTGTTTCCCTACGATACCGCTTTCCGGTGTCCGCGCCCGAAGTGCATGGAAGTTCAATTATCTCCCCGCCTTCGGCATTTGAACCGTTAATAGAGCAGAAACGATCGCCTCACCCTATCCCTAAACGCAAAACCGCCGGACTGACAGGTTCTTCAGTCCGGCGGTTTCAATCTTCGAACTCGCTGCTAAGTTCTGACGCTTTACGTCTGACGAAACGTCATCCGCACTATGTCTGAATGATTCGCGGCGTGATGAAGAAAATCAGCTCCTGGTTCGAGGTTTGAACTTGCGTGTGCTTGAACAGGTTGCCGAGTATTGGAATGTTGCCCAGCAGCGGAACCTGCGTGATGTTGATCGAGTTCTGCGTCTGGATGACGCCGCCGATCACCACTGTGCCGCCATCGGTCACCAGCACCTGCGTGGTGGCCTGCTGCGTGATCAGTTCCGGGTTGCCCTGAACTTCCTGTCCGAAGTTCGGCGTGGTGTTTTCCACGTCGACGTTCAGGAAGATCGTGTTCTCCGAAGTGATCTGCGGAGTCACGGTCAACCGCAGGAACGCGTCGACGTAGGTCACGGTCGGAGGACCACCCAACTGCGCCTGCGTCACGATCGGCACGCGCACGCCCTGTTTCACCAGGGCCAGGATGTTGTTCTGGGTAACTACCCGCGGACGAGACAGAACTTTCAGCAGGCCGCGCGACTCAGCCATAGATAGGACGGCGTCGATCCGCACGGTGTTGCTGGCGTTAACAAAGGTCAGGCCGCTCGAAGGCGACGTGACACCCAGGTTCGAAAACAAGGGAATCGACGATCCGGTGGTGCTGCCGGTACCGGTTCCCGGCACCGTGATGTATCCCGGCGTCAGGCCGCTGACCGTGGTCGGAGAAGAGCCCGCGCCGGCGTTGCCGCCGATCGCGCTGTGTCCGTTGCCCCAGCCAAGTCCGAGCTGGGTACCGATGTCGCGGGCGAATTGCCGGGTCGCGGCAACCACGCGCGCTTCGATTTCGACTTCCTGCGTCTTGCGGTCGAGCTGCGTGAGCAGGCGGTCGATGATCGGGATCACCTTCGGAATGTCGTTGACGATGACGGCGTTGGTGCGATCGTCAGCCACAACGTCGCCGCGCTGCGACAGGAACTTCTTTACCGTAACGATGACGTCTTTCGCCTTGGCATAGCTCAGGAAGCGCGTCACCGAAACTTTTTCGACAGCCAGCGCCTCGGATTCAACCTGAGCGCGGCGTCCGTCGGCTTCGTGCTTCAGCGTATCCACTGTCGCGATGCGCAGAACATTGCCTTCCAGTTCGCGCGCCAGATCGTTGTTCTTGAGCACGATGTCGAGCGCCTGGTCCCACGGCACGTCATCGAGCACGATCGTCAGCGTGCCATGCACGTTCGGATCGAGCACGACGTTGAGTCCGCTGATTTCGTGGATGAGGCGAAAGAAATCCTTCAGGTCAACATCTTTCAGGTTGACCGAAATCGGCTCGCCCGTGTACTTGGGACCGGCAGCCGCACCCTGCTTTCCAGCCTGTGCCTGCTGCTCGGCAGCAAGATTCACAGCCGGCGTGATGGTTTGGGGCGCGGGCTCCTGGGTCTGCGTCGAGTGGACGCTCGCCGGGATCAGTTCGGCAGCCGTCTTGTCCGAGAACCGCTCGGCCGCTTCCTGCGCGCGGACCGTCGGCTCGACGTCCACGGCAGGCTTCACGTCCGCCTTGGCGTCGTTCTTGGCCTGATAAGAAGGCTCTATAAACACATAGTCATTGGGCGCAGTCGGAACCTGCGCAGCCGGCTTGGCGGGCGTCGCATCGGCGACTCGCGGAGTGAAGGGCGAGGCCGGTGCAGCCGGAGCCTCATTCTTCGCTTCCGTAGCGGCCGGGGCGGCGTTGGTGTGCAGCGTCAACACCAGCTTGCCGGCAGGGCCAGGAGTCAGCTCATATGAGCAAGCCTTCTCGAGGTCAACGACGATGCGCGTGGTCGGATGCGATTGGCCATCCGTTCCAATGCGCACGCCCTTGACTCCCGCCGCGTCCACCGTGATGTGCTTCTGTCCGGTCGCCATGACGGTTTCCGGCAGATCCACAACCACGCGCGCGGGCGAGTCGAGCGCGCTCAGCTTGGGCGTCACCGCGCCCTTCGAGCTCATCTCGACCCGGACGTTGTCCGTGCCCTTGACCACGCTCACTCGATCGAGCTGGCTTGGCGTCTGGGCAATCGCGCCCGCCGCAAGCATCAGCAACGATGCGACCATTGTCAGTTGTTGCTTTCGCATTTCGCCTCTCCCCACCCGCGAGCCTGGCCCGCGTGTCCTTCGTCGAACTTGATTTCAGCGTCCGGTGTCCCGGATGCGCCGCCTTGCTTAAACCGCCGGAGTAAAGATCCTCTTCACCACTTCGCGAGTGGACGTCTTGCCCAGCTTGTCCTGGATCGTCTCGGAGAACGTCACCGAGTCGCCCGTGATCTTCACCACGAATCCGTTGAATACGGGATCGTTCTCCCGCAGGAAATACGCTTTGCCAAGATTGTTCGTGACCACGGCGATGAAGCCGACTTCAGATTTCACGACGCCGCGCAGATTGATCGCGTTAATCTCCAGGCACTTCTTGCCGGTCGCGCACCCAGACCCGCTCTGCTGCACTACGGGGCTGAAGAAAGGATCGCGCTTGCCGTTCATCGCCCACTTTTTGTCTTGCGGCTTGGGTTGCTGGGAAGCGGGAGTCTTTTCCGCAGGAGCTGATGCGACTGCAATCTCCGGGGCTGGTGCGGACTTCGCCGCGACCACGGTCTTGGCAGGAATCTTCGATTCCGGTTTTGGAGACGCTGCCAGAGACTTCGGAGCCGGAACCGGCTTCACCAGCTCTGCCTTCGCGACTGCGACTTTGGGAGCAGGAGCCGGCTTGCCGGCTTCCGCAACGATCGTCGCGCCCTTCGGAGCCACCGCCAGCTTCACAGTCGGAGCCATATTCGCCTTCGCAACGGCCGGAGCTGCAACTGGCTTCAGCGGCGCGGAAACAACTTTCGCGCTCGCCGCATCCTGCGTGTGCAAAGTCAGAACCAGCTTGCCATCAGCGCCGGGCGTGACTTCGTACGCCAAAGCTTTGTCGAGATCGACCACAACGCTGGTGGTCGGAGGATTTTTGCCATCCATGCCGATGCGGACGCCCTTCACTCCGCCGCTGCCCACAGGAATCTTGTTCTGCGAGCTGGCGACCACTGTCTCGGGCAGTTCCACAACGACTCGCGCCGGCGAACTCAGCTTGCTCACCCGCGGCGTGACCGCCTGGCTGGAGCTGATTTCAACCTTGACGGTGTCCGCGCCCGAAACCACATTCACCTTTTGCAGCTGGTTGTGCTGCGCCGATGACGTTTCCGGCTTCGGGGCAGGGGCAGGGGCCGAGGCCACCGCGGGCTTCGCTGCCGGAATGACTACCGGCTTCACCGCTGGAGCCGGAGCACCGGGAGCAGGCTTGGACTGCGCCTTTACGCCGGCGGCATCCAGCGCCGCATTGGTATCGTTTGCCTGCTTCTGTTGCAGCGATTTTGCCACGCTGCGCGCGTTGTCGATGGCATCGGGGTTCTGCGCGAACGCAGCTCCCGCCGTCACCGTGATTGCAACTGCCAGAATGCCTGTCGTCAGCTTCATAGCCATCCCTACTTCTTCACCGGGGCGGGCGTGCCAGGTTTCGATCCGGCGCCTGCCGCGGGAGGTGTCAAGTCATGACTGAAGTATGTTGTCGCGCTAAAAGTAGCGATTACGCTCTCATTCGGCGCGTACTGATACGTATGCTTTGCCTTGGCTCCGCTCGGGTTCCTGGTCGTCGCCACCAGCAGGTTGCCGATGTTGACGATGCGTTCGAGCTTGCTTACCCGGTCGAAGAAATTCAGCATCGAGTAATATGGGCCGTCGAGTTCCATGTCGAAGGGAACTTCGGTGAAGTACTGTTGCGATTTCGTTTCCTTGGCGGCATATCGGCGCAGTTCCACACCGGCCTTCTGGGCTTCGCCATCGAGCATGGTGATGAAGCCGTCAATCTGCTTGTCATCGGGAACAATGCGGGCCTCGATCTCGAGCTGCTGCTTGAGTTCGGCAAGCTGCTGCTCGATCTGCTTCAGCTTCGGCCGGTAAGATTCGAGCTCGTTGTTCTCCCGGATCTTCTCTTCCAGGGCATGCTGCGCAGACGCGTTCTTTTCGTCCTGGCTCTTGAACACGGTGAAGTACAGGGCCGCACTCACGATCGCGCCCCCGACGATCACTGCTCCCCACTGCTTAATCCCCGACAGATCGCTAAAGTTCGCCATAGGTTTGCCTTTACGACTTCTTCCCGCAGGTCAGGGTGAACTGAAAGGCCTGCATGTCTTTGATCTGCTCGTCCTGATAGGTTTCCTTGATTTCGACCGTGCTGAAATAACCGGTCTTCTGAAGGTTCGCGATCAGGTTCGCCACAGCATCTGCGCTCAATGCGGTGCCTTCCACATTGACCTGCGCTCCGGTGTCGTCCATCTTGGTCAGCCACACGGCTTCGGTGTTGTTGATTGTTTCGCCCAGCATGGCGAGAAGATTGACCGGCCCGGTCTGGTTCGCGCGCAGTCCGTCAATCACGTCGACGCGCCGCTTGTAGTTGTCGGCCTGCGTCTGGCGCTCGATGAACTTGGCTTTTACATCCGCCAGTTCCCGGTTCTTTCTTACGGCCTGATCCATCTTGACGGCGATCGCCTTCCCCTGATGATCGAGCCGGTACCAGTAGCCGGCGTTCAAAAAGCCGACCAGCACTACCATGATGAAGATCTTCAGCTTGGGCGAGCCCATATCGCCCATTTCAATAGAGGGCATCGACGGGCCACCGCCGCCTCCGCGTTTGCCCTTCCCTTTGGCTGTTTCAAGCAGATTGATTTTGATCATAGGGATTCAAAGCTCCTCAGGGCCAAGCCCACCGCGACCGCCATCTGGCCGGGGTTCTGTTCCACCAACTCCGCCCCGTGTCCTTCGACCGGCGCCACAACGCGCTGGAACGGATTCAGCAGTTCCACCGGCATCGAGAACTCCTGCCGCAACGCTTCCATCAAGCCGGGCACCTTCGACGAACCACCCGCCAGATAGATTTTCTCGATGTGCTCGCCCGCGGCGCTGGCGCGGAAGAAATCAAACGTCTTCTGAATTTCGAGCACGATAATCTCAGTCACCTGTTGCAGGATCGGCTGCTTTGCGTCTTCGCTCACCGTGCCGACCTTGTTGCCCAGCTTCAGCGACTCCGCGTCGTCGAAGCTCAGGTCCAGTTCCTTCTGCAACGAGTCCGTGTACTGATGGCCGCCTACGCTGACGTCGCGCGGGAACAACGGCGTCGTGCCTTTCACGATGTTGATGTTCATGACGCTGGCGCCCAGGTTCAGCAGCGCTACTACCTGTCCCGGCGCGGGCTGGTAGTTGTACTCGTAGCAGTTCTGCAAAGCCAACGCATCGATGTCCACGATAGCGGGACTGCGTCCGGCCATCGAGAGTACGTTGGTGTAGTTCAGAATCTTGTCCTTCTTGACGGCGACGAGGAGAACGTCCATCTGCGGAGTGCCCACTTCGTCGGAGAGGATCTGATAGTCCAGGCTGACGTCAGCCAGATCGAAGGGAATGTGCTGCGCGGCTTCTTTCTCAATGGTTTCGGCCAGTTCCTGGTCGCTCATCGAGGGCAGCGAGATCTTTTTCACGATCACGGAGTGACCGCTCACGGCGGTAGCTACGGCCTTGGTCTTGATCAGGTTGTCGGCGAACAGCTTCGAGATCGCGCTCGACACGGTGCCGGAGTCCACGATCATCGAATCGACGACGATGTCAGAAGACAGCGGTTCCAGACCGAGGTGCGCGACTTCAATCTGCCCACCCTTCCTTTTCAGCTCGACGGCCTTAATGCTCGAAGAGCCCACATCCAGACCAACAATGGACTTCGATCCGAATCCAAACATGTGCCCACCTTCTTTGTGTGGCGTGGGCTATTTGCCCACGACGTTTAACAGCGTTACTGCTCTAAGCCCTACTGTGATCCCGCAGCCTTCGCAGCCGTTTTGGGCTTGCGCTTCGCCGCCGGTTCCATCTCACTCGACTTGTCTTCCATCCACTGGTCCAGCCGCGATTTCTTGAAGCGCCAGCGGTTGCCCAGTTTGAACGCGGGAATTTTTTGTTCGCCGACGTACTTGTACAAAGTGTCCGGACTCACGCCCAGATATTGCGACGCCTGGCGAATGTTCATCACTTCTCGCGAGTCGGCCATAGTTCCTTTTGCCTTCTCCACCCGAACCACCCGCGCAGTCCCCACCGCTGCGGGAATTCTCAGGAGACGCCTCCACCCTCTACATCGGCTCCGAGGGCTTTCGGTGTTCCGAGCATATCTCAGGCCTGAAAAACCCCGGCTCCAAGCGAATGTCCGTGTTTTGTTGGGTCTTTTGCTGGTTTCCTGGAATGCGCGCAATGGAACGGACGAACCCGCGCCTATATGTTGTGGCACGCGATCCGTTAATTTCTATTAGGAGGGGTCACCTTGCAGATTGTCTCTCGGGACACCAAGAGCGGTAACTGAAGTACTACAGACGGTACGGAGGTACTGTATCGCTCGCTCAAACCATTGTTTCGATGGGTGTTGCGCCATCCGCCGTGGCCGGCGATTCCGTTACTGCACGTCCACCACTTTGCCGTTGAAAAACGTTACTTTCAGGTCTTTGTAGACGTAAATCTGCTTCGGCCCCAGGTTCACGACTTTCGCGGGCGCGCCCAGCGCAGACTGCACCTGATCGGCCGTCATTCCCATTTGAATGGTCTGCGGCTCAGCCTGTTGTGGTTGCTGCTGGCCCTGACCTGGGTTCTGACCTGGGTTCTGACCTTGGTTCTGACCCTGATTCTGACCTTGTTGAGCTTGCCCATCCTGCTGCTGTCCGCCTTGGTCACCCTGTTGCGAGTCGTCGCTGATTGACAGCAACTGTCCCATCGTGTCTTCGACGTCCCCGGCGCTTGCCTTGGCCAAGGCGCCCTTAGGAAACTGAAAAACAACTTGCGCCTTGTTGGCGCTTGGCGGATCTGTGTTGTTGCACTTGTCGCAGGCGACAATGGCCATCGCAACCACGTCCTTGTCCAGGTTCACATCGATCTTGGTTGCATAAACTTTGTCGCCCGTCTGGAACAAGTGGGTTGTCTGTCCTTGAGATTGGGTCTGCGAGAAATGCCCCAGAAGAGATTTCTTGCCCGCGACCATCAGGCTGCTCGGAGAGTGCACGGTTCCGCCTTCGTACTTGGTCGTAAGCATCGTCTTTTCGGAATACGGTACGCTTAGAATGCCACCTTTCTGGACTGCAAGGAGAGTGCCCGCATCAACCACGGAGTATCCGCCGGTATCCGACCCCATCTTCGCGAGCTTGTACTGCGCCAGCAGTTGCTCTTGTAGCGTGGGGGCCTGGGCACTGGCTAGCGCATTCAGGATCCAGATCACCACTAATCCCGAAACAACAGTTTTTAATCTGCGCGACATCGGAAAGCCTCCTGCACCGTCTTTTGCCGTTCCTGCAAGAATTGGGCACAGGGAAGGTCCAAAAGCTGACCTTCCCTCGCTGGTTCTCTTTACTGACTTGCGCCGGGACCCGAGCCAGATTCCTGCTTGACCTCGGATTCAGCCTGGTCAGCAGCCGATTGCTGATCTTGCAGGCTCTTCTCGGCACTTTTGTCTGGTGGGGGGGCCGGAACGTCTCCATCGTTCGTGCTGGTGTCCGGCGCCTTGGGAAGTCCACCCGTACCTTGGTTTTTTGCGAGCTCACCCATTCCATCTTTCAGGTGCTCGCGGAAGCCGTTGTACATCTCCTGTAAGTCGTCGACCGAGACCGGCCCTTCTTTGCCAATCCCGCAGTCTGACTTAGTGCTGGCCACGACTTTCACACTCACGTTGCCGTCGTCGTCCGGAGTGTCGCTAGTTCTTTGAATGACATCTCCCTGGGAAAGCGGGCATTCATCCCCGTCCGCAACCAGGCTCATGTCAGACGAAACCACGAACGTGCGGAACTTGGGATCGAGGGCCGGTGGCGCCTCATTGGAGTCTGCCGGCTGTCCGCCTGAGGAATTAGCATTCCCTTTCGCAGCCTCAGCCTGCTCGGCCGCCAAAGCGATTTTCACTTCCTCGGAAAGCGCATTCTTGACTTCGGGACTCAGCTTTGCCGTACCCTGGTCCGCCGCCGGGAAAGGCATCAGGCTGGCTACCAAAGTCCCGTCAGCCGCATTCGGACCGAGTGACGCATTGCCTTGCGCTTGATATGCCGCTTGCAAACTCGCGGCGATCATGAAATCCGTCAGCCAGAAAGCCGCGGACGGATAGACAGGATAGGGCTGGTAATAAGGGCCGTAATAGCCATACCATGGGGCCGCGCCCCAGCCCCATCCGTAAGCAACAGGCGCCGGCCAGGGATTGTAGGCCCATCCGTAATACGCGGGGCGGTAATAGTAAACAGGGTGGTATCCGTAATAGGGCCGGCCCCCGTAGTTGTACCCGCGATAGACGCCGGTTCGGTAAGCGCCGTGATAATAGTACGTCCGCGAATAATAGGAATGACCACCGCGGACGACGTAGGCGCGCTGCACGTAACCGCCTCGACGCCCTTCGCCCACTACACGCACGCCGTTGCGAGTGCTCACGATTCTTCGCTCGCCGCGCACTCCGCGCTCAATGTGCATGCCGTTGCGGTTTACAGAGCGTATCTGTCCATTGGGGCGAATTTGGGCCGTTCCCCCGCCTCTCAGAGAAACCTGCCGTCCCGGAGCGACGTGATTCGAAGCCGCACGGCCTCCGGCGTTCGGTCCTGATGCGTGGCCCGTTCTATTGTTGGGGCTGTTCGGGCCGGTTCGTCCCATGGTACTGGCACCACCACCATGACCGTTGTTGGGCGTGCCCCCAGTACGACCATTGTTGGGCGTGCCCCCGGTACGACCATTGTTCGCGGTGCCCGCGGCGCGGCCGTTATTCGGGGCACCTGCGGTACGACCGTTGTTTGCGCCACCTGAGGCATTACCAGCACTGTGTCCCGTCGAATTTCCATTACTTGGACGGCCAGAAGTTGTCGAATGTTGGGCCTGACCCGATGTGTGGGCCGGCGCGCTCGCATGCGCCGCTGGCGCG
>DATAUY010000047.1:0-5300 GCA_036268025.1 Candidatus Sulfotelmatobacter sp. | reverse complement strand
TCCCACCCGACGAAAACCGCGTGGGGTGGGCCACCCTCATTTCGGATAGGACATGCCGTCCGAGGTCGGCAATGTATTCGACGCAGGCGGTGATTCCCGCAATGCACTCGTGATTGAGAGTGCCCCACTCCCAGCAATTGGGGATCGCGTTGGTGTTCGGACGGACCTTGTACGGATGAAAGCGCTTCAGGTGCTCGCGCTTGGCGAAGAGCACGCCCATGTGAGGACCAAAGAACTTGTAGGTCGAGCAGGCGAGAAAGTCGCAGTCGAGAGCGGCAACGTCAATGAGTCCATGCGATCCGTAGTGGACCGCGTCGATGTAGACGAGAGCTCCGGCAGCGTGCGCAAGCTTGGTGATGACCCTCACAGGATTGATCGTCCCGACCGCATTCGAGGCATAGCCGACAGCGACGAGCTTCGTATTCGCGTTGATCTTGGAGGCGAGATCGGCGAGGTCGAGCGTGCAGTTTTCGTCGTGAATTTCGGCCCAACGCACGGTGACGCCTCGGTCTTCTGCCGTTTGCAGCCACGGCGAGACATTGGCGTCGTGGTCGAGGCGCGTGACCAGGATTTCGTCTCCCGCCTTCAACTCGCGGCCGATCGCCCGCGACATGGCGTAGGTCAGCGTCGTCATGTTCGGCCCGAAAACGACTTCATCGGCGCCGCAGTGCAGAAAGTCACCCATGGCAGCGCGAGCATCGGCGATCATCGCGTCGGTGCGGCGGCTGGTGGAGTAGGCTCCGCCCGTATTGGCATTGTCGCGGCGAAGATAGTCGGAGATGGCGTCAATCACGCGCTGCGGAACTTGCGTTCCGCCGGGGCCGTCCAGAAATGCGGCGGGGTGGCCGTTGACGGTCTGGGAGAGCGACGGGAACTGGGCGCGGATGGAGATCAGATCCAGAGCTGGATGAAGGGTTTCGGTCGCGGTCATGGTTGTCATCTTAAATCCTAATGACTCGATGGGACTATCGCTTGCCTTTTCATTCCGACGATGCGCCTAGCGCGCAGGAGGAACCTGCTTTTCGTGTGGAACCGGCTGACAGCAGGTCCCTCGTCGCTGCGCTCCTCGAAATGACAAAGGCAAGAAGACGGCCTCAAGCGACATTCAAAGCCATCCTTAACGCGGTGCTTTCTGCATTTGTTACGAAACTTCAGCTTGTTACAGCTCGCACGAAATCCGCCAGCATTCCATACGCGGTCGCGTACAAGCCGGGATTTTCTTCAGTGATCGCCAAGCCGGGGAAGATGTCTGTCTCAAAATAAATGTAAGACGACGTGCCATTGATTCGGGCCATGGATTCATTGCTGCGGACTTTTTCCGGCTGCACGCTGGCCTCGACACCATTGCCGGTGCGGCGGGCGCGGCAGACGAGTTTGAAGGCCCATCCATCCCGGCGGGCGGTGCGGAGGGCTTGCGGCGTCAGGTCGCGGATGCCATCGCGCGCGATTTGATCGAGGCGGATTGGAACGTCATTCTCGCCTGACAGCATCAGAACGTTGATGAGCGCGGCGGTTTTCACGGCGGCGTCCCAGCCGTCGATGTCGTGGGTGGCGTCGGTTTCCGCGACGCCAAGCGCCTGCGCTTTCTTGAGCGCCTCGTCGAATGCGAGGCCTTGTTCCATTTCTCCAAGGATGACATTGGTCGTTGAGTTGAGAATTCCGTGGAAGCCCTGCAGGTGAATCAGAGGCAGTTGGGGAAAAAGGGAAAAGACCGGGACACCGTCCATCACGGTGGATTCGAAGAGAAAGCGCCTGCCATGCTTCGTTGCGAGATCGCGCAATTGGCGGTACGCATGAACAATTGGCCCTTTGTTGGCGGTGATGGCGTGGGCTCCGTGCTCAAGCGCGGCGCGGATGTGAGAGATGGCGGGCTCGCCGTTCTCGACATTGAGGGAAGTGGCTTCGAAGAGAACGTCGGCGTGGGCAGTAGAAAGCCAGTCGTGGATGTTCTGGCAGACGGTACTGCCCGCGGTCAGGTCTGATGGTTGTGGCGAGATTTCGCGGGCAGGAGTGGCCGCGCCAGAAATCCCATCCGTATTTGCAATCCATCCGAGCCGGCGTGAAGCGATTCCAGTGATCCGACAGCTAATGTTGTAGCGAACCTGGAGTTCCTGACTTCTTTCTTCGAGCAAACGGACGAGCGTTCGGTTGACGTTGCCGAAGCCGAGAAAGCAGAGATTGAAGTGGCGGATTCGACGCTCCTCGCAGAGGCTAAAGCCCGATTATTTCTTAAATGCTGAATGCGGCGCCAAATCGCCTCTCTTCCAGGGTAGTTCTCGCAGCAATGCGCGACCATTGCGTTTGGCTGGCACGACGATTACGTCCGATTTCAACTTTGCAACATTGAAACTTAGCCACTTTGAAACTTAGTTCTTCTATCCCATCACCGTCGTGTGTTCCGGTTGGATCTTGTACAGCACCCGCACTTCACCCGGCTGACCATAAGGGTACTTGTCTACTCCAAGATACTTTTTGGCGAGCTTGTTGATGCTGTCGTTGGCGCCTTCCTCGGTAATCTCGACGACGCGGCCACGAATCTCGATATAACGATATGGATTTTCGGGATCGATGATGGCGAGCGAGACGCGCGGATCGCGGCGGACATTCTTGTCCTTCTGGCGGCCGCGGGCGGAGTTGAAGATAACCTGGTCGCCGTCGAAGTCAATCCAGACGGGAGTGACTTGCGGACGGCCGTCGGGCATCAGTGTCCCCAGGCTGGCAAAGGCGCGTTTTTGGAAAAGATCTTTGTATTTTTCAGGAATAGCTTGCGACATGACTTTCTCCGAATTTGAAGTTCAGCCAGATTATAGAACGGCGAGTGGGGGAAATTGTTGCCCACGATTATGGAAGCACAAACTGACGCATATGGGCGCGGGCTCTCCCCGTCCTGTTCTAGAATGATGGGCTTACTTTGATGCACATACGTCGAGATTGGTGATAGCAGACGATGAAGCCGCTTACAAACACTTATTCATCCCGCAACAAGCGATGGGCTGCGGTGTTCGCGCTATTTGTCGCGTTGGCGTTGGTCGCATGGGCTGACCAACCGGAGCGGCAATATCCCCCGACGATTGTCTTCATGACAGATTTTGGAGTCGTCGACGATTCGGTCGCGCTGTGCAAGGGCGTGATGTATTCGATCCTGCCTGGCGTGCGGATCGTTGATCTCACGCACGAAGCCACTCCGTTCGCGATTGCCGACGGGGCACGCTTCTTGTTCGGCGCGACGCCATATTTTCCGGCGGGAACGGTTTTTGTGGTGGTCATCGATCCGACCGTAGGCAGTACCCGCAAGGCGATTGTAGCGCGGTCAAAGCGAGGACAGTATTTCGTGCTGCCCGACAACGGATTGCTGACGCTGGTCGAGCAGCGCGATGGGATCGAGGCAGCCCGCGAGATTACAAATCCGGATTGGATGATTGGCACGAAATTGTCCTCTACGTTTCATGGACGCGACATTTTTTCTCCGGTCGGGGCGCATGTGGCGCGCGGCGACGACTGGACCAAAGTCGGCCCGGTGGTCCCAGTGAAAGATTTGGTCCGGCTCGACATGAAAGCCGCGATAGTGGATGATCGCGGATTGCACGGAACCGTCATTGGGACAGATGGGCCCTTCGGAAATCTCGTGACCAACATCAGCGCAGAGGATTTCTCTAAACTCGGATATCAGCGTGGACAGGATGTAACACTGCACATCGGAGGGCGCGAGATGACAATCAAGTTTGTGAAGACATTTAGCGATGTTCCAGTCGGACAGCCGTTACTTTACATCGATTCGCGCGGGCGGCTGGCCATGGCTGTAAATCAGAATAATTTTGCCGCGACGTATGGGGTGAAAGTGACGTCGAAAATCGAGATTCCACGGGCGAAATGATCGCATCGCCGCAAGAAAAAGCAGGTTCCTCTGCGGCTTCGCCAGTTCGGAATGACAACCCGTTGCTTTATGGCAAAGTGCCAGCCGAGAGATCCGCCTTGATTCTGGGCAGCACCGCCCGCAGCAGCGCTTCAAACGTCGACTTCACGCGCTCTCCGGTTTCAATCACTTCCGTGTGGGAGAGCGGTTGGTCAAGAATTCCCGCTGCCATATTGGTCACGCACGAAATCGCCAACACGTTCATTCCCATGTGGCGCGCGGCAATTACTTCGGCCACTGTCGACATTCCCACCAGGTCAGCGCCAATGCGCCGCAGATATTCAATTTCCGCCGGAGTTTCATAGCTTGGCCCGGCCAGCGCGGCATACACGCCTTCGTGCAGCATGATGCTTAGCTTGGCGGCTTCCTCGCGTGCAATCTCGCGATACACACGGGAATAGGCGTGCGTCATATCGGGAAAGCGAAGCCCGAAGCGGTCGTCGTTCGTTCCAACTAGCGGATTGGCTCCCTGCAAATTGATGTGGTCGCGAATCAGCACCAGCGCTCCCTGGGAGTAGCCGAGATTGATCCCTCCGGCGGCGTTGGTAAGGATGACAGCGCGAATGTCCATCCTTCCGAAGACTCGGATCGGAAATGCGACCTCCTGCGCGGAATATCCCTCATAGAGATGCACGCGGCCCTGCATGGCCGCGACCGGCACATCGCCCGCATTGCCGATGACGAGGCGGCCGGCGTGTCCAATGGCGGTGGATTGCCGAAAGGAAGGAATGTCACCATAGGGAATTGCCGCGGAGTCGGTGAGCGAATCGGCGAATGCTCCGAGGCCGGAGCCAAGCACGAGGCCGACGGTCGGGCGCAGGGACGTGCGCTTGAGAATGAGGTTCGCAGCGGTGTCGGCGAGCGTGAAGTAATCGGACATATCGCGTCGAACTGTTCCTGCAATTTGTCGGTGGCTACAAATCTCCGTCGGCCAATTGCCGCCCATATCCGTTGCGGTCCAGCCAATCATACAGAAACGTCTGATACAGATACGACGCCACGATCTCTTCCCCGAGTTCGTGCGTATCGGTGCAGATGAATGGCAGGCGAAGTCCGGTCAGAACGGCAATGAGAGATTGCGTAATCCGGTTCGGATTCGCGGCGCGGTAAGCGTATTCCGACTTGATCTCGGTAAGCGACGAAGTGACGACCAATAGGCTGTGTGGGACATCTGCCATTCGACGAAGACGGGCGATAAATACGGAACGGTTCGTGGTGAACGAGCAGATCAGGTCTGCCAGATCCTTGCGTTCGACGATGCAAGTCTCTTCCATTCCGGCAACCGAGTAATCGCCGAGCCGCAGAGCGCGATGCTCAACTGTGGCGAACCATCCTTTGAACCGTCGGAACGAGAGAGGGTTTTGCTCCCGCGTATCGACGATTGCGA
>DATAUY010000046.1:0-37071 GCA_036268025.1 Candidatus Sulfotelmatobacter sp. | reverse complement strand
TCGGCACTCCCGCCATCATCAGCGTGAAACGGACACTCCCCGCAGCCGTGGACGAAACGTGGCCAGGTAGCTCAGGTGGTAGAGCGCAGCCCTGAAAAGGCTGGCGTCGGCGGTTCAACTCCGTCCCTGGCCACCACATTTTCAATCACTTAGAAGCCTCGCTGTTGGTCACTTGGTCACACTCAGTCACAATTCAATTCACCAAACGGCTCAGTCTGTCGACTGCCCGCTGCTGGCTTTCGGGCACGAACTGCTGGTAGATGTCTAACGTGGTGCTCGAACGTGAGTGCCGCATTTGTGCCTGTGCGTCCTTCACGTCGGCGCCGGCCATCTTCAGCCAAGTCGCAGAGATGTTCGCAGGCTTCTCCAATTTACCCAGGGCAACCCCATCGACCGAGCGGCGGGCTTGATGAACCGGACAAGTATATTGTTGTCGCGCAGCGGAACGCCGGATTGAACTCCCTGAAAAACGAGGTCATCCGGGCCGTCGGACTTCACGACCTTGTACTTGCGAATTGCATTGCCGGCCCTAACCTCGACAGTCAGTCCCTTAAGACGATGGATGCGGTCAACGACGCAGCTGTTCACCCCGATCGTTGCGTTGGAGGCTTCACTCTTAGGTGCCCCCCAATCGCCGCGGCAAAACCGTTCATCGATCGTGATGGAGCTCGCGCCTATATCGTTCCACCGTAAGCCTGCCAGTTCACTGACCCTGAGCCCCGTGTAGATCGCTACGTAATCCTCGAAGCGTAGGGTTCGGGAATCAGTTCAACGAGCAAGTACCTATTCGATCTCGAACTGATCCGACTTCCTGCCAGGGCCTCCAAGTCCCCTAATTTGCCATGCGGGCTCTGAATTACGCGTCCGGAAAGTTCTCCTTGAAGTGGCTGTTCGGCTCAAGAATCATGCGGTTGCGCGTATAGTCTAGGATCACCGTAAATCTCCTAAGCACTTCTGTGCCTATCTTCCGCACATCGTCTGGGTTGCCCGAGCAACAAGCGGCAGTTGGGGCGTCCAATCGAAAGGATCCAAGTTGTAGATACGACGCCCGGCCGAGCACTCCTTCGGACGATTGCCCCAACCCGACACCCGTCTTCACTGTGCGTACTGGAGCAGTCGTTTTGAGAATCGTGGGATCATCCACGGCATCGCCCGAGCCACTGTCGACCAGGAACTCTCCTGTCTCTGGTTTTACTCCTGGAACAGCGATCGTCCCCTCGATGTATGGCCATTTGCCGCGGAATTTGATTGGGAAAACCCCGCCCGGCCCCGAGTACGAAAACACTGACGGATCGGTGATGGTCATCTTCCCGGCTGCATAATCGACCGTAATGACGTAACGGCTTATGAAGTCATAGCCCAAGAATCCATCCATACGATGATGCCCTTGCAGTCCGGTCAGGTCGGTCGTGTTGATGCGGTGCCCGGAGGAAATTAGTCCTGGCAGTTCGAATGTGACCGACTCAATAAAACTGACCGGCACAGTTCCCGCGCCAGCGCCGTGAACAGTGGCGCTCCCCGATACTTGCAGCCGTAGGCGTTTCGCAACGCCGGAATCCAAGTAACTGGACCCAGCTCCTGTATCCAAAGAAAACCAGAGATGTTCACTTGAACCGGCGATTTGCAACTGGAAGAAGACGCCATCAAGGGTTAATTCGAATGGGATAACGGTGCGCTTATCAGCGGAGGAAAAGTGGTAGGGCAGCGCGGGCGCAGCTTGCGCAGGGGCCTCTCCGGTGGATGTCTGCGCTTTAGAGTTGATGTTCACCACGAGCAAAAGCACTACGACAGCGAAGCATTGTTTTTTCATGTTTGACCTCTTCACCCTGAATACCGGGGTAAAGACTACATCGCGCACCGGTCTTCTTGGCATGGATAGTAGACATGTGGCATATTCACGATGTGAATATACGAGAATTGGATTTAAACCTGCTCGTCGGCTTTGAAGTCTTGATCATCGAAAGGAATGTCAGCGGTGCCGCCCGTCGCGCCCGGTTGAGCCAACCAGCGATGAGCAACCTTCTCGCGCGCCTGAGGAAAGCCTTCGGGGATCCTCTTTTCGAGAGAGCGGGGCAGCGCATGATTCCCACAGCACGCGCCCGCCAACTGGCCGCACCAATCGGTGACGCCTTGAATGTGATCAGAAAGGCGATCAGTGAGCGGCCCTCCTTCACTCCTTCTACTGCCGATGTTCGCTACACCATCGCCACGACGGACTACGCCGAAGTTGTGATCCTGCCGAATCTACTACGGACGATTAAACGTGGTGCGCCCAAAATTGCGCTCCAGATGAAAAGGCTCAAAGGGATCTTTGATATGCCGGTCGCTGAACTGGATGTTTGTGACTTTGCCCTAGGGTTCTTTCCGCTGCCGCTGCCACCTGGAGGTGGGCTCAATGGGACGACATTGTTCGAAGAGCGATTTGTTGGAATCATAAGCAAACGGCATCCCATGGCTCGCCAGAAGTTTGGACTCCGCCAGTTTCTTTCGGTTGAGCACATCAAAGTGAACTACAGCAACGAGGGACCTGGTTTGATAGGTGATGCCATACAGAAGGTCGGTCATCGGCAAAAAGTTGGGCTCATCGTGCCCCATCTTGTGACTGTCCCTTTCTTAACGGCGCATTCCGAGATGATGGGCATCGTTCCGCTGCGATTGGCTCGGGTCTTAAGTCCCTCTCTGGGACTGCGGATAGTCGAGCTTCCGCTCGAAGTGCCAACTCTGACCATGTCTCTTGTATGGCATGAGCGGCATCATCAGGATGTTGCGCATCGCTGGTTTCGAGAATTTGTCCTCCACAATACAACGTTTCCCTGACAAATATGCGGGTGGGCACACATTCGCTGAGGCGTACGATTCGCAACTAACCTAATTTCTGCCAAATCGGACTCTTCAACTTTGCGCAGTGGCTTAGCGTGTTCCCGTGCGCAGCGTAGACAGAAGATTGAGATGCCAACCCTGTACTTTGTATTACGTTCGTTTCTCCTTACGGCCCTCCTCGTCTTTAGGTCAGTTATGTTGTGACCTTCGCAGTGAATTAGCGAGCTTTCGATGCGAACAGTCGAAATACGAGAAGAGCTGTCACAACCGAAAAGACCACATAATACGGTTTATGTTCGTAAGAACATAAACCGTACCAGGCTCGACAAAAACGGGATATCCCGCGGCTGATTCGGCGTGCACGGCGCTCGGCCCGACATAAGGCCGCACTGCAATCACGGCAAGCAGAAGTGCGACAGCGAGCAGAAGGGACTTGGTGCAGCGGTCAATGTCCATGGTGTTCTCCTTCGAGGAAAAACCACGTGGTCCCGGCCAAGGCGCAAAGCAAATAGTTACACAGCATCGGCTTACGGAGCGGCGAAGAGCTCGCTGGCGAGTCTGCCATGACAGCTGTCAGCGTCTGGCTGCCGTGGGGCCCATCCCATTAGCAGGTGTACCTGACCAGAGTCACTGAACTTCCCGTAGCTACCGCGGGCTGGATAAATTTTCCGAAACGTGTGCCGGTACCGGCGGAAGCCCCAGGACGGGAGCTCAATGCGAATGCTTCGTGCGCGGGAAAAATCTTGTCGCTTATGCCCGCGTCCACGCAGACCTTTTTAGAGAGTGAAGATTACAGCATCTGCGCTTCGATCATGAAGTTCTTCGCCAACTCGCGATGCGTGCAATTCGCCCGCGACGGCAGTTGACATGACTGTTCCTCCGGTGAAACCATCCCCGCCATCCGCCTTCGGGCAGCCTAACATGGCTGCCATAAGGAATCGCTAGCCGCCTTTTACGATCCTGATTAGGAGAACCGTTTGAAGCTTCTAAGACTATTCATGAAATTCGTCGCGCTTGCCGGCCTGGCGGGTGCGGCGTTTGCTACGCCCGTTCATCTGCGGTGCGAATATCTGAACAACCCGCTGGGCATCGATGCGTCTACGCCTCATCTGTCGTGGCAGAGCGACAGCAGTACACGGAATTGGAAGCAGGCGGCGTTTCAGCTATTGGTTACGAGCAGCCAGGATCGCCTGCAGTCAGGGCAGGCGGATGTTTGGGACAGCGGCAAGATTGCGTCCGACGAATCGGTTGGAATTGCTTATAAAGGCCCAGCCCTGGAGTCGAGAAAACGCTATTACTGGAAAGTTCGAGTTTGGGACACCGTGGGAAATGTCTCGGAATCTGTGGAAGAAGCGTGGTGGGAGATGGGCCTTCTGCACCCGTCGGATTGGAGCGCGAAATGGATCACGTGGAAGAATCCGGAGGATGGAGCCGACCGTAAAGATATCCGCTGGATTTGGGTCAAGGGGCAAGATGCACTAGCCGCTCCGTCAAGAGCATCGGGAACTTTTCGATTGAACGTGAAGCTTGCGGAGATGCCGCGCGAGGCCTTGCTGCTGCTTGCGGTTCGCGGAGATTACGTCGCCAAAGTGAATGGAGTCGAGGTCGGTGCTAAGAGCAGGTGGGGAGCATTTGATCGGCGCGATATTTCTGACGCACTGAAGGTCGGCGAGAATGCGGTCGAGATCAAGGTTACGGCGCCCGATGTTCCGCCGGCGGGTCCGAACGTTGGAGCGAAAACAACCAAGACCGGTCTTGCCGCGCTGGTAAAGATTACGAGCGCGAATGGGTCGGTGCGGCGCTTCCCCACCGGCGAAAGCTGGCAAGCGGCTGCGGAGAACGATTCGTCATGGCAACTTGCGAACGTCGTCGCGGAACTGGGAGACAAGCGCCTTGGCGATCCCGGACCTTTTCCTCAATCAGCCGCTTCCTTCCGTCGCACTCTCGAGATAATCAGGCCGATAAGCAGCGCTCGCCTTTATGTCACCGCTCTTGGCAGCTACCGCGCGTATTTGAACGGCAGCCGCGTGGGCAACGACGTCCTCACGCCCGACTTCACGGATTATCACAAACGCGTTCTGTATCAGACATACGATGTGACATCGTTGCTGAAGACCGGCAAGAACCAGATCAGCGCTCTGCTCGGGGATGGCTGGTTCGGGAGTCCGCTTACCTGGGTGGGAATGGACTTCTTTAAGCTACCAGTCCGTTTCGAGGCTCAACTGGAGGTTACCTATACAGACGGTGGTCATAACGTCGTGGTGACCGATGATTCGTGGAAATCGTCTTCTTCCCCGATCGTTGAATCGCAAATCTATGGTGGCGAAACCTACGACGCGCGCCAGGAGCAAGCGGGATGGAATCAGGCGGACTTTGACGAATCCCACTGGAACCACGCATCGCTGTCTGTTGCTCCATCCATTGCAGTTTCGAGCCAGCTCGACGTCCCCGCCCGCGTGGTCGAGACCTTGTCACCCAAGACGGTGAACAAACTGCCGAATGGTGCCTACATCTCTGACATGGGCCAAAATATGGTCGGCTGGGCAAAGCTCAGAGTCAACGGCGTGGCAGGGACAAAAGTCCGGATGCGCTTCGCTGAAATCTTGAATTCCGACGGCACGATCTACACCGCAAATCTGCGCAATGCCGAAGCCACCGACACCTACATTCTGAAGGGTGGCGGAGAAGAAACTTTCGAGCCACACTTTACCTTTCATGGATTCCGCTATGTCGAGATAACTGGATATCCGGGGATGCCTTCGCTTGATGCGATCCAGGGAGAAGTTGTGAGCAGCGTGAGTGGCGACCCCGCGGCCACGCTTAAGACCTCGAGTGATTTAGTCAACCGGATGTGGGAGATCGGTCTCTGGGGGCAGCGTGGAAATTTTCTCAGCGTTCCAACGGACTGCCCGCAACGCGACGAGCGCCTGGGATGGATGGGCGATGCTGGTGTCTTCTGGCGCACCGGAACCTACAACTTTGGCATCGCAGCTTTCTCAGAACAATTCATTCAAGACATCGTGGACGCACAAACCAGCCAGGGAGCGTTCACCAACGTGTCTCCCGATACGCTCCCAACTGATGTAGGAGAAACAGAAGGCACAGCGGCATGGGAGGAAGGCCGAGTCGGCGCTCCTGGATGGGGCGATGCCGGAGTCATCGTTCCCTGGACAACCTGGCTGCAATACGGTGACAAAGCCGTAATCGAAAAATACTGGGACGCAATGCAGCGCTGGATCGATTTCATTCACACCCGCAATCCAGATTTCATTCGCAAGAATGGAGTCGGGCCGAACTTCGCAGACTGGCTGGCGCCGGACCCAAATACGAATAAGGACCTGCTGGCAACTGCGTACTGGGCGCTGATCGCGAATATGATGTCGCAGATGGCGCATGCTACCGGCAAGGAAGCCGACGCCAAACGCTATGCGGATGTCGTCCAGAACATTCGATCTTCGTTTCAGAGGACATTCATCAAAGACGACGGGACCGTCGGAACCGGGACGCAGACCTCTTATGTGGTAGCTCTCTACACGAAAATGGCGCCCGAAGGGCTTGAGCCGTTGCTGGTGGACAAGCTTGTGAAAGACATCGAGTCGCGTAAGTGGCATCTCTCGACCGGATTCCTGGGAACTCCGTTCCTCCTTTTCACTCTGGCCGATCATGGCCGCTCCGACGTGGCATACCGGCTGCTGCTGAACGATACCTATCCTTCGTGGGGATACATGCTGTCAAAGGGAGCAACTACGTGGTGGGAACGCTGGAACGGCGACACCGGTGATCCTGCCATGAATTCTTACAACCACTATGCCTTCGGGTCGGTTATCGCATGGGTCTATCGCTATGCAGCGGGGATTGACACGACACCAAATGCGCCCGGCTTCAAGGAAATCATCGTTCATCCGCATCTCGATTCGCGTATGCCTTCGGCACGGGCAGAATATGACTCCGTCTACGGAAAGATCATCAGCGATTGGAAAGGCACGGCCGCCGGTCCATTTTCATTGCGGGTAACAATTCCGGCCAATACGTCCGCCGAGATATTGCTACCTGCAATTGCCGGAGCGCATGTGACGGAAGATGGCAATCCAATCGAGACGCGATCGGAAAGCGACTCGTCGGTAGTCCACGTGGGTTCTGGAACCTACGACTTTGAGGTGAAGTAAAACCCCGGAGTGGAGGACCTTGTGTCGCGAGGATGAGAAGGGAGGCGATTTCACAGACGATGTTCCTTTTGACTCGCGGTCATGGCAAGGGCGATATGACCCATCACTCCTCTGTAGGAGCTACGGACGTAAGCGTTTCAGTTCTCGTCAACTTATGCGAAGATGTGCGAGAACCCTTTGCCAGTCGATACACATGTCCGCGCCCGCTGGGACGCTCGCATCGGTCGTGCCCAGGAATTGATTAGCAAGCATTCGGCAGTCGCCAATGCACTTCGCCTGTATCTGGCCACGCTGGAGTTTCAGGCCGAAATTGCTTCGCGGTTTGAAGCACCGGTGAACCCTGGCCTTCCCTTGCGCCGGCAGATTGATCTGTCCGCGGTGGTCTCTGTAATGCCGACCCTTGTCACGATCGCTGCCGAGCGCGGGCCTGACCAACTCCGCTTCGAGGCGCACAAGATGCGCCAGCTGGGGGAGGAACGCTGGCGTCCACTCGTTGAAGAGGTGCTGGGTTCCGCTGAGCCTGTTCCACTCGCAGCCTACGATTTCTTCGCGCGTGCATGCCTGCAACCTTTGGCTGAGAATCTGCAGCTGCAATTTCCTAAAGATCCCAACTATGGCCAAAACGTTTGTCCGGCGTGCGGTGGCTTGCCACAACTGGCGATTGTGCGCCCCGAAAAAGAAAAAGCGAGCCGTTCCCTGCTCTGCTCCTTCTGCTTGTGCGAATGGCCCTTTCCCCAGCCTCTTTGTCCGTTGTGTGGTGAGGAGGATCAGGAAAAACTGCCTCACTACAAATCCGAAGAGTGGACGTACGTTCGCGTCGAGGCCTGTGACAACTGCCAACATTACCTAAAAACAGTGGACATGACGATTGACGGCTCAGCGGTTCCGCTGGTGGATGAAGCCGCGCTGGCGGTGCTCGATGTCTGGGCAACTGGCCTGGGCTACACGAAGATCATCCGCAATCTCATCGGATTCTAGACTCTACTGCTTCTTCACCGCCGTCACATTGTCATCTGGATTGCGGTCAATCAGCTTGATGAGCGGATCCACTCCCGCCTGGCTGGGAAGCTTGTCGACGGTAACCGTGAACTCCTGATGTTCCTGGTCGATCTTCTGTTTTTGCAGATACAGAAACTTGCCATCGGCATCCAACACGCCGATATCTACGAGGTCGTTCGATGGAATCAAGTGCTCCTGCCCTTTGCCGTCGGCGCGGTATTTCTTCGATTCGACTTCGATCTTTACGTGATATTTCCCATCAGGCAGCGCGGAATAAGTTGCTGACACTGCCCGGTTATCGAAGATGGTGATGTTGTCGAACCAATCTTCATAGAGATACTGGAATTCCGGAGGCGTCTCCTTGCGCAAATAGTTCTCCAGATCAAGGGCCGTCGGATAGGGCGGGCCCTTGAACCCGTAATCTTTCACCAGTTGCGCCAATGCGTGGTTGACCTTGTCTTCGCCGATGTAATCCGCCAGCGCATACATCACCTGCCCGCCCTTGTTGTAGTGGATATATCCCTGGAGCGGCTCGACACGCAGCAGCGGCTTTTCTTCTGAGCGTTCCTGCGCGCGGCCGCGAAGATAGCCGTCCAGTTGCTGGCGCAGGAACTTTTTCATTGATTCCGGTCCATAAGTGTGACGCATCACCATGAGAGCCGTGTACTGGGCCAGCGTTTCGACGACCGCGGTCGCGCCTTCAGTGTTGGCGCTGACGACCTGATGTCCCCACCATTGGTGCGCGACTTCGTGCGAAGTCACAAAAAACGGCAGGTTGATCGCGTCTTTCTTTTTGGGATCAACGTAAGTGATGAAACCAATACCTTCAGAGAAAGGAATCGTATTGGGAAACGACTCCGCAAAGTTGCCATAGCGCGGAAACTCGATGATGCGAAGCTGCTTGAACTGGAACGGGCTGAACGAAGCCGTGCAGTAGTCGAGCGCGGCCTTCATGCCGGCCATCATCCTGTCCAGATCGAACTCATGCCCAGGGTAATAGTAGATCTCCAGATTTACATCGTGCCAGCGGTCGCGCCTGCTCGCGTAACGCGCCGAGTTCATCGAAAAAATGCCACTCATGATGGGCGCATCGGCTTCGTAGTGGAAATACCGGCGGCCGTCCTGCACCCAATCTTTCTGTAGGTACCCAGGCATGATCGCGATCTGGTCGGGTGTCGTGCTGACCGTTCCCTCAAAGTTCACCCAGTCGGCGTTCGCCGCGATGTAAGAACTCTCGCGCGCCGAAGCATCTTCGAGCTTCGCCAACCCTGGCGATTTTCCCAGTCCATGCTTGTGGCGCGCACTGTCATCGGCCATTTGCACGTCCTGGAAGTAGCCGACGAATGGAAGATAGCTCCCGCTGACGAAGCTGCCGTTGTGCACGATGTCGCCATTGGGATTCGAATTCACGAACCCGGGATTTGGATAAGCCAGCGAAAAATCAAGCGCCACGCGCCCATGCGGCGGGAGCGGCTGCGCCAGTTGAAACATGTAGAAACCTAGGGCGGCGTCCTGAATGATTGGCGTCTGGCCGCCTTCGAAATTCAGCTTCCGCACGTCGATGTGCGGATACGGAATCACATCCACATCTTCTGGCCAGATTGTTATCGCTACGCGGTCAATCGGAGCATCGGTTTTGTTCTCCAGCCATTCTTTTCCGCTGAATACCGCCAGCCGCTGCTCAGGATAGAGATCGACGTCGACGTTAACGTCGGTTAACCTCGGCTGCGGCACTTTCTCGTACTTTTTGTATTTGATCTCGTATTGTGCGCGCTCTTCCTGAATCTCAAACGTCGTGAGATAGCGATTCTGCACGTGGGTGTTGTAGTAGAGGTAGCTCCCAACACCAACAAACAAGATCGCACACACCGCAAAACCCAGTTTCGTGGATGCCGTCAACCTTGCCCCGGCCAGTTTCAAACGATTGCGAAGGCTGGTTTCCATGCCGCGAACCCATAGAAGATTGGTAACGATCGCCAGCAAAATGGCTCCAATCCCCCAATAGATGTGAAACCAGATGAGCGACTTCGCCATCGGGCCGTAGCCGTTCATGTCGGAGTAGATGACTGCCGGCGACTGACCCAGACGGTATAGATAATTCTCAAGATTCATCTGCGGCAGCGCGATACCCACGATGAAATACACCACCATCACAAAGTGGCCCACATATTTGTGGTTGACGATCGCGTGCACCAGAAATGCGATCACGCACAGGATCCAGAAAGAAACCAGTCGGTTCCCGAGCAGGTCGGTCAAATAAAGTCCGAACTCGAAACGGTGATAGCCCTGCGCCAGCTGGACGATGAGGCCGCAAACCATCACCATCGCCGCCAGCAGGACCTGCACCAGCATCAATGCCGCCAGCTTGCTGCCGTAAAGGACCCATCGTTGAACGGGCATCGCGTCCATGATCTGGTTCAGATGAGCATCGCGTTCCCGCCAGGCGAGCTCGCCGGAATAGAAAGTGACGATCGCCAGAATGAAGATCGCGAATCCGCCGCCGCCTAATTCGAGCATGCGCCACGTCACCGGATACACCGGGGTCGTAAACGGAGCGTTGATTCCATAGGCGGAAAAGATCGCAAACAACGCCCCGGCCAGCACCAGCACCGCGAAGAACACGTTCTTGACCGTCTCGACAAATTGCAATTGCGTGAACGATGCCAGTTGCCGGAACGACTCCATAGGAGAAAACGTGGGATGCGAAACGGGCAAAGCCCGCAATGTCACGATCGGAACTTCTGCGGCCGGTTCAGCCTGAACTTTGCTTTTCGCTTTCGCGCCTCCGTAGCTGAATGAAAAGCGAATGTAGGTAAGACTAAGGATCAGCGCGCCAACTCCGAGCCACAGCGCACGGTTCCACAACAGAACCCCGGTAAACGGTATGAGCTGGGAGTTTCGCTGAAACGGCGTCCAGTATTGCGTGAGATGGCTGAAGGCATTGCCGCCAAAAGGGTCGACCATCGCGGCCAACCGGCTGACCGTCAAATCAGCGGAGAGTTGGTTCGCAACGAAGTACCCAATCAGCAAGATTACGCTACCGGCATAGACTGGCAGCATCTTCTTTCCTAGAGCGGCCAACGCGAAAAAGATCGCGCTGGTAAGAATCAGGTTCGGAATCACCAGTGTGAGGTAGGGCTGAAGGTATGCGGAGAAATTCTGCGCTCCCACCCGCGCAGGATCGAGCCAAGGCATTTTCGTACCGGCCCATGCCCCTAATCCGACGCTGCTGAAGATCACAACCTGCACGGCAAGAGAGCCCAGAAAGCGTCCCGCGAGGTACTGGAACTTTGTAATCGGCGCCGTGTAGAAAAACGCGGTCGAATTGCTGTCGACGTCTTGGTATGTCGCCTGTCCGGCAAGAGCCGCGGTCACGACGATGCCGAAGAAGCTCATGTACATGATGATGGCGCTGAGAGCAAACGGAGAGGTCACCAGCACCTTACCGCCCGTGCCGAAATCAACCGTCGCCGTGGGGAATGCGCCTCCCGACATCAGCACAAACAGAAACGCCAGCGCGAAGTACACGGCGAAATAGACATACGTGGAGATTTGCCGCAGCCGCCGCGAGAATTCAAAGGCCAGAATGGAAAGAATCATGGGATTAGTTCACCGGTCCGGCTGCGGGCTGGTGGACAAAGCCTTTGATGGTGGCGAAATACAGGTCTTCCAAATCCGGTGCGGTCTGCTCGAATCCGTTCTCAGGCGGCTGATCGCTCAATACATGCACCAGCGTCTGGCCGGCAAACAACCGCATCGAGATGAGTTTAAAACGCTCGCGATAGCTGGCAACGTCCTCGTGCGCGATCGACTTCGTCCATACCTTCCCATTCATCTCCGCAACCAACGCAGCCGGATTCCCCGCCACGCGCACGCGCCCTTCATGAATGATCGCCATCGCCTGGCAAAGATCGCTCACATCGGAAACGATGTGCGTTGAAAGAATAACGATGATGTTCTGCCCAATGGCACTGAGCAGATTGTGAAAGCGCACGCGCTCTTCGGGATCGAGTCCCGCCGTTGGCTCATCCACAATGATTAGCTTCGGATTCCCCAGCAGCGCCTGTGCGATTCCGAAGCGCTGCTTCATGCCTCCGGAGAAACTTCCGAGCGGCTTTCGCCGGTGATCGTAGAGATTGGTTTGCTGTAGAAGAGCCTGCACAACGTCGTGCCGATCCTTTGCATTACTGATGCCTTTGAGCACAGCGAAATGCGCCAGCAGGTCTTCTGCCGACACCTTGGGATACAGGCCAAACTCCTGCGGCAGATATCCAAGCACCCGGCGCACGGCATCCTTCTGATGCAGAACGTCCATATCGCCGAGCGAGGCGCTGCCGCTATCGGCCTCTTGTAAAGTGGCGAGCGTCCGCATCAAGGTTGATTTTCCCGCCCCGTTCGGCCCGAGCAATCCGAACATTCCCTGCGGAATGTCCAGCGAAACATCTTGCAACGCCTGCGTGCCGTTGGGATATCGTTTGGAGAGCTTTTCGATTCGTAGTTCCATCGTAGTGATTTTGCCTTCCGATAGTACGGCGGCTCGTAACGGCAAGTTCCAGACAAAACAATGTGCCGCCCCCGCCCGCGTCCAGCGTACCAGTGGTCAGTCATCAGTGGCCAGTGGCCAGTGGCCAGTGCTCAGTGCCAAGAAAAATCTAAAACTGAACCTCGATAGCCGCCCTGCTCCGACCACTGATCAGTGATCACTGACCACTGCTGTCAATGCCCTACAATGGCTTAAGGGAAATTCAGCGGTGTTTGTAGACTCCCACGCGCATCTCGACGGCAAGCAGTTCGACTCCGACCGCGATCAGGTCATAGCTCGCGCGCGCGAAGCGGGGGTGCGTGCGATGGTCGCGATCGGCAACGGAGACGGTCCGCCGACGCTCGACGCGGGAGTCCGGCTGGCAGAGCAGTACGGCTTCATGTATGCGACCGTCGGCATCCATCCACACGAAGCCAGGCTGGCATCGGAAGACGCCTACTCCGAGATGGAGCGCTTGGCGCGGCATCCCAAGGTCATCGCCTGGGGTGAAATCGGCCTCGACTATTTTTACGATCACTCGCCGCGAGACATTCAGCAGCAAGTCTTCACTCGTCAGATGGAACTAGCTGCGGCCGCGAAGCTGCCCATCGTGATTCACTGCCGGCCATCTGACAACAGCGACGATGCGTGGAAGGATTGCCTGCAACTTATCGAGGAGCGATGGGCCCCACAAGGAATCGGCGGCATCCTGCACTGCTTCACGGGGACATGGCCTCAGGCGAAGCGTGCGCTGGACATGGGATTCATGATCTCCTTCGCCGGAAATGTAACTTTTCCAAAAGCACAGCAGATCCGCGATGCAGCCCTCGAAGTGCCGCTCGACCGCATGTTGATTGAGACCGACTCGCCATATCTTGCGCCCGTGCCCCATCGCGGCAAGCGCAACGAACCGGCCTTCGTGAAAGATACGGCGGCGAAGCTTGGCGACCTGAGAAATCTATCCGCAGAAGACCTCGGCGAGCAGACCTCGCGCAATTTCTACAAATTTTTCAAATTATCTGAAATCACTGAAAGCAAAGTTCCTGCCCACTCAATAACGACTTCTGTTAACCTCAGGTGAAGATTCCTTTGTTTCAGAAAGAATAGAAATATGCCCGACAACAGCTTCGACGTCGTGAGCAAGGTGGATCTGCAGGAGGTCTCCAACGCCATCCAGCAGGCGCTTAAGGAGATCCACACTCGATTCGACCTGAAAGATTCGAAATCGAACATCGAACTGGAAAAGGACGCGATGGTGCTGCATTCTGCCGACGAGTACAAGTTGAAAGCGGTGAACGATGTCCTGCAGCAGAAATTGGTCAAGCGAGGTGTCTCGCTTAAAGCGTTGACCTACGGAGAAGTCGAATCAGCCGCCGGAGGCACCGCCAAGCGGCGCGTTACCATGCAGCAAGGCATCGCGATCGAAAAAGCCCGGGAAATCGTCAAGCTCATCAAAGATTCGAAGAAAAAAGCCCAGGCCTCGATTCAGGCAGACGTTGTCCGCATCAGCGGCAAAGACCGCGATACGTTGCAGGAAGTCATCGCCCTGCTGAAGCAGCACGATTTCGGGATTGACTTGCAGTTCACGAACTATCGTACAAACTAAGAAACCTATTTACCAAGAGACACAGAGGTACGGAGAAGACAAGGCCGAATCATTTGATTTGTTTGTGTCTCTGTGACTCGGTGGTGAAAAGAGTTTGATTTGAGCGCGCCCGCGACCATTAACGGCAAAGAAGTATTCGATCTCCTGCGCGACGACCTTGTCGCGCTCGAGGACGAATTCGGCCGCGATACTGTCTCCGGCGTCGGCGCGATCACCGAGATTGGCGAATATCTTCGTGCCGGCGGCGGCAAGCGCATCCGCCCTGCATTACTTTTGCTATCCGCCAAGCTTCTGGACTATGAAGGCCGGGGCGCAGTTCGACTAGGGGCGGTCGTTGAAATCATCCATACGGCGACGCTCGTTCATGACGACATCATTGACGAAGCCAAGACCCGCCGGGGACGGCCCGCAGCTAACACGCAGTGGGGCAATTCCAAGTGCGTTCTGGCCGGCGACTGGCTCTACATGCAGGCCTTCAAGATCGCCGTGCAGGAGCGCAACTTCCGCATTCTCGACACCCTCATCGAACTCACGCAGCAGATGGTCGAGGGCGAACTGCTTCAGATTGAAAAGCTGGGCCAGTTGATCTCGCTCGACGAACACTTCGATCTCATCTACCGCAAAACGGCGTGTCTCTTCTCCGTCTGTATGCGCCTGGGGGCGATTCTCGCTGGCGCAACTCCTGAGCAAGAAGCAGGTCTAGCGCGGTACGGTCACGACCTCGGGATGGCGTTTCAAATTGTGGACGACGTGCTCGACCTGACTGCTTCCGAAGATGTTCTTGGCAAACCGGTCGCCAGCGATCTTCGTGAAGGAAAAATGACCATGGCCGTAATTCATGCGGCCGAGCGCTGCACCCCGGCAGAACGCGGCAAGATCGAAACCATTCTCCGCGAGCGCGCCTTCAACGGCGTTACCCACGTGCAGATCCTTGAAATTCTTGAGCACTATGGCTCGCTCGAAGCGGCCCACAACCGCGCCGCGAAATACGCGGAATCTGCCCGCAAGGCCATCTGCACCTTTCCCGATTCTGAGATCAAACGCGCTCTGCTCTGGGCGCCAGAATTTGTCGTCGCGCGTGAAAAATAGGCGCATCGATCAGCCGGGAAAGAGCCTTCGAAGATCATGCCTTCGGGATTCTCTTAGCAACCAATCCAGTCTTCCTCTTCATCCGTACTACAGGCAGAAGTGAAGTTCTTAGGAAATAGAGAGTGTGGCCGTAATTTCACCCATGATTTACAGGAGAAATTCGATGAAAAAGTTGATGATTTGCTTGCTGGCTCTGACCTTCTCAATGAGCCTGGTTGCATTCGCGCAACAGGACACCATGGCCCCGCCGGACAAAACTGCGGCGTCGGCCCCACTCAAGACCCTGAAGGGCATGGTGAAGACCGAGGGCGACAAGGTCACCTTCGTCAGCGACAAGGACAACAAAAGCTGGGATGTGATGAATCCCGAAACCCTCAAGGAGCATGAAGGCCATCATGTGCAGCTCAGCGCACATGTTTATGCCGACAAAGGCTCGATCCATGTGATGAGCGTGAAGATGTTGAAGTAGTCTTGGCCCACTTAGACCCCAGGGGCGGTCAGCTGACCGCCCCTTTCTTCAGTTGTACAGAACCGGTAGTGGGCTACTTTCATTCAAAGTAGCCCACTACCCACAGAACCCGCTCCGCGCCTATTTCTCCTTTCTTGTTTATACTTGAACCTTTCCGCGGCGCAGCCGAATCAAACCAGTGCATTTTGGCTGTCTTGCCTGTTCCGGTAAGCTGAATTCTCATGAACTACCTGCTTTCCTTGATCGCGCCCCACGGCTATGCCCTGGTCTTCGGGCTGCTGCTGGCGGAGGCGATCGGTTTCCCTTTCCCGGCCGCGCTCGCGTTAGTGGCTGCGGGAGCCGCAGTGGCGTCGCACGCACTGTGGGGAGCGGGAGTGCTCACAGCCGCGATGGTCGGCTTGATGATTGGCGACATTGCGCAGTTCTGGCTTGGACGCCACACGGGCTGGGCGCTCCTCGGATTTTTGTGCCGGCTCTCGATGAATCCCGAAACGTGCATGCTGCGGTCGGCGGAATCCTTTTACAAGCGCGGCAAGCTCACGCTGGTCATCGCGAAATTTGTTCCCGGCATCAACACCATGGCCGCGCCTTTGGCGGGCAGCATGAAGATGCGCTTCTGGCAGTTCCTGCGGCTCGATTTTCTGGGAGCTCTGCTTTACTCGGTCACGTACTTGCTGATCGGCTTCGTATCTCGCGATTTTCTGGTCGTGACGCTGAACAGCTTCCGTGCCGCCGGCCGGGCAATGGAAATCGTCATCACCACAGTTTTGATCGTCTATGCGATCTATCGCATCGCGCAGATGCTGAAATACCGCAAGTACAACGTGGTTCCGCGCGTGCAGGCGGAGCAACTGGGCACCATACTGGCATCTCCCGACGCCGGCCATGTGCAGGTCGTTGACGTCCGCAGCCACGGTTATTATGACGCTGGCGCAGAACGAATCTTCGGATCGATCCGCATAGAACCGAACAATCTCGACGAAGAGATCAAGCACCTTCCCAAGGACAAAGACATCTACGTCTACTGCACCTGCGCCCGCGACGCCACGAGCGCCAAAGTGGCGCACCTGCTGCGCGAACGCGGATTCAACGCATTTGTGATTGTTGGGGGACTCACCGCCTGGCGCAAAGCCGGAGGCCACTTCGAGTCCGTGCCCAAGAGCGATCTGGTGAAGTTGCCGACGTTCGCCTGACGCCACCTGAGTAAGCGCAAACTCAGGCCCCGAATTGGCGCAGGTGATGATCGAGGTGCTTGTACATTCCCCGGCTCCAGTCCCGCGGAGAAAGCGCCCCAAAAAACGGGTGCGGATGCCGTGTACACTTTGTGTCCCCGCCCTGATGAAATTGCTGAACCGTCTGTTTCAACCGCGCTTGTTCCCGTAAAAAATCCCGCTGGTTGGCAATGACAAGAGCCTTGTCCGTCGGACTACTCCTGGAAAACGGCTTCTCGTTCGTATAAATCGGCCTGACGAACGGTCCGAGGACTCTGCCGATAAATATCCGCGGCGGATTGATGCGGCCGGACGCCATATCCAGGGTGGCGGAGCAATGCGCCATCATTTGCGCGACATCCATCTTTCCCCATTGCCGTTGGGAGCCCGGTTGCAGCATATCAATGCGTGCTATTACCTCATTCACAGCGTCGGATTCGAATAGATTCTTCATAAGCCGCACACTTAAGCCTGACTACATAAACTAGGCAAAATCATACCGCTGCCTAGGCTTTTGTGGCGGCATGTACAATTGGGCGGCTTTGCCGATGAGCGTCCCAGCCATTCGCGACGAAAGCCCGCCGCATACCGCGTCAGCTACGGTTGCAAAACCCAATCCCGGCATGAACCGCGTGCTTTTTCTTCTGTGCCTCTCGGTCCTCATCAATTACATCGATCGCAGCAATCTCTCGATCGCCGCTCCGCTGCTGAAATCCGAACTCGGTATTTCCAACACGCAATTGGGCACGCTGCTCTCCATCTTTTTCTGGATCTATGCCCTGCTGCAGATTCCCGCCGGCTGGCTGGTCGACCGCTTCGATGTGAAGTGGGTCTTTGCGCTGGGATTCTTTATCTGGTCCGCGTCCACCGCAGTCACCGGCCTGCTTCACGGGTTCGCCGCCCTGTTGGTGGTTCGCGTTGTCCTCGGCATCGGTGAGTCTGTCGCATTTCCTTCTTACAGCAAGATTCTCTGCGGACATTTCAGTGAAGAGAATCGGGGCTTCGCCAACGGCCTGCTGCTCTGCGGACTTGCCCTTGGCCCCGCATTCGGGATGTTCATTGGCGGAAACGTCGTTGACCGCTTTGGCTGGCGCCCCTTTTTCCTCGCGCTTGGCTTGATCGGCCTCCTGTGGCTCGGGCCGTGGCTGGCATGGATGCCCCGCCGTTCCGTCCCAGTTGAACTTCCCGCGTTTCCCTGGTCTGGATGGGTTCCGATCCTGCGCCAGCGATCGGCCTGGGGTACGGCGCTCGGGCAGGCGGCGGTCAACTATTGCCTGTATTTTCTGGTCACCTGGTTACCGGCATATCTCGTGCGCGGACGAGGTCTCTCGATGCGCGCCATGGCTTGGAACGGCGGATTGCTCTTTTTGATGTACGCGATCGCCGCCACCGTGTGCGGAAGGCTTTCTGATCACTGGATCAGCACGGGCTCCTCGCCGACCGTTATACGCAAAGGCTCGATGTGCGTTGGATGCACAGGCTTAGGGATCTGCTTGGCGCTCACCGCAGTGGTCTCCGATAAGGCTCTGCCGTGGATGTTGTTCATTACCGGAACGTTCTTGGGGATCGCAGCGTGCGCAACCTGGACGATCCCGCAAACCCTGGCGGGCCGCACTATGGTCGGCCGCTGGGTAGGTTGGCAGAACTTTGTCGGCAATCTCGGTGGGGCAGTGGCCCCCTTTCTCACCGGCTACCTGCTTGACCACACCGGACTCTATTCCTGGCCGTTCTTCATTACGGCAGCCGTAGCCTGGCTCGGCGCGATCGCCTGGACAGTGATGATTGGTTCGATCGAAGAAGTGAAATGGAAAACGGCGCTGCTCGACGACTGCCCTCCTCTTGCCTCACACACCTGAGAGCAATGGAAGGTACACTCCTGTAGATGGCGCAGGAAATCGAAATCAAATTTCGTGTCACGAACCTGCGTGAGCTGACGAAGAAGCTCCGCGCTGCGAAATTTCGCCTGGTCACGAAACGCACCCACGAGATGAACACCCTCTACGACCTTCCGGGACAGATCTTGCGAAAGCGAAAGGAACTTCTGCGCATCCGGAAGTATGGAAAGAAATGGACTATTACTCACAAGAGCGGATCGAAACAAGCCCGCCATAGCAGCCGCGTCGAACTCGAAACGGAAGTCGAAGATGGTAAGAAACTCGACGCGATCCTGCGCTCGCTCGGATATTCGCCGTCGTTCCGCTACGAGAAATTCCGCGCCGAGTGGACGGATGGTAAAGGACAAGTTGTCTTGGACGACACGCCTATCGGAGATTTCTGCGAAATCGAAGGGCCGTCACGCTGGATCGATGCGACGGCCAAGAAACTGGAAGTACGTCCGGAAGATTACATCACGAAGAACTATGCGACGCTGTTCGCGGAATGGAAACAAGATACCGGAAACGCTGCGGAGGAAATGACATTCAGGGCAATCCAGAACGCTTGAGCGTGCACCACGACCCTTATCGTGCGCTTTCTGCGCGCTAGGCGGGGATTTTGACTTCCGGATTCTCGTTACCACAAAGTCAAAGGCCACACCCTGTCGCCAGGACCGCGACAAAGATGAGGCACCGAATGATCTCTTTATGCCCCGTGGCACTTCTTATATTTCTTGCCCGACCCGCAGGGGCACGGATCGTTTCGCCCGACTTTTTCCTGACCACGCACCACCTGCTGCACCGGAGCGGCGGCGGCATCGCCCGCGCCCGCCATGCGCGCCTGTTCCAGTTCACGACGCTTGCGGCGCATGAAGGCCTCTTCCAGTTCGTCGGCTGAGGTCGACACCATCCTGGTTGGACGCCGCCCGTTTCCATCTCCGCCATGCAAGACCGGCACTCCCGACTCAGGTCCCTGTCCCGAGGGCTGGCCAGACGGCGGCCCTGCGCCTGCGTCCGGAGGCCGCTCCAGAATCTGCATCAGGTAGAGATACTTGACCGTATCCTCCTGGAAGCGCTTCATCATCGCTTCGAACATGTCGAACGATTCTTTCTTGTACTCGACCAGCGGATCGTGCTGGCCATATCCCCGCAGCCCGATGCCTTCCTTGAGGTGATCCATCCCGAGCAGGTGGTCTTTCCACTGCTGGTCGATCACGCTCAGCATGATCATGCGCTCGTGATGCCGCATGGCCTGCGGCCCGATGAGTTTTTCTTTCGCGTCGTAACGCTCTTTCAGCTTCTCGAAGATCGCGTCGCCCAGCTCCTGCCGGTTGAGCGTCTCCGGCTTTACTCCTTCTGCCAGGAAGTCGACGCCGAAGCGCGTGAAGATCGCATCTTTCAGGCCTTTGATGTTCCAGTCATCGGCATGCGCCTTGGGCGGACAGTATTCGTCCAACTGTTCGCCCAGGATCGAAGAAACGTAGTCTTCGAGAATCAGGTCCTTCTGGTCAGTGCCCTCCAGCAAGCGGCGACGCAGGCCATAAACTGCCTCGCGCTGCTTGTTCATCACGTCGTCGTACTCGAGCAGGTGTTTGCGCGACTCGAAATGCTGGCCTTCCACCGCCTCCTGCGCGGTCTCAATACGGCGGCTGATGAGCTTCGATTCAATCGGCACGCCTTCTTCCATGCCCAGCCGCTCCAAAAGTTTCGAGACCCACTCCTTGGCGAAGATCCGCATCAGGTCGTCTTCAAGCGCGAGATAGAAGCGCGATGATCCGGGATCGCCCTGGCGGCCCGCGCGACCGCGGAGCTGATTGTCAATGCGTCGTGACTCGTGGCGCTCAGTTCCGAGGATGTGCAAGCCCCCGACCGCGATCACTTCGTCGTGCTCAATGTCAGTCTCCTTTTTGTAACGGTTGTTGGCTTCTAGCCACTTGTCGGTGGGGACGGTGTACTCGTTCCCGTTGTAATAGAAGATGGAAGTGGAGCCGTCTTCCTGCGGCCCTTCGATCTTGCCCTGCGCCACGCGCAACTGCTGCGCGATTCCCTTCTTGACCAATTCCTGCTTGGCCATGAATTCAGGATTGCCGCCCAGCAAAATATCGGTGCCGCGTCCCGCCATGTTCGTGGCAATAGTGATTGCGCCCTTGCGTCCGGCTTGCGCCACAATTTCGGCTTCGCGCTCGTGAAACTTGGCGTTCAGCACGACATGGTTCTTGATGCCTTTCTTCTTCAGCAACTGATCGATGCGCTCGGATTTTTCCACGGATGTGGTTCCAACCAGAACCGGCTGGCCCTTGGCCGCCAGTTGCTGAATTTCGTCGGCAACCGCGAAGTATTTCTCCTTCTCGGTGCGGTAGACAACATCGGGGTTCTCCATCCGCCGCAGCGTCTTGTTCGTAGGAATCACCACGACATCCAGCTTGTAGATCTTGTCGAACTCGGTCGCTTCCGTTTCCGCCGTACCGGTCATGCCGGCCAGCTTTTTGAACATGCGAAAATAATTTTGGAAAGTAATCGTGGCCAGGGTCTGGTTTTCGCGCTCGATCTTGACGCCCTCTTTGGCTTCCACGGCCTGATGCAAACCATCGGACCAGCGGCGTCCGGGCATCATGCGTCCGGTAAATTCATCTACGATAATGACTTCGCCATCTTTCACCACATACTCAACGTCTCGGCGGTAGAGCGCGTGCGCTTTGATGGCGGTTTCGGTGTGGTGCTTCCATCCCCAGTTTTCCGGGTCGGCGATGTTGCCGATGCCGAGTAGGCCCTCTACTTTTTCCCAGCCTTCATCACTCACCGTGATGCTGCGATGCTTTTCATCAATCACGTAATCGCCGGTAAGGATCTTCCTTTGGGGATCGTCAGCGGCGCTATTGAGATCCTGGATGATCATCTCCCGCCTGTCGGGTGCGATCTTTCCCTCTTCCAGATATTGCCGAACTTCATTCGGGGAAAGTTCTTCGCCCTTATCCAGCTTCGAAATGATGCGGTTTACCTTGTAATACTTGTCGGTGGATTCTTCGCTCGCGCCCGAGATGATCAGCGGCGTACGCGCTTCATCAATCAGGATGGAGTCAACTTCGTCGACGATCGCGTAATTGTGCCCCCGCTGCACGCAGTCCTTGATGTCGAACTTCATGTTGTCGCGCAGGTAATCGAAGCCGAATTCGTTGTTCGTCCCGTAAGTCACGTCGGCCGCATACGCCGCCCGCCGTTCTTCGTCATCCAGATCGTGAACGATCACCCCGACCGTAAGCCCAAGGAACCGGTACAGCTTGCCCATCCACTCGGAGTCGCGCTTGGCTAAATAATCGTTGACAGTGACCACGTGAACGCCGCGCCCGCTGAGCGCATTGAGATATACAGGAAGCGTCGCGACCAGCGTCTTGCCTTCGCCAGTCTTCATTTCGGCGATCGTGCCCTTGTGCAGCACCATGCCGCCGACTAATTGCACATCGAAATGCCGCATGTTGAGCACGCGGCGTCCGGCTTCGCGCGCCACCGCAAAGGCCTCGATCAGAATGTCGTCGAGTACTTCCTGCAACGCCTCGTATTCCTGCTTCTCAAACTGCTTCTGCTGGTCGAGATCGGTCTCGTCTTCGGATTCCGGCGAGGAAGGCTCCGGCGCAGAATTCTTCTTCACCCGGCTCAGCCGCTCTTGAACGCGCTGCCGAAACCCATCAGTCTTGGCACGCAATTCGGCGTCCGTGAGCTTCTGCATCTCGGGCTCAAGCTCGTTGATAGCCCGAACCTTCGGCATGAGCGACTTGACGACACGCTCGTTCTTTGTGCCGAAAACCTTGCCTAGCAGTGTGTTAATCAAACCGGAAGTCCTTGGGAGGGCACAGCATGCCCCAATCAAAAGCCTAGCACATTAGATGCAAGACAAGTCCGTCGAGAACCGCTTGTTACCTATTCAGTATAATGGCCCGTCCGCGTTGTTGGAGGCCCCATGACCGCTCGCTTCTCGGCACTATTGCTGCTCTCTGTCATCCTGGCCGTTCCGGTCCTCGCGAAAGACAAAAACAAGGACAAAAATAAATCTGTGCTGCCCGAAGACATCCTTCGCGCACAAACGGCCCTGGTAGTAATCGATCCTGGTTCCGGAGAGCCGATCGACCGGCCAATGGCCAATTCAACCGCCCGAGAAAACGTCGAGAAAGCCCTTTCGGAGTGGGGCCGCTATCGTATCGTGATGGACGGTGAACGGGCGGACTTGATTATCTCCGTTCGCACCGGAACTCCTCGGGGAACGCCCACCATCAAAGGCGGGCCGCTCGATCAGCGCCCCGGCGTGGCGCAAGGGACCGATTCTACCGCCCGCATCGGCGGGCACACGGGACAGATGCCACAGCAGAACGATCCCACCATGGATCCGCAAGACCGCGGCCCGCACATGGGCAACGAAATCGGGCCTTCCGACGACATGTTCACCGTGTATCGCGGAGGAATTTCCGATCCGCTGGACGCTCCCCCGGTATGGCGGTACATATCGAAGAACTGCCTTCAGGCTCCGGACGTCACCGCCGTCGAGAAATTCCGCAAGGCAGTTGCGGATTCCGAGCAGCCGAAGGTTGCACCTCAGCAGAAACAGCCCTGACTTGCCGCATTGGTCCCTTCAACGTTCGTGTCCTTTGTGGTTCGGGAATTTGCCGCGTCTGCTGACTCGCGGTGTTTTCGTGTATATTCCCCACGACTCACTCTGACCCATGCCCACGTTCTACGATCGCTTCGTTGAATGTTCCGAGCGCTGGCCCGGCAACGTTGCCATCGAACTCCAGCGGCACGATCATCTCGAAAGCTGCACCTACGGCGATTTACACACCATGGCCAGGTCGGTGGGCCGCTGGATCGCCGAGCGCCAATTCGCTCGGGGATCGCGCCTCGCCATCCTTGCAGACAATCATCCGCGCTGGGTCGCGGCCTATCTCGGAATCATTGCCTCCGGCTGTGCGGTCGTTCCGCTCGATACCGCCCTTCACGATGATCAAGTCACAAAACTGCTGAAAGACGCCGGAGCATTGGCAATCTTTTGCGACGCAAAACATCTTCCCATGGCCCAGCCAGCGGCGAATGAACTCAAGCTCGGCGTCGTCCTGATGGACCCGGACCGCATGAAAGGAGACGCCGCACCGGAAGGCCAGTTTCTCGGCAACTTGCCTGAAATTTTCAAGAACGGCCCCGGCAACTTCAAACCCGCACCGGCAAAAGACGATGATCTCGCTTCACTGATCTACACCTCGGGTACGACCGCCGATCCCAAGGGCGTGATGCTGACCCACGCCAACATTCTTGGTGAAGTCGAGGCCGTCTTCAATTGGGTTGATCTTGGACCCAGCGATGCCCTGCTCGGCGTTCTGCCGCTATTTCACGTTCTCGCGCAGATGGCGAACCTGCTGCTTCCACTGGTCAAAGGTGCGCGCGTCGTCTATCTCGAAACTCTCAACACGACTGAACTCTTGCGCGCGCTTACCGAGCGCAACATCACAGCCTTCGCGGTGGTTCCGCAGTTTTTTTACCTGATTCACGAACGCCTGGAACAGGAAATCGAGAAGCGGGGAGCAATCGCGCAGAAGGCTTTCTCCGCGATGCTCTCCCTCAACCGCGCCATGCGTAAAGTGGGAATCAATCTGGGCCGCGTGATGTTCCGCAAAGTTCGCGACACGCTCGGCCCCAGGATGCGCTATCTCGTGACCGGGGGATCGAGATTCGATCCGGAAATTGCCCGCGCATTCTACGACCTCGGCATCGACGTTTTGCAAGCCTACGGCCTCACCGAAACAGCTGCGGCTGTCTTTGCCAACTCTCCCCACGACAACGAAATCGGGTCGGTCGGCAAAGCCATGAAGGGTGTGGAAGGCAAAATTGTCAATCCGCAACCGCAGGAAGACGGCCCCGCGATCGGCGAGGTCGCCATCCGCGGCGCGGTCGTGATGAAGGGATATTGGAACCGGCCCGACGCCACCGCCGCCGTCCTTAAAGACGGATGGTTTCACACCGGCGACCTCGGCTATTTCGACTCTCACGGCCATCTCTTTCTCACCGGTCGACAGAAAGAAGTCATCGTCCTCAGCAACGGCAAGAACGTTTATCCAGAAGAGATCGAAACGCATTACCTGAAATCGCCCTTCATCAAGGAAATCGCCGTGATGGGCCTCGAAGGCAAGCCGGGAGAGGCGCGCGATCGCCTGCATGCAGTGATCGTTCCCAACTTCGACACGCTGCGCCAGCGCAAGGTTGTCAACGCGAAAGAAGTTATACGCTTCGATATCGAAGGCCTGTCGCAGAAGATTGCCTCGACCAAGCGCATCGCCAGTTATGAGATTTGGCAGGACGATCTGCCTCGCACCACCACGCGAAAGATCAAGCGCTTCGAAGTCGAAAAGCGCGTACGCGCAAATCAGGGAAAGAAACTATCCGGCGATTCCGAGGTTCCGTCGGAGAAGCCGCTCACACCGGAGGAAAGCGAGTGGCTCAATCAGCCCGATGTACAGCGTGCGTTGAACATTATTCGCGATTCGGCAAGCGCTGCGCCGCCAAACATGCGCCCCACACTGAATCTGGAACTCGACCTAGGCCTCGATTCCATGCAGCGCGTCGAAGTACTTAGCCGCCTCGAAGAAGAACTCGGTAGCAGCGTCGAAGAATCGCAACTCGCCGAAATCTATACCGTGCGCGACTTGGTTGATGCGGTGCTGAAAAGCGCAAAGTCGGGCACGGCATCCCCTCGCGCGGCTTTTGCCGGATGGAAATCCATCCTTGCCGAGGACTCCGACGACCCCGATGTTCTTGCGCTCGTTAAGCCAAGACCCTTCAGCGATTTTTTCTGGTACTTCGTCTCGCGTCTCATCCAGGTCATCGCGCTCGACCGCTTCGATTTGAAAGTCAGCGGCATCGAAAAACTGCCGAAGAGCGGCCCTTACATCATTTCTTCGAATCACCAGAGCTACCTCGATCCGTTAATTCTTGCTTCGACCCTGCCCTCCGATGTTTTCCGGCGGTCCTTCGCTGTCGGCACCAGCGAAATCTTCGGCAAAGGATTCATGCGAAAACTCGCGAGTTCCATCAAAGTCGTCGTCCTCGATCCGGATGCGAACCTGATCCCTGCCATGCGGGCCGGCGCTTTTGGGCTAAAGCATGGCATGGCGCTCGTTCTTTATCCGGAAGGCGAACGCTCAATTGATGGCACGCCGAAAATCTTCAAGAAGGGCGCGGCCATTCTCTCAATTCACATGCATGCACCGATCGTTCCCGTAGCCATCGAGGGTTTCTACGAGGTATGGCCAAGGAATCAAGGTTTCAAAGGATTCAAGCCGCTGAAAATGGTCTTCGGCGATCCAATTCAACCGCCGCCGGAAGCGGAAGCGTCAGAGGCGACTTACGAGCAACATACCGCGTTAGTGAAACAGAAGATTGTCGCGATGTGGGAAGAGTTGAGAGCGAAATAGGGCCGCTGCAACTAACTTTTGTTTTCCTGAGCGAAGCGAAGTATCTCTGCACTCGCTTACGGCGCCGTGCTGCGAGCAAATACGCAGATCCTTCGCTTCGCTCAGGATGACAAGATTTATTTGGATCGTGGCTATTTCGCTCTCGGATGCGTCTGATCGTAAACCTGCAACACATGTTTCATCGAAAGCTGGGTATAGCGCTGCGTAGTTGCCAGCCGCTCGTGACCGAGCAACTCCTGGATCGCTCGCAAATCCGCACCCTCTTCCAGCATGTGCGTTCCAAAGGCATGCCGCAACGTGTGCGGATGTACATCGGGTGAAAGCCCTTTTGCCACGGCAATCTTCTTGATAATGCGGCCAACGCTACGGGTGGTCAGCCGCCCGCCGCGCTGGTTGATGAGCAATGCGGGGGTCTTCTTGCCCGTCTCACTCAACGCCGTCTGTCGCGCAGGTAAATAAACCGCCAGCGCCGCCTTGGCCGATCCGCCGAATGGAACGAGGCGTTGCTTCTTCCCTTTTCCACGAATAAGAATCCCTTCGATGCTCAATTGAACATCGGCAAGATTAATCCCGGTTAACTCCGAATTTCGAATGCCGCAGCCATACAACAATTCCAGCATCAGCCGATCGCGCTCGGGAAATGCCGCAGTCTCGGGCATCTGCCCGTCGAGCACGGAATTCATCTCTTCAATCGTTGGGACGCGTGGCAGTTTCTTCGGCAGCTTCGGCGTTGCCACCAGCTTCGCCGGATTCTGCTCCACCACTTCCTCTCGCGCCAGCCACCTGTACAGCGACCGCACCGCCGCCAGCGACCGCGCGACGGAGGTCTTGCTCAATCCTTTTTCGTAGAGCCGCGAGAGAAATCCGCGGACCACGATGTGGTCGATCTGCTTCCATCCGCGCGAACCGGCGTAGGTGGAAAAATTCGCCAGGTCTCCGCTGTAGGCCTTGATTGTGTGCGGCGAGGCATTTCGCTCCTTCAGGTGACGCAGGAAGTCGGCTATAGCTTTGCCGACGATACTATTGGGTTGGTTCGTCACTTCGCCTTAGCCCTCGGATGATGCTTCTGATACACACTTCTTAGCCGATCCAGCGCCAGGTGCGTGTAGACCTGTGTCGTGGAAATATCCGAGTGCCCCAGGATTGTCTGCACGGTACGCAAGTCAGCACCATTCTCAACCATGTGTGTCGCGCACGAATGCCGCAGCATGTGCGGAGAAGCATGCCGCCCCGAAGCCGCCGATGCCGCACCCACCATCTGCCACACCCGTTGCCGCGTCAGTTTTCCCCCAGTTCGTGCGATAAATAAAAAAGTAGACGGCCGCCCCGTCCTTCTCGCGGCTCTTGCGAGGGGGCGGGAATTTTGACTTTCAGAAGGCGGGTGCCACATGTCTCGCGGTTCTTGCGAGACGTGGGGAATTTCACTTTCACCTCTTCGAGCCAGCACCGAACGCCCACTCCTCAGATACTCCGTTAGGGCATCCTGCGCTGGCTTTCCCAACGGTACAACCCGTTCTTTATCTCCCTTGCCGCGCACCAGCATGTATCCCGACTCCAATTTCAAATCTTCCAGCCCCGCGGTCACCAGCTCCGAAACCCGCAGCGCCCCGGCGTACAGTAATTCCAGAATCGCCCGGTCGCGTAAGGCTATCGCCGCCGCATCTTTCGTTTGACGCCGCGCACTCCTCAGTGCCTCGCCCGGCGCTCTCAGCGTCGCCTCTATCTCATCCCTCGCCAGCGACTTCGGCAACACCTTCCACTGCTTCGGCGATTCAATATTCAATGTCGGATCATGCTCGATTCGCTTATCGAGCAGCAGGTACCGATATAAATGCCGCAGCGCTGAAAGCTTTCGGCCTACGCTCCGCCCGTCCACGTCGTGCGAAAAAAGCTGTCCCAAGAATTCACGCGTATCGCGACGCTGCGCAGTCAGCAGGACTTGTTTTCGTTTCTCAAGGAACTCTGCAAACTGGAGAATGTCGGTTGAGTACGCGCTCACCGTGAGCTTCGCCAGCCCTTTCTCAATCCGCAGATAGTCGAGGAAATCGGCCAGGACGCGCGAGTTGGTTTCAGCCGCCATAGGTAGAACAACCAGTATGGCTGGTTGGTGGGTATTGCAAGAGTGCCCGAAAGGATTCTGGGGACTTAATTTGCCGATGTCCTAGCCAGGAATCGCTCCTGTCACTTCCCTTAGCACTTCCACCGCATACAGCGCACCCTGCGGCGTCTCTTCGTGCTTGAAATATGCGAACACGTTGCGCCCCTCGGCGAGATGTTCACGAATGCGCTCGACCATGGCTCGCCGTTCCTCGCCCGTGTATGTGGGCTTGCGGAAGCGATAGTAGGCGAATGCAGCGGTCACAATATCGGGAGTCGTCCTGGTTTCCGTTTCAGCGACGCACAAGCCGGCACCGGCTGACTTCAGCAGTTCCCATGTCGCCTCGTCGAACCACGATTCATGCCGAAACTCGAACGCAGAAGGCACCGTGCGCGGAACAATGGCCAGGAAATCCTTCAACAAACCCGCATCCATCTTCAGGTTCGGCGGCAATTGAAACAGCACCGGCCCCAGCTTTGCTGCTGCGGCCAGCGGCTCAATCGTCGCCAGAAATCTCGGCAGAAAATTCTCCGCTCCCCTCAACCGCTTGATGTGCGTGATGACCTGGTGTGCCTTGATCCCGAATAAGAAATGCGTCGGCGTTTCTTTCATCCAGTTCTGGATCGTCGTCTCCTTCACCAGTTGGCGAAAGGTGAAGTTCACTTCAACCGTGTTCAGCAACGACGCGTAGTGGCCGAGGAACTTCTTCTGAGCCAGCTTCTGCGGATAGAAATCAGGCTTCCAACTCGGATACGCCCAGCCCGAAGTTCCAACGAACAGTTGCGCCATGGTGATCGAGAACTACTCCATCCAATTCAAATGTGACGCGGCTATCTCTTGCTCGATTTCTTGCGGGCCGCAGTTTTCTTTGGCCTTTTGTACTTCATTTGGCGTGCGGCTCTTTCCTCGTCTTCAGCCTCCGCAGCGATCTCAATCGGTTTGTGCTCGACGGCCGCAGCCGCACTCAATTTCGGCAACTTCTGCTTCAACTCCAGCAGAGGCTCAAACAAGTCTCCCATTTTCTCGAATCGCGCAACCGCCTTGCTGGCCTCGAACACCAGCAACGACGCGTCCTTTTTCTTCAGCGTCTTCTCAACCTCATCCCACGTAACTGGAGTCGAAACCGTCGGACGCTCCCGCGCGCGCAGCGAATACACAGCGACCGTCGTCTTGTGCTTGTCGTTCTGGCTCCAGTCGACGAATACTTTTCCCGTACGGATGTTCTTCTTCATGTCGGACACGACCGTGTCGCGATGCTGGTCCTCCAGCAGCTCCGCCAGCGCGCGGGAAAACGTTTTCGTGTCGTCATAGGTAACTGGCGTATTCAACGGCACATAAATCTGCAATCCTTTGGACCCGGAAGTCTTCGGAAAGCTCTGCAATTTAAAATGGTCAAAGATTTCCCGCAGCCACAATCCGACCTGGCAGCACTGCACGATGTTCGCCGGGGGCCCGGGATCAAGATCGAACACCATCTCTGTCGGACATTCAATGTCCTTCGCCAGCGCCAGGGACGGATGCAATTCGAGTGCGGCCAGATTTGCCAGCCACACCAGGGTGGCCAGATCGTCCGCCAGAATATAGTGCACTGTACGCCGGTTGTGGCCGCTCCAGATCGGAGCGGTCTTGACCCAATCCGGCTTGTGCATCGGGGCATTTTTTTCGAAGAACGGCTCGGCATCCACGCCATCCGGATATCGCTTGCGCGTCAGCGCGCGCCCGTGCAGATGCGGAAGCAGCGCAGGCGCGATCCGCACGTAATAGTCAATGACATCCTTCTTCATAAATCCGGCGGCAGGATAAAGTACCTTGTCCAGATTCGACAGTTTGAGATGCTTGCCCTGAACATCCACGGCTGAGTCGATCACAGGATCTCCGTGCCGCCATTGTGCCTGAAAGTCAAGCAGCTACAAAATACGGATTTCCTCCTAAACCTCGAGAGATCTGCCGTTTGACAACTTCCCTGCCGCCCACGTACTTTCAAACTTCTGCCCCTTTGGCCCGTCCAATCTATGTGTTTCACAGATTTCGCCCATCCGTCGGAGGCCCGATGAAAGCCCGCATTCTGAAGATTTGTTGTCTTATTCTCTTTCTCTCTGCCGTCGCTCTCGCTCAGGATGTAGCGTCGTTCGAAAAGCGCGTCACCGTGAAGAAACTGCCTAACGGCATGACCGTGATTGTGTGCGAGCGGCCTGAGGCGCCCGTCTTTTCTTTCTTTACCCTCGTGGACGCCGGTTCCGCGCAAGATCCTCTGCTTGCCACGGGGCTCGCGCACATGTTCGAGCACATGGCATTCAAGGGCACCGACAAGATCGGGACGACAGACTATGCGGCAGAAAAACCTGCGCTGCAAAAGGTGGAAACGGCCTATGCCGCCTACGTCGCCGAACGCGACAAGACCGTAGGCCAGGACCCGGCGAAGTTAAAACAGCTCGAAAAAAACTGGAAGGACGCCACAGACGAGGCCAATAAGTTCGTCAGGCCGAATGAATTCGGCAAGATCGTCGAACAAAACGGAGGCGAGGGGATGAACGCCTCCACCAGCCATGACGAAACCGAATACCACTACTCAATGCCGGAAAATCGCCTTGAACTCTGGGCTTATCTCGAATCGGAACGTTTCCTTCACCCGGTGATGCGCGAGTTCTACAAAGAACGCAATGTGGTTATCGAAGAGCGCCGCATGCGAACGGATAGCAATCCGTTCGGCCGGTTGCTTGAGCAGTTCACCGAAGAGGCATTCGCCGCCCATCCATATCATCGGCCCGGGGTCGGCTGGATGTCAGATCTCAATCACTTCTCTGCCACAGACGCGCAGAAATTTTTCGACACTTACTACGTTCCTTCGAACATGGTGATCGCGGTTGCAGGCGATTTAAAACCGTCGCAGGCCATGCCGATTCTTGAAAAATATTTTGGACGGCTGCCCACGCGGCCTCATCCAGACGAAATCACCACCACCGAGCCACCGCAAAATTCCGAGCGCCGCGTGGTACTGACTGAGCGTTCGCAGCCTATCTATATCGAGGGCTATCATCGCCCGGACTACCGCAGCAAAGACGATGCCGTTTTCGATGCCATCAGCGATCTTATGTCCGAGGGCCGTACTTCCCGGCTGTACCGCTCACTCGTTCGCGACAAGAAAATCGCTTCGTTTTCCGAGGGGCTCACGGGCTACCCTGGCGTGAAATATCCGCACTTGTTCGCTTTTATCGCAGTCCCGCTACCCGGCCACACGCCGCAGGAAATGGGAGACGCAATTCACGGCGAAATTGATCGCCTCAAGAAAGAAGACATCAGCGACGAAGAACTGAAGATGATCCGGACTCGCAGCAAAGCCAACCTGATTCGCGGGCTTGCCGACAATGAAGGGCTGGCCACGCAACTCGCGACCTATCAGACGCGTTACGGGGATTGGCGCGAACTCTTCCGTTCCGTCGATCGCATCGACCAGGTCACCAAAGCTGACATTCGCCGCGTTGCCAACGAGGTCTTTGTCGATACCAACCGCACGGTAGGTATTTTGCAAACCAACTCAGGAAGTGGAGATGGCGGCCAACCCTCGCACAGATCCGGAGACAGTCCCGGCGAAGGCTCCGGCGATCAAGGCTCCGGCGAGCAGGGAGGTGCGCAATGAAGCGGATGGCGCTCATTCTTCTCATGCTTGCCGCAACGCTGCTGGTTCCATCCAGCTTCGCGCAGGTCCCCAACTGGAAGCAGATTCCGATTCCGCAGTTACCCGCGTTCAAGCCGCAGCAACCCAAGCGCATTGAACTTTCCAACGGCATGGTGATCTTTCTTCAGGAAGACCACGAACTACCGCTCATCGACGGAACGGCGCGGATCCGCGGCGGTTCGGTGAACGAACCCGCCGACAAGACCGGCCTCGTGGATATCTTCGGCGAGGTCTGGCGAACCGGCGGCACGAAATCCAAAACCGGAGATCAACTCGACGACTTCCTGGAAGTACGTGCCGCCAAAGTCGAGACCGGCCCCGGCCCAGACTCCACCACGATCGGCTTCTCCTGCCTGAAAGGCGATCTCGACGACGTATTTAAAGTCTTCGTGGACGTGCTCCAGAATCCTGAATTCCGCGCCGACAAAATCGACATCGCCAAAAAGGGCGAGGAAGACGGCATTTCCCGCCGCAATGACGAAGTCAGCGAGATCGCGCACCGTGAGGCCGTGAAACTCGCCTATGGCCCGGACAATCCCTACGCCCGCGTGCCCGAGTACTCGACTATCGCCGCCATCACTCGCCAGGACCTGATTGATTGGCACGCGAAGTATATCCATCCCAACAACATTATTCTCGGCATCACCGGAGATTTCGATTCTGCCGCTATGGAAGCGCGCCTCCGCGCTGCTTTTGATTCGTGGGCGAAGGGGCCGGCGTTTCCCAGAAACAACATCCAATATTCACCGGCTAAGCCCGGCTACTACCTGATCCCCAAAGATGATGTCAATCAAAGCAACATCTGGATGGTTACGCTCGGCACGACACGCGATAATCCCGACTACTATGCGCTGAGCGTCTTCAACGAAGCCTTTGGCGGCGGATTCTCATCGCGACTGTTCAACGACATCCGCACCAAGCGCGGCCTCGCCTATGGAGTCGGCGGAGGGGTCGGCACCAACTTCGGGCATCCCGGCATCCTGCAAATCTCGATGGGCACCAAGAGCCAGAGCACCATCGAGGCGGTCAAAGCCGTCGACGAAAACATCGACGACCTGGCCAAGCAGCCGATCGCTGGCGATGAGGTCGAGCGCGCCAAGGACGCCATTCTCAATACGTTCATTTTCCGGCTCGATTCGCCCGACAAAATTCTCGCAGAGCGCATGACTTACGAATACTACGGATATCCGCCCGACTGGCTCGACAAATACCAGGCTGAAATCAAGAAGGTCACGCCGGCTGATGTCAACCGCGTTGCCGCGAAGTACCTGCACAAAGACCAACTCGCCGTGCTGGTCGTGGGCAACACCAAGGAGTTCGACCAACCGCTCACGTCGCTCGGCCCGGTGAAGGAAATCGATATCAAAATTCCCCCGCCGCCTGGTTCCAAAGAAGAAGCTAAGCCCGCTGCGTCGAATCCCGAAGGCAAGGCACTCGTAGAAAAAGTTGCCGCCGCCATGGGAGGCCTGCCTAAACTGAAATCCATTCAGTCGATGCACGTCTTGCTCGACGAAGGCGAGCCCGGCGGCCCGATGACTCCCATCGACGTGAATATGCAGTTTCCAGACAGCATTCACGTTGAAGTCAAGACCGAACAGGGTCCGTTGACAATCGTGGCTTCTCCCGCTACGGCTTACATGAACATGGCCGGACGCGGCAGCCGCGGCATGCCTCCCGAACAGAAGGCCGATACGCTCGCGCAGCTCCACCACGAACTTGTCTACATCGCGCAGCACGCCGACGATCCCGCGTTTACGTTCAACGCCTCCGGCACAGAAAAAATCGGAGACATCGATGCAACCGTGGTCGATATCGGCGGCGCGGTTCCCTGGATACGGTGGTATGTGGACTCCAAAACCGGCCATGTGCTCCGCGAACAATACAAAGCTATGGGACACTCCGGACCTGTCGACGGCCAAACCGACCTCAGCGACTGGCGCACCGCTGACGGTCTGACCTTGCCCTATCAGCACAAGAACAAGCAAAGCGGCCAGGACATCGGCAACGCCGAATACAAGAAGATTGATCTGAATCCACAGCTGGACTCGAAGCTGTTCGAGAAGCCTTCGGAGAATACGGCCCAATAAAGAAAAAAATGGGAAGCGGGTACTCCTGCCCGCTGGCCGGTGTCGTCCCACAATAGCGGAAAAAAGTGCTCAACAGGAGGACCAAAGCCGCGAAGCGGTAAAAACTACAGCACGACGCAAGCCGTGGGTAGCCCGCACAAAATATCAGCAAAGATCCGAAGGGGCAAAAGAAAAAGTCGCAACTGAAGAAGACAGACCGAACCCTAAAACGGCCGGAAGACGAGCAAGTACACCAGCACCAAAATACAAATCCCCAGAACACCGAAGGATGTCTTCTCGACCTTGAGAGTGTCCTTGCCCGACTTGGATTCGCTGGCCATTTGCTGGACTCCATTCTCCGCCAGCAAACGTTCTTTGGAAATGGCCCTGCCGTTGGGGGCACACTGGTAACGTGCCCAAAGTTCTCCGGCCTTATTCTTCGCGAAGCAGCATCAAGGGATCGACCGACAGCGCCCTCTGAGCCGGGATCCACGTGGTAACAAGCCCCAGCAGCCCCATCGCCAGAACCACGCCGGACCAGAACCAGTGTATCCCGCGGGGTCGGCTGGTACACGGTGTTGGCCAGCACGCGGCGGGCCAGGATTGCGAGCGTCAATCCCACCGCGGAACCCAAGGCTAGCAACTTGAGCCCGTCCCAACGCCGCATGCAAGACTTCTTTCCGTTGCCCGCCCAGAGCAATGCGAATGCCCAACTCCCCGAAAGCGTTTGCTGATCGAACAGGCCGCCGTGCCGAAAATGGCGGTAATAGAAAGCACGGCTCCGATCAGTCCTCTGATACCAAGCGCCAGCATGGCCATGCGCGACGGAGACAACGCCGAGTCCAGTTCCTGGTCCCATGCTCTCATGAGGATCGGAAGTCCCGCATGAAGTTGGGCTTTATCCTTCACGGCTCCCCAAAGATGCTTAGGGGATTACCGCGACTCTCCAAGCTGTCCAGGAGGACGTAAGATGCTTGACAATTTCTACCAGATCGCCCATCATAGGCGAATAAAAGGCGAATACAATGTCGTCATTGCTTTTCTTCCCGCCTTCGACGAGACCCCGTCTCGTGGGGATCGCTCGCCTCGCTGCCGAAGGCGACTCCATGCGCGAGGGGCATGACGTCGAATACTTCACGCTCGCGAGCAAGTCCCTGCTCAACCGTTGTGTGAGCAACCGCGCGATGCCCTTCACCTGGACCATCAATCCATATCGCGGATGCGAGTTCGCCTGCCGCTACTGCTATGCCCGTTACACCCACGAATTCATGGAGATGCGGGACGGTCTCGAATTCGAGCGAAAAATCTACGTCAAGCAACACGCGGCCGGCCTGTTGCGGACCGAACTTCGCCGGGTCAAGCCCGGGGAATCGATTGCGCTGGGCACGGCTACCGATCCTTACCAGCCGGCTGAGCGCCGCTATGAGGTCACACGCGGAATTCTCGAAGAATTTTCACGGCACCGGGGCTACGAACTCGGCATCGTGACCAAGTCCAACCTGGTCGTTCGCGATCTGGAATTGCTTCAGCAGGTCGCGCAGAGAAATAAGCTTTCCGTCCACGTCACCATCACAACACTGAATACCGATCTGGCTCGCATGCTTGAACCGCGTGCGCCGCGGCCTGATTTGCGCCTTGACGCGGTCCGTACGCTTGCGCGCGCGGGCATCCGTGTCGGCATAAGCTGCTCGCCCGTGGTCCCTGGAATTACCGATGCTCCGAAAGATCTCGAAGCGGTAATTCGCGCCGCCTCCGAATCTGGCGCAGAGTACGTTTTTGCGAATCCTCTTTTCCTGAAGCCGTGCTCAGCCGCGGTCTTTCTGCCATTTCTCGACGAGAACTTCCCGCATCTCGCTGCCAGCTATCGCCAGCGTTACAAGGACCGCGCGTTCTTGCCGAAGGCGTACAGCGAGCGTCTCTCGCAACTCGTGAAAAGGTTGCGCGAGAAATACAAACTCACCCGAGCCGATCGGCGCGACCATCCGGCGTTCGCAACGAAGCTCGTGCCTCAAGGTTTTGATGAACAGATGAACCTGTTTTGAAAGGATTTTCACCGCCGAGCACGCAGAGTACGCCGAGGAACAACAAACTCTGGGTGTATCTGCAAATTCCTCTCATAGCTGTTTTTGCTGTTTTTCTCCGCGTTCTCTGCGACCTCGGCGGTAAATGCCTTTCAGAGGGCAGCAAATCCCGTTCCTCTATAATCAAATTCAATCCTGATGGCCACCGCTTCCCAGCCCGGACAGCCTTCCGCCCAGCATGTTTCCTTCGGGACGCGCATGCATCAATTCTGGACCCGCGTCACCGAGGGTCTCGAGGTCAGCCAGCTTTGGTCGCAGTTCGAGAGCGAAGCTCGCGCCAGCTATCGGCTCTATTCCAAAGACGTAGCCGCGAAAACGCCGGAAGGCCTGACAGACCGCGGACGTCATTTTCATGTCATCAAAGAATTTTTCTGGGCTGTGTTTGAGAAGCTTTCGCCGGCCCGCCGCGTTTTGCTGCTGTTCGCTCTGGTTCTTCTCGTCATCCCTCATGCCGGATTCGACTACACCGGCGCGGGCGGCAAAGCTTACGCGGTCGAATTCGATCTTCACTTCTGGGCCGCTCTGCTGCTGCTTCTGTTGCTCATGCTTGAGATTGCGGATCGCGTCGTCATGAAGCGCGACTTGCAGATCGCGCGCGAAATCCAGACATGGCTGCTTCCGGGCGTCCCTCCGCAAATCCCTGGCATTGCCCTGGCCTACGCCACGCGTCCAGCCAACACGGTCGCCGGAGACTACTACGACGTGTTCCCGCGCCCCGGTCGAACGAATGATGATAATCGCGTCGTTCTCGCAGTAGCCGACGTCGCCGGCAAAAGCATTCCCGCCGCAATGCTGATGGCTACCTTTCAGGCAAGCCTGAAGACGCTTTCGACCGCTCAGGTCGCGCTGCCCGAACTCGCGGCCAACATGAACCGCTACGCCTGCACCAACAGCCAGGGCGGACTCCGCTTCACGACGGCATTTCTCGCAGAGTACGATCCCG